>JAWOBZ010000030.1:0-5313 GCA_046484045.1 Thermoplasmata archaeon | reverse complement strand
GCCTATCGGATCGGTCACGTTCGCTTTGATAGTCACATCTTCGCCTGCAGAAAATACAGGCGGATCTCTTAGTGAATCGGTGGTATCGTGGTAGCTGGTATCGCTGACGTTCACGTACGTAGTCGTGGGGATGGTGATCCTCGAGGGGCAAGTATAGTTATCGTACATGATGTATGTAGATTGGGGACGTGTATCCGTCCTTGATATTCTCAAATAGAAGTAGTTTCCTTTAGACACGTTGTAGTCCACATGGGGTATAGTGAATGTGATTTGGGTCCATTGGGATGGCCACGTTGTATTCTCATAGTAGCTTCTTCCTATGAGTGTATCGTTACTATCTGTTAAATTTGCACTCATATTAAATGAAAAGGCTGGATTGTTATCTGCTCTAATCCAGATATCTATAACCACATCTCCCTTTATCCTGAAGTCCCCAGCTAAATTTAGTGTCACGTTCCAACACTGGAATTTGTTATCATCGTTAGCAGCATTCTTTTTGTTTATCACGGTACCATTATACCCCCCGTTGTCGTAATCCGTGTTCGTTACATTCATCGGTAATGTCGTGTTCAATATATCCCAGTTGTCCGTGCTGTTGTAGGCGCCGTCGTCGTGGAGGTAGAACGTTTTATTCACGGTTCCGTTCCCTGCCCGAAAGTATTCTGTTTGCTGACGGAGTTCACTATCACCCTCTAAATCGATAGGTCCTCCAGCATAAACGTTAACGAAGATGGATATGAAGAGCTGCAGTACTATAAGAGAAACATACAGTCTTTGTACCAATGACCTCCTCGTATCACTTTTCATCTATCATTCACTCTCTTCTGAACCGTCTTCCTTTACTCTGAACACACATCTATCGTCTCCTCTAGAGACGCATTTTTCTTCCTCGCAGTAGTAAGGTAAACCGGTCATCTGCGTTATGACACCTGAAATAAAACCTCTAGTGAAGTCACATCCCTTTCCTTCATGCATGGATTCGATGGTCTCCTCCATAACTATCTGAAACCCACCGTCCACTTCTTCACACGATAATGTTCTACCGACTCCGGACTGCATCCATATCTCCTCGAAGTAATCGATGGCGCCGTTCCCGTAAGCCCTCAAGCCCATGTTCTCGGAAGTTTTGCTCCCACTCTTAAATCCGAATCTGAAAAGGACACTACTCGTTATGTCCTCTCCCAGTATGTCGATCAAATCGTCCTGCAAACACTTGATCATCTGGGTATGGAGTATAAAATACCCACTGTCATCGTCCATATACTACCATCTCTGCCAGTTCATGAAAGGCGTCTTCCACGTTCTCACCCGATTTAGCACTGGTCAACTGAGGTTTCATATTTTCGTGTTTTATGTCATCTAATTCGAATTCCCAATCGTCTAGATCGGCTTTGTTTGCCAGTATCTTCGTGGGTATGTCCCCAGCCCATTTGTGAAGCAGCGAATGCCACCAAGTTACGGCGTTCAGAGTCTGTCTTCTTGTCAGGTCACAAACTATCAAAGCACCTTTTGCTCCTGCGTAGTAACCAGGATGTAAGGGAACCAAGCTGTGCCCTGCGATATCCCATATCATCAACGTGATATTATCTTTATTGATCTCGACTACCTTTTTGGACGGTTTTGCTCCCACCGTGCTGATATATTTGTCGTCGAACATATCGTCAACGAATCGTCTAACGAGTGACGTCTTACCAACTGCAGGGTCGCCCAGCATGACCACTTTCGTTATGTATTCACCCATATTACCACCGGTTCCATCTCTGACAAGCCCTTTTCAGATCTCTTTGAAGCTCCGTCGACTTTTGGCCGCCCTTATTCTTTTCGATGATACTGATGAGCTTTTTAGCGAGTTTTTCGGCCTGCGGTCTGGTGAGATTCTCCACGTCTATATTTTCATCGTCGATCTGTTTTCTGAACATGTGCATACCCATCTCGTAATCTCCCAATTGCTTGATGAAACTCTCCATGAGATAGTCTATCAATTCACCGGAATCTTCGAATTCCTGTGGGAGAGGTATCTCGCTATCGAAGTCTTTTTTGTACTTGGCCATGTCAAAATCATCGTGTCCATTGTTTACCTCGTAAATGTTTTCAGATAATCTCTGGAAAGCTTTATTCACGTTCTTACCCGTTTTGGCGCTGGTGAAGAGGAGTGGATACGGGTATGGTTCGATCATCTTACTCACAGCGTGCATCCTGTCGGTATTTCCCTCGATCATATCGTATTTATTTCCCAGGATGATGATAGGTACGTCCTTTCCCCGTGTATCTTTTAAATTATCTATCCATTTTCCAATGTTTTCTACCGTATCCTTTCGCGTCAAATCGCAAACTACGAGAGCACCGTTCGAGTTCTTGAATGCTGATGTGTGGACACGTTGGAATTCCGCCTGTCCCGATATATCCCACAGCATCATCTTCATCTCTCTATTTACCGTTTCTAGTTGAACGTTCTTCTTGTAAACCACGGTACCCAAGGTGGACTTGTATTCTTCATTGTAGTGGCCGGTGACGAACCTTCTCACGAGTGACGTCTTACCCACAGCTGGATCTCCACACATGCAGGTCTTACACATGATCTCCTTCATCGGACCACCTCTTTCATAACATCCCTTTCATATCTTCTAGTCAAGGATTTAACGACTGTATCTTTCTCTGCAGATCCAACTTCATCCCCTTTCTTTTTCGATTCCATCCACTCTACCATCGCCGTTCTAATGGCAGTCGAGAGATTGATAGAATTTTCTTCACAGAAACTAGCGAATTCGTTTGCTTCGTCACAAAACCCCTTGGTTACTATGAAATGAATTTGGTCTCCGGTATCGTACTTTCTGTCTTCGGATTCACCCATATTGATCAACAATCCAATGAGAATATATATTCTGTATATAAAGATTACGATGTTTGTGTACATGCATGTACAACCATGCAAACAATTCTCAACATTTTTATAGGTATATCTCAATCTGGGCATGTAATTCTGAGGAAGATACATGAAAAAAGGTGTGTTGGAG
Source organism: Thermoplasmata archaeon (assembly GCA_046484045.1). Classification (GTDB taxonomy): domain Archaea; phylum Thermoplasmatota; class Thermoplasmata; order Halarchaeoplasmatales; family Halarchaeoplasmataceae; genus CAZHUM01. The sequence goes on along the minus strand of JAWOBZ010000030.1, from coordinate 2,299 downwards.
TTTATAAAAGGAGATGCCTTCCAGGCTACATTGGGTCTAGCATTATTCTCAGTGCTGGTCCTACTTTCTTATCTATACACTCCTCACCCTCAGAAATACTACGGACTCGCATTTTTATTCTTAGCGGTTTACATGTGGCTGCTTACTCCGATCTCATACATATTCACGACTTTCCTTTTAATATCAGCATCCGTACTGCTTGGTATATTCGCCCCGGAAGAAGCATTTTTCGGTTTCGCATCATCGACCGTGTTCTTTCTTCTAGGAGCCTTTATCTTGGCATTGACCGTTCAAAAACATAACCTTCACAAGAGGATCGCCCTCGTTATCCTGAGGCGGTTCGGCGACTCGCCCAAACGATTCATCCTCGGAATCACATTGATAGGTTCCATGCTTTCCATGACCATGCCCGCTCACGGTGTAGCGGCCCTTTTCATACCGATACTTCTCGGCATATTTTCCGCTTACAAAAAGGACATATTCGACTCGAACTTCGTTAAAGCGAGCCTGCTTGCCCTCTCATACGGTACCAGTGTAGGTAGTATGGGTACCCTGTTGGGCGGTGCTCGAAACCCCTTGGCCATCGGCATATACTATCAAGAAACTGGAAATTACATCTCCTTCGTCGATTGGTTCATAGCCGCTATCCCATTGGTCGTTTTCATGACCATAATGGTCTATGTGGTCCTTACCAGGGTATTCGAGATAGAGGATATCGATATGAGTAATATAAAGGGACAGATAGAGGACGAAGTCGAAGAACTCGGGGAGATCTCCTTCGGCGAGCAGAAGGCTATATTGTTTATGGTGATGGCTTTTCTCGGGTGGGCTCTATGGGGCCAGATGTACGGGATGGGTGTAATCGCGATATTGATCACCGTTTTCATAGCCGTTACGAAAACCATCACGTGGGACGATGTAGCGGAGAGTCTTCCCTGGGGCACCTTGTTCCTGTACGGCGGGGCCATCACGCTGGCATTGATACTCTCTGAAGCGGGTACACTTTCCTTGATAACCAAAATACTCGTAGATTTTGTGGGTAAAAATCCCATCGTAGTACTGGCATTGTTTGCAGTCCTTGCCATCTTCTTATCTAACGTGATGAGCAACGCAGCCACCACGGCTGTCATACTTCCCATAGGGATAACGGTGATGATGGGCATAGGTTTCTCGGTTATAATACCCGTATACACGATCGCTTTGGCAAGTGCATTCGCATTCATGTTCCCTGTCGGTACGCCCAGTGCGGCGTTGGTTTACACCACGGGTTATCTAGATACCAAGGATTTCATCAAAGGAGGTCTTATATTGAATATAATTGGATTAATAGCATTCATGACCATCGGTCTAGGATGGTGGAGGTTGCTGGGTCTATGGTAGTGAATTATATGGAGGATTTGCATGGAAGAAGATAGGGTCGTTCAAAACAAGGCCGGAAACAACGTAAAAACCATGATGATAGCGAGTTATCGAGAAAAATACTCTCCAGAGAACCAAAAAACAATAAGAAATATCATCCAAAAAGAGAAACCGGATAAGATCATCGTCCTTAAGATAATAAAAGAAGAGGAGACCCACGAGGTGGTCGATGCCACCGTCGGTATAAAGGAGAAATCAGACTTTTTGGAATCTCTCAGGGAAGGCAAGAAAATGCAGGCAAAAGAGTACGCCTCCAGCATACTGGACATTACGGACACCATAGATGTTCCTACAGAGGTCCATCTTCGTAAAGGGTGCAAGATATCCGAAGAGATAATCAACGAATTCGAGAACATGTCCATAGATCTCGTGATAATACACGGTCCGGAGGAAGGTATGCTGCCACATCTTCTTGAAGAAGACATCTCCAAGAACGTGATCGAGAGTTTGGGTGCCAAGAAGGTCATCGTGCTGGCTTGAAAACGTTCAATCCCTCTCTATCTTCACATCCACGACCCTATCGTTCCTGTAGGTGAGAACCAGTCTTGGCTGATTTCCCGATGACAAGATAGAATCAGCTAGGTTCAACTCTATCAGGTCCTCTTCCCTGCTCTGATTCCCCAACTGGAGATCCTCGTTGGTTATGTGGTAGATGGTGTCGTTGTGATATATGTGTGAATTATCCTCGTCTATGAATATCCCTTCCGCCGTGATGGTTTCGTTTGTGTACTTTACACCTGAAGTGTCTTCACCGAGTTTGTTAACGGCGTTGGTAACGTTACCGGCGATCACCGGTTCGTCGGTGTAGTTCACTGGATCTACGAGAGCGATCTTTTGTAAGGTCAGCCCGGCGTAAAGTGGGATCACGTACATCTCTCTG
>JAWOBZ010000013.1:0-6238 GCA_046484045.1 Thermoplasmata archaeon | reverse complement strand
CTTCATGTTCTCGTAGAAGATCGTTTGGCCACGGGACTTTTTTCAAAAGGATAGAGATTTCCGTTTCACAGAAACCCAGAGCTTGTAACTCCATTTCAAGAGATTCGGGTGGATACTCTTCTAGGTGGCCCTCTCCAAGCAGTTCTGAGACTGCGTTTTCAAGTCTCCATAACTCTACTTGAAGATCGTGGCAGTGAGATGGGCACGAATCCTCTTCGAAGGGATAATAGTCTATGATAACAAGCATACCGTCTTTCTTGAGGATCCTGTGGAATTGTCTAAAAACCATAGATATCAGAAGGTCTTTCTTCTCCGAAAGTGCAGAGATCAGAAAATTGCAGATCACATGGTCGAAAGCCTGGTCCTCGATGAAGTCGAGATATCTCAAATCGGAGGTGACGAATTGGGCATATTTTGTTTTCTTTTTACAATCCAACTGCCGTTCCCTTCTGTAGTCTATAGATACTACCCGGGCACCCCATTCTTCAAGGAACAGAGTCATGTTGCAGGCACCGGTACCTGCATCTAGCACCAGTTTCCCCTCTAAGTCTAGACCTTTCAATTTCTCCATGAAGATACATAATGATTTTAGTCTTATAAATCAAACGGTCTTTAGATTTAGAAAGCAGACGGCAGCTAGCGGTTTCAAACATTCATCTGTTCAACTAGTTCCAAAAGGTACCTCGCTTCTTTATCGTCTGGATTGATCTTCAAAACTTTTTTCAATCCCTTTAGGCTCTTTTCGTAGTTTTTCAGTGAAAAGAAAGTTAGTGATTTGTTGTAGGTCGCTATCTTGTGCCTGGGGTACCCCCTCAGTGCCATGTCGTAGTACTCTAGAGCTTTCTTGTACTCACCGCAGAAAAAGTGTGCGTTACCCAACTTGATGTAGATCTCAGGTCTTTCGTATCCGTTTCCTCCGTTAGAACGATACTGCTGTATGATCCTGTCCGACATCTTGATGAGCTTTTTTTCCTTTTTGTTCAAATCGATGTCTTGGTCGGGCTGAAGTTTCAAAGGCAGACTGAGTATTGTCAAACTGGCGGATAGCAGTGAAAAGGTATCCTGCATGTTCCTTTCGTAAAGGAGTGCCGATTCTAACGTCACCAGAGATTGTGTGAGTTCCTTATTTCTTCTCTCCTGTGAATACTGCTTTCTCTCGGATTTGACCTCCATATCCTTGTCTCTCCCGTCACCGTAGGTTTTATCCTTCGGTTCATATTCGCACTTGGTGCATTTCCCTCGAATGATCTCGTTACCGCATAAAGGACATTCCCTCATCGTTTTTTTATGAAAAACAGTGGTTTATAAAATTTTTGCAGGTTTATCAATATTTTGTCATTAAATCGACGTTTTCGATGGAAAAAGATTTAAAATCCAATATGATATACGGTAATCGATTGCAATGTTGGAAGAAGTATCAGAAATGATTGGCCTTCAGGTTTATACGAAGTCGGGCATGTTCCTAGGAACAGTGAATAATGTAGTGATGGATCTAGAAGATGGGAAGGTAGACGGCATATTTGTGGGAGATACCAACCCTCTCTTAGTGGAAGATTCAAAGAGCGTCAACGTACCCTTCAGGTGGGTCAATGCGATAGGTGATATAGTACTCCTGCGCTACTTCCCGAAGAGGGTATCTATCTCACATAAGAAAAAACCAGAGGAAGAGGCATAATCCAAGAATAAGATTATAATCAAGGTTTTTCTATATGAGGGATTTGATATGACAATCAAGGTTCCAGATTCATGTTTTATCGCTGATGATGCAGTTATAATTGGAAAAGTGATCTTGGGTGAAGGCTGCAGCGTTTGGTATAAATCTGTTATCAGAGGGGATCAGAACGTTATCGAGATCGGTGAAGGAAGTAATATCCAAGATAATGTAGTCATCCATGTAGACGGTGAGAATTCTACACATATCGGTGAGGATGTCTCGGTGGGACACAGTGCCGTAATTCACGGTTGCACCATAGGAGATAATACTATCATCGGGATGAACGCCTCGATCTTGAACGGAGCGGTTATCGGAAAAGGATGTATTATCGCAGCCAACGCCGTGGTGACATCAGGCACGACTATACCGGATAACAGTTTAGCCATGGGGATACCTGCCAAGGTAAAGAAACAAGATAAGGCTCTTCTCGAGGTTACGAAGGCGAACGCCGAACACTATCACAAGTTGAGAGACGAACACAAAGAAGGTAAATACGAAAGATACGGAACACAATAATTTTTATTTTATCAGCCCCCTCGTTAGACGAAGATTGAAAAGATTTTTTTCCCAGCTTGGTCTCTCATAGTAGACACTTTTAAAATCATCGTGGGCTTCCTTTTTTCTGCCTAGCCTGTAAAGAGCGACACCTCTATAAAAGAGATATATCGGATCAGCACCCCCTTGATGTATCGCTTTGTTGAGTTCTACGAGGGCCTTTTCATTCTCACCTAAACCGATCAAACTAATACCTTTAATGAATAAGTAGTCCGTTTCTTCTGGATCTTGTTCTATTAGATTATTAAATGTACCGATCACATTTTTATACCGCCCTTGGAAGAATACTAATAGACCGTTGAGCATCTCATATTTGTTCTGATAATTATTCCTCAATATCTGAAGCTGCCTGTGGGATCTGTTCATGTACCCATAGCATGCTAATTCTATAACGTCGAATATGTCACATTTCTCTGTTATTAGAAGGGATATGGGCATTTCATATTTTTTATGCCGATAGAAATGATCCAAGGATTTGATACCCAGTTTTTTTAGAGTTATGGAAATGGATTCTTTGATATCGTCCCCCTCGTATCCTATGGCTATGGCCGTTCTCAGATCATCTCTAGCTGCCTTGTACTCCCCCATCATATATCGTATGCATCCCTCGGCCGCCTTCGATAAGGTCTTAAAATGTCTAGAATTGATCTTTTTGAGGTGATACAGAGCTTCATCATATTTACCTTGAATCCCCTTCGATATGCCCATGGAATAATATGCACCGTTTCTATGGTCGTTACTTCCCATCTCATCTATCAAATCACCATCCACTTCCTTCCCAAGAGCGCACTCCAATACAATCCTCATAAGTCTTACTTCATCACTTTCTTCCAACTTGTTCAATACATCGATATCGTTTCTAGATTCTAATATGTCGTATGTTTTCTCCCAAAGCTCTGGACCGTCGATGTTCATCAGGTACATTATCTCCTCTATCATCGGGATAATTGCTTCGGGAACGATATCGTGTTCTTCCATTTCCCACACGTTCAAGTCACCCGGATTGATAAAAAGAGGTGTGAATTTGCCTATACCTTTTATTTTTAAGAGAAGATCCCTTTTCGAATGCTGATATCCTCCCGATGAAAGCGCTTGGATATAATAATCGTTTTTCTCCTCCTCACCTTTTAAATCACCTACGGCTTCTAGAGATGGCCAAAAATCATCGTCTAATTCCAAAGATTCCTTGTATGATTCCTTTTCCTTTACTCCTTCATTCAGAGAAGAAAATATTCTACCCTGTACATACAGATTTTCAGGAGATTCTTCCTTCTTGATAGCCTTCTCTATAAGTTGAAGGGCGATATCCTGCTGGTCAAGGAAGTGAGCACAAATAGCTCCTCTTCTGTAATTTCTATCCCCAATGAAACCCAAACATAGATTATACATTTGGATAGAGCGGTCCAACTCTCCTTTTTGAAAGTAGAGATCTCCAAGTCTGGTTTTTATAACAGCGCTTTCAGAATATTCCAGCGCTTCCTTGTAATTTAACTCAGCCCCCTCAAGGTCACCGATAACTCTTCTGACGTCTCCCTTTTCTAGGAACTTATTCGTCATACCTTTAACTTTGGAGATACGATACAAAGAGAGGAAAGCTATCAAGGATACCCCTAGGCTAATCGCCAATGAACTAACCTCCCCGTATCCAATACCACCTCTAGGATAATATAATTCCAAGATGGGGAAGTACATGAAAAATATCATTGAGTATATCCATGCCAGGAAAAAAGAAGACCTTCTGCTTATTAGACCCACTTTTTTTTTCAATAAGAAAATCCCTAGAAAGATTGTCAATATCGAGCTACTAATGAAAGCGATGTTCACGATCTGTATCTTTTTCAATCCGTAAGCACCCTCGATCTGAAAAGAAAATAATGACAGCCCACCTAATATCAACATTGTAGCAAGTAAACCCATCCCATCGAAACGAAAATTTAGGAGAACTATCATCAGGGAGGAAAGTAAGGTTATTCCTAATAATAACAGTAATAGCGCATAATCGATAAACAGAAGATAATCTGATGATGCGAATATATGCGCACCAATCAATACGATAATAGTCAACTCAGAGATCCCTAGGAATTTAATAAAAGGGATCTTGTAGAGAAAGACGGCTATCTCTTTCATCTCTTCGGTTAAGCCCATGGGCTCAAAATCATGTAATGTGTATATTAAATTTGTTGAATTATATCTATAAATGGTAAATTAAATCCAGAAAGAGCACCGAAATACCAAAGAGCAGCGATTATGACGATTATTAGGATGATGACCACTACGCACTTGACCAACTGCCAGACAGCCCATAGGATGACCATGAATACGATCAAACCGAGTATCACCAGCGCAACTATCAGAGCCGACATCGAATATAAAATAATGAAACAAAGTATATAATATTTTGTAAACAACAAAACAAAATAATTAATACAATCAGCCTCTAGAACACTTCATGTTCGAAAACCCCACTAGATTCACCGTGACTAAAGGTATAGGCCTCAGCGAAATCTCTTTTATGAATGCCTTCGATAACGCCATGATAGACGCTGGTATCGGAGACATCAATCTAGTCAAGGTATCTTCAGTTCTACCACCTGACATCGAGAAGATCGATACGATACCCCACGATATCGGGGAGTTTTTACCCGGGGTCATAGCAGTTTCCACGGGGAGTGGGAAAGAACTTTCAGCAGGTATCGCATACACATTTAGAAAAGATGGAAAGGGAGGTTACGTGGCAGAACATACGGCAAACCAAGATGAAATCGACGATGAAAAATTCGTTAAAGACCTGATCTATAAAACCAAAGAGATGGGATTAGCTCGAAAAGTCAAGTTAGAAGAACCACATCTTACAAAAACCAAGGTAAAAGTAAAGAAGAATAAGTACGGATGCGCGTTAACGGTGTTGGTGTATTTCGAATGAACTCCGGAAGATACGGTATAATCGTTTGCACGGGATGCAACTACGCAAGGGCTGTTGACCTGACGAATAAAACAGCAGAATGCACCCACTGTGGTAAGAGGATGAAACTCAAGAAGATGAAGATATATTTTAGTTCTGATTCGCAGGAAGAAGTCAGATGGGCTGTTGGACGGATAAATGCACAGATAAGAAGAGGAGAGATCCCCGAGGAAGAGGAAAAGCAAAAATCGGTGTACAAGAAAGCCGCTGATGAGGCATCAACAGGAAACGACCAGAGAGAAAAGCTGTTGATAATAGCTAGAGTGTTAACATCTGAGCTCGGAGAATTCCAAAAAGAAGATTTCTTTAAGGCGGTAGGTCTTCTTGGTCTAGATAAAGGGGAAGATTTGATAGAAAAGCTGGAAAAACTCGACGAAGTCTATCAACCAAGACCAGGGCTTTACAAAACGGTTTGATCACTCAAGTTTTTTCATCATGTATGGTTTATTCAGAGAATAGTTCAATTTACGATAGTATTCTCTGGCACCCACACCGCTTGTGACTCGGATCTTGTCAGAGTATTCCTCCGCTATACTTTCGCATCTATCCACTAGTTTTTTACCGAAACCCCTGTGTTGATAATCATCTCCCTCTTCGTTGATCGGTGTCATCTCTCCTAGAACTTTCAGTTCTCTGATGGTTGGTAGATTCTTTTCTGAGATCCTTAGCCTAGCGTAAGCGATGATAACGTCGTTATCTCCGTATTCGAGGAAGTACTCATCTCCCTTCGATGCAAGATATTTAATGGCATTCAACTCGACTTTACTCATATCTACATCTATATCGCTGTGCCCTACCTCTCTGCACCTTATGCAGTCGCAGGTTTCTCCCATCTCTTTCAATCCCTCCCTGGCATACTGCCTCAGATTCGATTTCTTCACTCCAGCGTCCACGATCGGAGATGGTATATCTCTCTGAACCCTCTGTATGCGGACGTATTTAGGTACGATGGATTTCATCTTCGCTACCAGCTCTGCTGCTTCTGTTGTATCCATAGGATCGTACTC
>JAWOBZ010000003.1:0-59025 GCA_046484045.1 Thermoplasmata archaeon | reverse complement strand
AAGAGGAATGGGCAGAGAAATGCCGTCAAGAATTGGATAAGATCGAATGAATCCTTTGGTAAAATATTTATAAAACAGTTTGTTCCATAGATTTAATTCTGTAATACGGTGGATATCGGAAAAAACGGTTTCCGAATCCCCCTCCTTCACACTGCGGGGCAATCACCGGAACCATGTTCCGCTTTGTCCTCAGAGTTCGTTAGCACTCACTCTTGCGGGTGTGGTGTAGTTTGGTATCACCTAGCCTTGCCAAGGCTATTACCTGGGTTCAAATCCCAGCACCCGCATTTACAATCTTCTGTGTATCTATGATCCATGTTAAATTTACACTATTTTACTCGGGTTCATGAGGTAAAAACCTATTTTTAGAATTATGAATGGAAGGAGTAATTCTGAATAAAATCCCGGCAGGAGGAATTCTTGCAATTCCGACTCAGCGAACCCGCACCATCTAAACTCTTCTATGCGGGACATAAAAAGCGAATAATTTCTAGATTCCAAAACATATTTAACAATGAAGATAACTATCAATCTGATGACCGAAGAACTGGAAAAGATAATTGATAACGACGATAGCGAGATGAATTACTTCGTCGACCCGACTGCGAAGATGGTGGGAGAGATAGAGATAGGAAAGGGATGCGGTATCTGGCCGGGCAGCATCATCGATGCGGATAAATCAAAGGTTCATCTCGATAACGACGTTTACGTGATGCCGAATTCTTCCATCGAATCTACAGAAGACCGGGAAGTCAACATAGGCGAAGGTTCTTTCATCTCACCCGGAGCAAGATTGGAAGGGTGTAGGTTGGGTAAAAACACCTTCGTGGGCATGGACGCAGTGGTCATGCCGGGCGTGGAGTTGGGAGACAACGTCTTGGTCACCAACGGGTCAATAATCAAATCGGGAACAAAAATCCCGGACAACTCAGTCGTGAAGGGCGACCCAGCAGAAGTAGTGGACGAAGTGGACAAGGCGATCATCGAAAAGATATCGAAGATCAGGACGCATCTGAACTGGAAGAGTAAGGAATATCAGATCATGATCAAAAGGGGAGAGATGTACGATGTGTACGACACACCTAAAAGACCGGACGAGATTTTAGAAGAACACAAAAAGAAGGTCAGTGAGAAACTTTCCAGCATGGATGATGTTCTAGAGTAAAAAGGATGGTGGGGCCACCGAAATTTGAATTCGGGTACCAGCGTCCCAAACGCCGAAGGATCGACCAAGCTACCCCATGGCCCCAAAATGATGGCATAGGTATATTGTCCATCATTAAATAATTTCTGTTCTAAGGTCTACAAAATATTTATTATGCTGATGGTTTTACCCTTTCCTGGACGATAAATTGAACCGCGAAGACATAAACGTTGCCGTTCTCAGGATCGAAGGAACGAACTGTGAAGAGGAGTCACACCTTGTCTGGAAAAGGCTCGGAGCTAAAGCGGAGAAGGTTCACCTCAAGCAGTTCACTGGAGATGACGTAACCGAAGATGAGAAACGAGAACTAAGCGACTACGACATCCTGATGATCCCTGGGGGTTTTTCCGCCGGCGACTATATCCGTGCAGGAGCCATCTTCGGGGCAAGGATGAAGAGCGCCATGGAGGATGAACTGATAGAATTCGTAGAAGCGGGAAAACCCGTCCTAGGAGTCTGCAACGGTTTTCAAGTCCTTGTGGAGATGGGTCTCCTTCCCGCGATAGATAAAACGATAACCGATATACCGGACGCTATCTTAGCTACGAACGACAGCAACAAATTCGAGTGTCGTCCATCAATTTTAAAAGTCGAGGAGAACGAGAGATGTGTTTTCACCAGGGAGTACAAAAAGGGTGAAAAGATCGTATTCCCCAGTGCACATGCCGAGGGGAAATTCATACTTCAAGAAGATCACCTTTTAGAAAAGTTAAAGAAGACCGACCAGATCGTTTTCAGATACACTACACCAAAGGGTTCGACCCCAGACTATCCATGGAACCCCAACGGTTCTATTGACGACATCGCGGGGGTATGCAACCCCAGGGGAAACGTTCTCGGTCTGATGCCCCACCCGGAGAGGGTTTTCTACTCACACACCAGACCAGACTGGACGAGAGATAATAATTCAAAAGGATCCGGTGACGGCAAGTATCTATTCGAGAGTGCGTTAAAATACGTTGAAAAAGAATTTTGATCAAGGGACGTTCACAACGACCTGTACAACTTCTCCGTCTGTTAGATCCAACTCATCCCTGAGAGGATGATCCGAGATCAACTCCAGTGTTCTATCGTAATGGGACATATCAGGGATGACCACGGCACCGTCAAGCCCACCTATCTCGGCCGGAAAAAGCTTCACCCCGCCGTATTCCTCACCCTTATATTCGAAACCTTCGATGTAATAACCGTCTTCATCCTTGAGTCTTTTTAGTTTTTCAGCATTCGTATCATTTAATTTGATGTTAAGAGTCCCCATCTTCGGGTCTATACCGATCTTATCTTTCACCCTTTTCCTGTAACCCTTCTTAGAAAGGAAATACTTACCTCTCTCAAGTCCGGAAGTGATTTTTCCTTCCATGATGATCGTAGATTTTTCCTCATTCGATCCTACGTTAGTTTCTTCCATGGAAATTAAATAAAAAAGAGGGTTTAAAATATTTCTCCTATGAGCTCGAGATGCGAAATGCCTCGAAGGAAAGCGACCGCTAACCCCTTTTTCCTAGCTCTCTCTAGAAGTCCTCGGTCGTTCGTCACTATCACCGCATCGAGTTTCTCCGCAGCCTCCAGCACGCCCGTATCTTTGGATTCTTCAACATCGATCGTCTTATATCTCTCGGCCAGCTTCAGGGCGTCCTTTCTCTCCAGGGCATTCAATTCATCTATGACGGATGAGGGGACGTATATCTTCGGATTACCGATCACTCTCTCCAGCTCGTCGTCTAAGTTGATGGACGAATCGAAGGGCATGATCAATGCGTTGGCATCTAGAACTACTTCGGTCATCTTCCTACGTAGCCGTTATCCTCTAGGTAGTCTAATACCTTTTCTACGCTCTCTTCGATGGTCTCTTTATCGGTCTCGAGAACTATCTCTGGATTCGGCGGTTCTTCATAGGGGTCAGATACACCGGTGAAATTCTCTATCTCGCCGTTCATGGCTTTCTCGTAGAGTCCCTTGACGTCCCTGTCCGCACAGACTTCCACCGGACATTTAACGAAGACTTCGATGAAATTGGTGACCATCTCTCGCGTCTTGTCCCTTCTCTCGATGTAGGGCGAGATGAAAGAAGCCAGGACGCAGATGCCGTTCCTGGAAAGCAGTTCAGCGACGAACGAGACCCTTTCGATGTTCATGTCCCTGTCATCTTTGGTGAATCCCAGGTCGTAGGTGAGGTGCTGTCTAACGATATCTCCGTCCAGACGCTCGACCAGCTCTCCGAATTCTCTTTCCAAAGCGATAGCAACTCTCTCCGCTACAGCGGATTTACCCGAACCGGAAAGTCCGGTGAACCAAAGAACGAAACCTTCCTCGATATTTTCCTTTTCCCAATGCTGTTCACTCGGTATTATATGTTTATTCATTTTATCTTCTCCATTTCGATTTTGATCATAAGTGATTTTTTATCTCATCCATCAATCGGTTTTTTTCTTCCGTGGGTATTACCATACCGACCACGTCACTCTTACCGCCTGCTGAATACCCGTCTTTCTTCACCATCTGGATTATCTTCTCGGAATCAGGTATAGGCCCGCGTATATACACCTGGGTCTCACCTTCTTTGTATTCACTGTTGGCAACGATGATTATGTTTCCATCTCTCGACCACGCCAGTTTCCTGGTGACGGTGGAGATGATATTGTAGGGTGATTCCATCTCCCTGTAGAAAACGTTGTCTTTGACCTTCTCCAGTTCCCCGCTGGATTCTTCTTCGATCGCCTTGTTGAGATCTTCGTAGTTCTCCTTCAGATCTTCTCTCCCCAGTATCTGAGAGGGATAATCGACATCTTTCAAAAAGTCAGGTGAGTCGGTTACCGCTTTCCGGTCTCCAACTTTGTAGTTCGAGTCCAGATAATAGGCGCATCTGAGGACTTCGTCGAACCGTGCATCAAGTTTCTCCAGCACACCGTTGATGGTGTCCATAGCATACGGGTTCTCCTTCAGTTTCTGTTCCCGGTCTCCGAATGCTCCAAGTATGGAAAGCAGACTCGGTTCATCACCGATATACTCATTTATTACCCAAGAAGCGCTGGGATATGATTTCGGTGACTCACCGTTGATTATAGGATTGTGATGGATGACAACGTCGTGTCTTTCCTGAAGATGATGGTCGAAGATGAACACTTCTCCGAATTTTTTCAGAAAATTTATGGAGTCTTCCGGCAGCGCCATGTCGACGACTATCGTGAATTCAGGATCGATATCTTCTATCTTCTTTCTGTCCTCATCGTTCAGAAGATAATTGCCTATAGAGGGAGTGAATTTAGTGAACTCCGCATGATTTTCTAGCTCTTTGAGGATCAGCGCAGCGGATACCATCCCGTCGGTATCCCAGTGGTGTAAGAGAAGTCCATCTCTATCCCCGACGGCTTTCTTTATCTTATTCATATGATTACCAACCGGTTCAGGTATCACTTAACGAATTTATCTTCTATTCCGGCAACGAGCTCGGCGACTTCCGGTCTCATCATATGGTCAGGCGGTGTTTTACCTTCCTGTAGAAGTTTCCTCATCTTTGTACCGCTGAAATTTTCCCTGTATTTATCATCGTGTGGACATATGAATCCGTCGACGGCTCCACCGCATTTTTCACAGTACGTGAACGATTTGAAGAACACTGGTGTGATCTCAAGATCAGGGAACTTCTCGAATATATCCTGTGCCGCATAGGGTCCGTAGTAGTCTCCCACTCCTGCGTGGTCTCTGCCTACGATGAAGTGAGTACATCCGAAGTTCTTTCTCATTATGGCATGGAAGATAGCCTCTTTCGGTCCTGCGTAGCGCATCTCGGCTTCGAGTATGCTCATAACCGCCCTGTCCTGCAGGTAATAGTTATTCATGAGAACGTCGTATGCCTTCAGGATCACTTCGTCTTTGTAATCACCGACTTTTTTCTTTCCGATTATGGGATTTACAAAGATACCGTCCACGAAGGTAAGTGCCGTCTTCTGGACGTACTCGTGTCCCAGATGTGGTACGTTCCTGGTCTGGAACCCGACGACCGTTCTCCAGCCCTTCTCTTTGAATAAGATCCTGGTTTCCATGGGCTTGAGATGGTATTTCTCGAACGGATTGTCCAGTTCCTGTAGTTGGTAGATCTCTCCGCCCATCAGGTAGTCCTTCATCTTGTTGACCTTCTGAACTCCTGGGTGGCCCATGTCATCGGTGCCGTATACGTTCTTGGCGAATTCGTCTTTGTCGTACGAGTAGATCTCCTCGATATCCATCAGACCGACCTTCTTGCCGTTCTCGGCCTTCAGTATTATCTCATCTCCTTCAGTCAGATCCTTTTTCGTTTCTTCGTCGACATCTAGTACTATCGGTATAGTCCATGCGATATCGGAATCCAATCGTGAGTGTTCTACTACGCTCTCGAAATCATCTCGGCACATGAATCCCTGAAGGGGACTGTAAACTCCGGAAGCGATGTTCTGCATATCTCTTCTGAGCTGGCTCGAAAGCTGGAGACTCCTCATACCTTCGGATTCATCCAGTAACCTTTCCCTTTTCTCGTCGGAAACGACCCTGTTGACCAGGTTTCCACCGTGAGGTTTAGACATGTTTTATTCCTCTATAGTGGTTTAATCGAGATAACCTAGAGCTCGTAATCTCTCTTTCACTTTCTCCTCGTCTTCCTTGGAGAAGCTTTCCTGCTGTTTTTCCTCTTCCTCTATGCTGGATATAACCTGTCTCAGGACGTAGGTTACGTAACTGGATATTGAATTGAATCCAGTTCCTTCCATCCTCTTCTTGACCTTCTTAGCCAGAGGTATAGGGATCGACACCGTAGTGTATTTCTTCTTTTTTGTGTTCTTTTCTTTTTCTGTCATGATATCACATCATATTTAATTAGATTTAATTAAGGCTCATTAACAACTATTATATATAATTTTTGTTTTTAATCGTAGATCGCGTGTAAGTCTAGCTCCTTTCCAGTTCTTTAGTTGGAACTTGTTCCAACAATCTATGGAATTTAATAAAAATTCCATAAATCACAAGGACATGTAGACTATCAATAGGAAAAACAATGAGGATAGATATATCATAAAAACAGGTTGTATTGATGACTTACAACGCGCGGTATTGCTACAAAGGAGTTCCGGAGCATATGATATTCTGCTCACCTGCTTTAGTCTCGTAAATTACTCATTCAGAAAGGTTTTCCTCCTGTTCATCTCCTAATTCTTCCGGATCTTCTACGGTTGTTTCTTTATTATCAGAAACTTCCTCTTCCTCTATTAGATCATCATCTGCTCCTGAATCATCTATTGAAACCTTTTCCTCTTCGTCGCTGATCTCTTCCCCTTCATCTACAGGTTCTCCCATGTCTTCGATTTCGTCTGTTTCTAGTTCTTCTTGTTGTTCATCTCCTTCGGTTTCCTTTTTAAATCCACCTCCAAGGAATTTAATCGAAAATAGACCTATAATCAAACCGACTATAAGAGCGCCGATGGAGATGCCTATTAAATAACCCAAATGGTCCGATATCGATGATGTTTTCTTTGAAGAACTTGAAACAGATTCATATGTCCTAGTTATCTGTTCACTATTACCTGCTTCATCTTCAGCGTATACGATAATTTCGTTGCTCCTACCAGGGATGATATCAATTTCACTACTGTATTGTCCTTGCTGAACTTTGACCGGTATACCATTTATAGAAACGCTACTGTCATCTTCAACGGTTCCGGATACAAGGACTGTCCCGTCGTCTATCTTTTCGATATCGTCAACCTTGAAATCTATTAATTCAGTATCTCTAGTTATGTAAAATGTATCACTAACTCTGTTACCAGCAGCGTCGATAATCTCACGTGTAATAACATTTTCTCCTTCGAAGAGTTCGTATATGTAGTAGAATGAACCGTCTGCAGTTACTTTAACTTCGTTATCGTTGATCATTACTTTATTATTGTATAAAAATTTCTCTCCATGTATTTGGCCTTTGAACGTTATCTGATCTTTATTGGTAACTATGTTCGTTGATAGCGGAGAAGCGCCTCTTAAAACTGGATCGGATGTATCGTGGATTATCTCCCTTATAACCTCATATTTATTTCCAGCTTCGTCTTCAGCAACTATGGTGAATTTGTTTTCACCTTCATTAATAGAGACCTCATGTTTAAAACTGCCTCCACTCAAGGGAACTCTATCGTCGTTTATCACAACGATGGCATCGTTGTCATCGACGGTACCCTGGATTTCATACATATCATTTCTTGTGGTGATCTCCGAATCAGCTGGATGAGATATATCTATGAGTGGGTCAGTTGTATCGACAACGAAAGACCATTCTTTTACAACTTCGTTACCAGCTTTATCCGTCACGATTAACATCACATCATGGACACCATCAGACAGATCCTCAGTGGTTAAGGACACATGTTCTTCAGTGGGATTTACTACCTGTTTTTCATTATCGAGATATAATACAATATTGTCAATATCTATACCACTTTTACCTTTATCTTCGTAAGATGCAGAAATCGCTACGTCTCGGCTGTTCAGTATCTCCTGATCACCTGGTGACACGTCTTCCAGGACAGGTTTTTGATAGTCGAAAATCACACTTGGTGTTATTATTTCGGTCAGTGCTACGGATGACGCTGTGGGTGATAGGAAAACCTTGCTTTCAACGGTTTTGTTAACTATATTTACGGGCATGTCCCACGTCAGATTAAATTTCAGATCGGTTTCATTACTTTTTGGACGAACGGTTTTATTACTCAAATCTTGTATCTCATAGAGCGCTTCACCTTCACTATAATATTTCCAATGGTAATCGTATTCCCCAGACGATACAGTGAAACCTGCAACTTTACAGAGATAAGTCCCCTGCTCAGGAGTTATCAAAGTAACGTCTTCATCGGCATCAGCATCGGCACAGTATTCCATGAACTTAACTTCTATATTTTTACCACTTCCTGGAGGATGTTCTATTTCAAGTACATTCTCCATAGATCCATCATAATCGTCAGGAATAACGTAGAACAAACCTAGGTCATAGTCGTCACTATCAGAGAGTCCCCATATATGGAAGTTAAACGTATAAACACCTTCAGGAAGCTCTACCTCCTGCATATCTGGGGCTTCTGCAAGATACTTGACAAAATCACTCCCATAAGGAGCGATGTCATGTGATGATACGGAGTCTGTACCGGATTCTTCTTCTGAGTCCGGTGCTAACACCGAAATGCCTCCGTCTATATCGAAGCTAGTTTCTACGTTAATATTCATTTTACCACGTGGTTCGTTATAGCGTGTAGTATCAGTAGGCCATACTTTCATGTGACCTAGGGTTCCATTGATCAATTCCCCCATGGGTCCTTCCGATCCGACCCCAATGCATCTTATCTCCAATAGAACCAACCCATCCGGATTTCTACGGAGGTAATCCTCTACCTGTATCATAGTTTTATATGGATCAGTAGAAGCCGGGGATTCGCTTATCATACTCATAGAGAACGGTCCGAAATCACCACCCGAGTAAGGGCTAAAGGATTCACCATAGGCTTTAATTTCCATAGTTGACTGATTAGACAAGTGCTGTATTATAGCCATATAATGGTCGTTTTCTGCGGGTGGGAAAAGGAGTTCGTAATCAAGATAGAATATCCTTGAATCATAATAAGCAACGTGTGCTCCTATCCTATCGTTACTGTACAATCCATGGTTCGCGTATTCTCCACCTATTTCCAAACTTCCGTTAGCTCGTGATGGATAACCAGCTACGTTGACGAATATGGGAATTACTCCAAAACTTGATTGTTGGCCACAGTCATAAACAAAGGCACCTTGATATCCGCCAACACCAGCATCTTCTGGCACTGTAATTTTGGCATCGAATCCATCGTTAGATACGTTTGATATATCAATCCAATCCCATTCTTCTTTTTGATATGATTCAAGTACGATCGTACCTTCTCCTTCAGCTTGCATTCCGGCCACTTTGGATTCGAGTACCAAACCATCATGAACCCTATTTTTGGGGTCACGTACCACTGCTGTCAAGTATTGACTTTTATCCATAGCCCATGTAAACCTAACTTTTTCATCTCTACCGTCATATATCCCGTTCTCTCCTTTACTGGTGGGCTCTTTACCAAAGATTGTTTCATTTACGTCCTGCCAATCGTATATTTGTATGTAGCTATTACTAGTCTTTTCCATTATCGCGGTGACTTTGAGGAAGCCTGTCTGGTTCAAAATCCTGCTCAGTGTGTTATCTCCATCATCTGATACGACCTTTTCCCAATTACCAGCGGTGTTTCCCTTGAAAACACCGTCTTTAGTTACTGTGATATAACCATCCATCAAATCCCAGTTGAAATCGAAAGAAAATTCCATAGTTTTTTCATAGGTTACAGCGGATACACCGTTGTGGGCATATTCCATGACCACCTTTTCTGTAATATCAGGTTTATCGTGGTTGAAAGATCTGCTCAATGTTAAATCTCCTGAAAGTGGGTTTATAAGACAATCATTTTCAGGAAGTAACCCTACAACGCTGTATGTGGCTTTAATTTTCGTATTAAAATCTATGGAGGGTATCACTATGAGCTCTCCAGTATCGTGGTCAAAATGGTAATTTGAAGTATCCCATAAGTAGTGCCACCCCCAATTCGCTGTCAAGTCCGTTCCATTATCAATATCGGTATTCAATGTAATATTTCCATTCAGGTAATCAACGGTATAATTTGACGGCGATTCTTCCATCAAATATTTCCAATTATAAGTTACATTCACCAAGGCACCGTCGCCTACATCGACCTCCAGAGTGAACTTACCGGTTTCTTTATCAATCTCATAATAATTATTCCTCATTTTATAATCCCAGCTATAGGTCACATTTACATAGGCACCTTTGGGTATATCGGTTTCGGAGGTTATAACACCCCTTTCGTAATCGAAAGAGTAATTATCCACATCCCAGATCGTTTTTGTATTGGAATCGTCATACAACACAGTTACATCGTAAAGGTTCCTTTCAGCAAAGTTGTATGTATAACCAGTTTCGTTAATATCTGTTCCGATAAAAACAGTTTCATTTTCTATACGTCCACTGTTGTATACACTTGAAGATACGATTCCGCGTTCATTCAACATATTCGAGTCACCTACGTTATTTCCAGAGTCACCGATCAAAATCGTTTCATTTTCTATCTTTCCGCTTTTGTAAACATCAACATAGGTCATGTTGTGTTGATAGAATTCGTGATACTGCCCGGTTTCGTCGCTTTCATTACCGGAGAATAACAGTTCATCTGTCACATCACCAGTATTGTATATAAGAGGATCGTCAGTTATATTGTAAGAAGGTAGATACTCTAGGATAGAAGAAGAATTTTCTCCCTGTGGGCCTATAACTGCACTGTTATTTTCAAGCCAGAGCGTATGTATCAGATCAATAGATTCTCTTGATATGCCTTTCTCGGAAAGTATAATGTTCTCTCCGTACTTGTGTTTTTTACCTTTTTCTATGATAGTTTCACTTGATATACCATCAGAATTTGAGATGTCATGGCTCCCGTAGTTGTCTAATTCGACATGTATGTCGTCGCTCTCATTCGGTTTCATCAAGTTGACCATGCCTCTACGGGATATCCCGTCATAAGAACCAGGAGCCCAGAAATCTAAACCAGGCATTACTCCAGCAGATTGGTTCGCCATCTCTACAGCCCTGCTTGCGTTCAACCATCCGCCACCCTGCTGTAATACGTCATAACCGTAATCGTCAGCACTGGACATGATTATGCGTTTCATCTCATCATTTGTGGGAGGTGAACCATGTTTACTTTCATACACTTGGTGAACAAGAGCGCAGACGCCTGCAGTGATAGGAGCTGCCATACTTGTTCCGGAGAATAATGCAAAAGTATGTGAGTTATTATGAGGTAAAGGTCTGTCCTGTTTCATTGTTTGTTGCCAAAGGAACCAACCGTCAGGTATTGCACCATCTAACTGACCACTTTCATGCTCGTATGCGTATGTGAATGGTTCGTTTATTGGTAGTGCAGCCATACCGAAGGCTCCAGCAGCATAAACATCGATACCTGGTTGCCCCATCTTAGTCGGCCCTAAACTGGAGAAACTCACTATGTCTCCGTGTGGGCGGGCGTTCATGGGATCACCTTCACCTATACCGAACTGATAGAGCGATTCCCCTCCAGGATAAAGGAATCCTAGGTCGTTACCCATATAGTCTTTGTATGCCATGTTAGTACCTGCACCAACCGTTATCACTGCTGGAGACGAACCAGGTGACCCGATGGTACCGTACCCGTTCCCTTGGTTTCCTGCGGAAGCCACTAGAGTGGTATGGGGGTACATCTCTGTTATGTTCATTGCTAATCGATCGTATACGAACCAACCAGAGTTATCAACGAAGGAACCCCAGCTATTGCTGTTAATATCCGCTTCGTCACCGGTATCTGGAATCCCGTCATAACCTTCAGCGGCGAACAACCAACCGGCTTCTGCGGATCCACCTGCTGGACCAAGCAAAGACACCCCCATCACTTTAGAATTTGGAGCGAACCCCTGGGAATTAATATCCGAATAAAGATCCGCTATTTGTTCACCAAAACTATTCTTCAGGTAATTAACTGGATACGAAGAACCAGTGCCCACCGCCATAGAGGCAGTAGATGTTCCATGGGTACCCCAGTCATCGTAGAATGCGACCAGATTTCCCTGTTTTGGTACAGGAATGTTCTCTTCTTCATATTCAAAATGTTCAGCGTATCTTTCCCCGTAAGGGAGGGTATTTACACCGTCTGATATCCAGTACAGCAGACCTGCAGAAAGTACAATGTTAGCGTCTTCTGCTTTATTACCCATCCATGCAAGGTCATAATTGTGTATATACCTCATAGGTGACCCCTCTCTTCCATTGTAGGATTTTACTTCTGTAAATGCCAATGGACTGGATTTGTTGACGGGTTTCTCATCACCGAAATCATAGTCATTATCTATATCCACGAAGACTTGATCATAAACCCCTGGAACTTCGCTGTCAACCAACAGCATACCCACTTGCTGATTCCATATGTCAGCCAAATGCATCGATTTTGATATGCCGAATCGATACCACCCACTCTGAGATTTGAATGGTAAGTCAGTGATGTTATAGGCCCCTGAAAGGTATTCTTGACCATATGTCTCATTGCTTGCATACTGTGCCTTCGGTATCTCTACATCTAGTGTCACCAACCCTTTACCACATGTGTACGACGCAAGCAATTCTTCATTCATCTCTATTTTATCGAACAACTGTAAAGAACCTTTCTTTTCGAAGGTAGAGTATCTGTTTTCTCCCCATCTCCGATAGCATTCGTAAGTGAATGTCAGTTCGGTGTTATCTTTTATGTTGTATTTGTTTGTGAAAACGCCCGTGGTGGTATTTAGCTCAAACTGCTCATCGAAACCGAAGAAGTACCAGTCATATGATATATTGAAATTAGCCTCATCTGGTATATCCATTAGTAAGGTCAACGTACCATTTTGATAATCGAGGGTGTAATTGTCCTTCTGGTCGATTTCATTAATGGTTCCATCTTCATACTCTAAATAAGCGCTTTCATTCAATAGAGGGTACCGTTCGAGGTCATAAACAGTATTAGTTTCATCGGATTTATTACCTGTGACCACCTTTTCATCTCCCTTACGCCCTCCGCTGAGGTAGTGCCATTCATAGTCGATCGCTACCATTGACCCTTCGGGTATGTTTGTAAGAAGTGTGATGTTACCTTCTTCATGATTAATTTTATAATCTTCCTCAGGTAATATGATGTAAGGTTCTCTTTCGTTATTACGATAATAGACCTGAACGTTCTTTATGAACATTTTATTTATATCATAAATCCTAAACCTATCATTTTTATCACGTCCTTCAAATGCGACCTCTTTTAAACTCATACCCCCCATGGGATAAAACCATTCATAATTTGACTTTACGAAGGTGCCGGGGGGAATGTCGGTATCTAACCTTATAGACCCGTTGAAGGTGTCCAACGTGTAATTATCTTCGTTCCATTCGAAACGACGGCCATTTTTATTCACAAAAAATATTTCAACATCCACAAGGTGGTGCTGGGTGAAATTGTAAGTAGAATTTACTTGGTCGGTTTCGTCACCTTCAAAAAGTGTGAGATACTGATTATTGTTCGCATAGAAGTAAGTTTGATTACTTTTATTGTAAACCTCGAAACGACCAGATAATTTATAATCTGGAACGTATCTTAAATTGAAATCATTTAATAGCCATTTTACATCCTCACTGTTCCAATCAAGCTGTATGTGTTCGTCCTCCACCCAAACTTCAAAACCGTCCTCTGAAGGGGTCGAAAACTCCCATTCGTGTTTGGAAGAATCCCATTCTGCTATCTTGTTTGATTGACCTTCCCATTCTCCCACTGCATTTACGGGAACGATATAAGAATCACCGTCAGAAGGCGTTAATGATGAGGGATCGGTAACTGTTCTACTCAAGATGGTGTTGTCTGGTCTAACCAAACCGGTTTCATTCTTGATGTATTTTTTAAGATGCAATTTCGGATACGCGTGGTAATCACATATAATATCGATATGATCGAAGCTGACGGTCGGTCCCGGTGCGGGTCCTGAATAATTGAAATCGTAAAAAATGTTAAGTTTTGAGATATTACTCAAATAATTTATATTTGCTATTTCAGTAATCGGGATAGTCTTTTGGACATATGTTTCTCCGTCCGAAGGGGATATATCTAAAGCGGAAGTCTTTTTATCACCGTGCACCAGTAAAATCGAATTTTCATTCCA
This sequence comes from Thermoplasmata archaeon, assembly GCA_046484045.1. Taxonomy (GTDB): domain Archaea; phylum Thermoplasmatota; class Thermoplasmata; order Halarchaeoplasmatales; family Halarchaeoplasmataceae; genus CAZHUM01. The sequence continues at coordinate 45,023 of JAWOBZ010000003.1, read as the reverse complement.
CAAATTTGGATCACCATTATCAGTGTTAACGCTGTAAGCAATATCCAAGTATAAATCCTTAACGAAACCTTCCTTTGATCCCGTTTGGAATCCACCCACACACATGTCTTTACCTTTTTCATCACCGATGTTTTCTATATTGATTTCCGTGGGTTCCACCGATGCGATTTTCAAAAACATATTGTCTGTAAAGTAATATGAAATTACGGGGGTATATTCACTGTTAAAGTCAATTGAGGTGTAAGATCCGACGTCGCCCGATTCATCTACAATACGCTCATACCAAATGACATCAAAGAACATGATCTTTAAATCACCATTGGTAACGTCGTAATAACTTATGTATGGATTATCATTGTTATCCAATGCAATTGAAGTGTACTTTCCCACATCTCCATCGCTGTCCAACGGTGTCGTCGTCCAACTACCAGACGAATAATATGCGTACTTAAGGTCGCCGTTATCCCCATCATAGTAGCTAACATGGGGATTATTTGAACTATCAATTTTGATTGAACAATATTCTCCTACACCACCTGAGTCATCTATAGTTGACCTTGTCCAACTGCCGTCCCACTTCGCATATAGTAAATTATCAGATTTGTTAACGTAGCTAAAATGTATATCGTTGTTACTATCTACTGCGACAGATGTATGTGTGCCCCCCTCACCACTTCCTTTGGATAAACCCCTTAAAGAGAAGCTACCGAATTCACCTTTAGCATACCATGCCATATCCTGTTGAGATTCATAGAAACTGATTATGGCTTTTCCTGTGCTGTCAATAGCAAGTGAGGAATATTTACCTGCATCCCTGTCGTTGACGCTGTGGTCTATCCTTTCTACCTCCCATCCGTCACCGTTTTTTACAGCATATTTAATATCTTGATTAAATGCATCGTAATAGCTCACAGCCGGTTTACCGTTCGGTTTCAATGCCAAAGAACAATATTTACCTACATCGGTGCCGTTATCAACAACATCGTAGGACCAGGTATCAACATCTTTAAATGCATACATAAGAACATGTTCCTCTTCATCATAAAAAGCCACATGTATATTGTCGTCTGTATCGACCGCTAAGGATGAATATTTGCCCCAATCACCTGTGCTGCTTAACGTGTACCATCCATCATTCTCTACTGTTGTTGATGGGCCAGTTGATGTTTCCTTATTCTTTAAAAGGTCTTCAACGTTGTCACTGGACTTATCCACGTAATCCCCTGCAGTAATGCGCTCCGTGGGTTTAACCACATGAGTTTTTTCTTCTAAATATAATCCATCCCCTTTTAGGTCAATATGAGCCTTTGAGGCCTCGTAATCGTCTTGTGACTTGGGAAGAACTTCATCGTAACGATATACAATTGTTTCATTATCTACATTAACGGGTTGGGTTGTTGGTGAAAACGTAAAGTTAGTCTGTGAGTATTGTGAACTACTACTGTCCTCAAAGCCAACTGGATAACCACCTTCGACAGTGTGATTTACTCCGGTTTGATTCCTAGTCGTATATAAATCCATGCTACCTGGGTCTAACATCAAAGGCCATCCAGCACCACTATAATCTCCCTCGGGTGCCACAGCCCATTGATCAATGAGATCAGCGTGGGAAAAATCAGTGCCGGTATCAACGATGGCGATGTTTGTATCATCACCGTATATCTCGTTTTCCCAAACTTTGTCAGCATTGTGTATCTTAAGCAGGGATTTATTGAGCGTACCGTAGGGTTGAGCACCTACATCTTGTTGAGGTCTGTTAAAAGTCACATCGGAACTCATAGTATGTATCTCAGGTTTTTTGAGTATTTTGATTACTTCTGATAGTTCAGCGATATCCTTGATAGATGATACCGGTACGTCAATTTCTCTTGACATAACTATGCCATTACTTTGTTGATAAGAAAGTGCTGAGTAATCGAAGTGTTCAGGTTTAACAGCGTCAGAATCTGTATGTATTACACCCCCGTATCCCCTTAATTTTTGATGCAATGTCCCTAGATCTGTCGTCACGACCATAACGGAGATCAATTTAGACGGTGTGTTCATTTCCTCCCTCACCCCGAGAGTTAATTTATCAATCCATCCATCTGATTGTTCTTCTTGACGACTAGATGTTGAATCGGTGAAGGTTTTAGATTTTTCTTCAACTTTCTCATCTAATGATAAGCTTGTTAAATCATCATCATTTTTTTTCTCATCTCTATCTTCATTATCTTCATTACTATAGGGGATAGCGAAGATAGAAGATATGATAGTTAAAAAGATGATTACCGTAAATATCTTTAATATTTGGTTACTCAGTGGTTTTCTTATAGGCATTGATTTTCCTCCTGATTCCATTTTGGTGCCTAATCATTGAGCAATTATATAATCATTTCGAAGAATGTTTTTTTAGTTGAACACTCCATAAATGTAATTGGGGGGAATTTCAATCTATAATATTGAAAATAGATGATCAATAGATTTATGTTGTTGATCAAGGTTAAAAAAGCTAAACACTTATATTACAATCTAGATAACCTCCGAGATTAGTAAATTATAAGTAGTTGAAATTATATCATTGTAATACTAAATAAACTCTATATATAGAGGAGGAAAACAAATGAAAAGAAAACGAATACCTTCTGTATTAGCAATATTGGTTGCTTTTTTCCTGATAGTATCAGGATTATCCATTGCCATATTCAATTATGGTGGTGAAGCCGATAATGTTGATGAACAGAATATTGAAAATGATGTGAGCAAAACGGAAACAAATTACAGATACGCTACTAAGAATGACATAGAACAATTGAAGAGTATTTTCGGTGTAAGAGAACCTGGTAAGAACTACAATCAGGTCATAGACGGCCGTGGTACAGGTATGGCCCCGCCTACGGAACAACAATACAATGAGATGATAGGCACATTGGAGATAAGAGTAGATGACAGCGATGATGATGTCAGGGCAGAGGAACCCTCAACAAGGGCATCAACTGATTATACAACGAGCCCTTACATGCCCCCAATGGGAGATCAAGGACAGCAGGGCTCCTGCTGTGCGTGGTCCGCTACATATTACGCTCTGACCTTCCAGCAAGCACAGGCGTATAACCAAGATGTATCCGGGGGAGAGTGGAACAACCTGGATAATCCAGACTACGTGATGAGTCCCGCATGGTCTTACAACATGATAAACAATGGAGAAGACGAAGGAACAAATTGGGCAGGTCTTTGGGATCTATCCACTTCAGTCGGAAACTCTAACTACGCTGAGATGCCCTACACGGACAGTGATTACTCATCCTGGGGAAGTGAATCCGCATGGAGGAGTGCAGCACAGTTCAAGTCTATAGGACACTACATGACAGCTAACAACGACGACGATACAGCTATCAACGCCATCAAGACCAGGATCGATGAAGGAAGACTCGTAGGTTTCGGTATAGACGCAAGCGCTTACCCAACTAATATGTGGGGAGACTGGCAGGACGATGAAGTGATATCAACCGATGATTGGGGTACTGAGGAAGAATTAAATCACGCGAATACGATCGTAGGTTACGATGACCAAATGACCGATCCGGACGGAAGCCCTGAAGAAGGTGCCTTTTTGGTTGCCAATTCTTGGGGCACAGGTTGGGGTCCATATGATTCCACACACCAATACGCCGGTATGTACTGGATGACCTATGACTGTTACAAGACGCTATTTTTAAATTGGACTTACGAACTCAAAGGTGGTGCAGGTACGGGAGCTGTTTACGACGATACCGATGCAAAATCACCAGAGCTCTTGAGTACATGGACCTTCAGTGATGAAGGTGACAGAGATCCTGGTATCACCATGGGAATCGCGTTAGAAGACGGCGGTGACAACCCGTATCCTGAAGATACGCTAAAACCGTTATGGGACGGTGCTAGTAAGACAAGACATCCTTATCCGTCTTTCATGGCGATCGATGTAACAGATTTCTCAGATGAATGGAACCAAGGAAACGGTGCCAATTATTTCTACCTACAGATGGCAGAATCTTCAGGTTCAGCAAGTACCATGGACAGTTTCTACGTAGAGTACTATGATAACAGCGATAACGATCCATACGATTACAATACGGTCAATTACGATGATATAACCATCAACTCACCGGATGCACCGGCGAGTAATCCGTGCGTGATGTGGACAACATTCACTTATCCTGATGGATCTGTATCTTTCGATCAAACGAAATATGCAGTCGAAGATACCATCGGTATTCAGGTTGTCGATTCCGACTTATCCGGTGCGGGCGGTGTGGCCGTTGATGTGACCAGTCCAGATGAGACAGAGACGTTATCACTTTCTGTTGATGCAAAATACGACCACATATGGGTAGGAACTATACCCTGTTCAGCAACGGACGATGCGGGAACATTGTTGGTAAGTGGTGGAGATACGATTACAGTCACGTATGCAGATGCTTCACACGGTGATAAAACAGACACTGCGGAGATAGACGCGACACCTCCGGTTGTAACTTCTGGACCTACTGAAACAAATAAGATAGCAACGTTGATCGAATTTACAGTAGATGAACCTTCCACCGTAGTTGTTAATTACGGTCTATCGGACCCACCAGTAGATCATTCTGCATCTGAAACGAGGTTCAAGACCACTCATGCAATCGCAGTAGACCAATTGGATGATGATTTGTCATATAATTACGAGCTAGTTATAACGAATGAAGCTGAGCTTACTACTACTACTTCAGTTAACTCATTCACAGCAGGTTCTACAGACGATGTAGAAGCCGGTTGGGTGAATTGGACCGAGATACCCTGCCCATCACCATCCAAATCAGCTGAGAGATGGCAGATATGGTCTGACGAAGTTTACAGCGGTAGTTACGCTTTCAACATAGGTAACGGTGGATACGGTAACTCATGGTGTGATAACCTGACCACACCTTGGATCGATATCAGCGCGGCTAACTCTGCAGAAATGCTATTTTGGCACGAATACGATACGGAACCCCCAGATGGTAATGATTACTGGGACGGCGGTGTAGTAGATGTACGAACCGATAATACAGATTGGGAAAGAGGAACCACAGACGGAGGTTACGATGGTACGGTTTATGCCGATTATGGAGATACCCCCCTTGCCGGTCAAGAAGTATGGGGCGGAGATTCAGGCGGTTGGAGACAGGAGAGACTCGACCTTTCACCCTGGATCGATGGAGTGGCTACAAGAGTTCAGTGTAAGTTCTTCTTTGCATCCGATGCCGCAGTGGAAGGCGTCGGCTGGAACATCGATGACATAACTATGAGCGTTTCAAGTTCAGAACCACCTCAAATAGAAATTACATCACCTAACGGTGGCGAAAACTGGGCTTTCGGAGAAGATCGTGAAATAACATGGACAACAACGGAAATGACCAACCCGATATCTCACGTAAATCTACACTATAGTGTGGACAACGGCAACGCGTGGACTGAGATCGCTGCTGGAGAACCAGATGATGGTACATACACTTGGAGTGTACCCAACGAGGATAGCGACCAGTGTTTAGTTCGAGGAACCGTAGTAGATGATCAAGGATTGTCGGGAAGAGATTCAAGTGACGCTACTTTCACCATTACGAGTAGCGAACCACCTTCAGCTAGAGTTTTATCGCCGAATGGAGGAGAACAATGGAAAGCAGGAGAGTACCACGATATCACTTGGAGTTATACAGCTGGTGATGGAACCGTCACCACAGCGGATCTACATTACTCCTCAGATGGTGGTGGCAATTGGGAAGAGATCACAACCGGTTTGTCGGCATCTAATGAATCATACAACTGGAGGGTACCCAGAGACCCAAGTACGACTTGTCTTGTGAGGGTAACAATACATGATGACCTAGGTATGAGCGGCCAAGATGAGAGTGACGATTATTTCGAAATTCTTGGTCTAGATACTCCGAGTATAACAATCCTTACACCAAATGGTGGAGAAAGTTGGGAAGCAGGAACAAACCACGATATAACATGGGATGCTGACCCCGGAGATTACCAACAAGGTTACAGTATCGATCTTGAATACAGTACCGATAACGGTGCGACCTACACAGATATAGTTGAAAATATCGAAGACACAGGGTCTTATACCTGGACGGTACCCGATGACACCAGTGATCAATGCCTTGTAAGAGGTACAGCCAGTGGTACCAACAATACGTTCAACGATTATGCTCAGACAACAGACACCAGTGACGACGTCTTCGAGATATACAACTTCCCAGATGCACCAAGCGGATTGACCGTTGAGCATTATGGAGTATCAAGTACAGAAGATACATCCGATTCATCGACTGTGAATACTGGTGAAGGAGAAACCAACGATCACACGTTCACCCATACTCAGGACAACAGTTATCACCAGGTTACGGAAACTCGAACCGGTGGGCCACCAAGTAATCCAGCCTATGAAGTGGATGTTGTATATTCCATTTCAATAAGTGGAGCCAATACGCCCTTCGTGCTTTATCTCGACGCTTACCGAGAAGATGACGAAGCGTACGACGTTAACTATCAAGTTAACGGTGGTGGATACACCAATCTAGGAGAAATCACTGCAGGTAGTGATACAGATACATATCTAAGTTGGGAACTTACAGGCGTTGCTAATGGAGACGCCGTTGATGTACAGATTACAGATACAACAGCTGCCAATGGTGAAACACAGGGTACACTATATGTGGACCACTTGTACATCGAATCTTCAGGCAGCGGAGGATCAACCGATGACAACGCAGTCAACTGGACGGCAAGTGCAGACGACGGCGGCGGCGACAACGATGTAGATCACTACGAGATATACAGGGCGGACACACAAGCAGGTTTGGATACCGCATCAGTATACACAAACGTAACAGCAGACGAATCTGCGAGTTACAGCTACGTAGACAGCGGTGCAGGAACAGCCGATTCGACAATATGGTGGTACAGAGTCTGTGCAATAGACGCGGACGGACGTGAAAGTGGATTCACATCTGATCAAGAGGAACCATCACCAACACAACCTTTCCACGATCTCGGAACATTGGATGCAGGCGGCAGTCATAACGGATGGCATTTCTTGTCCTACAACCTGACGAGAACGGATACAAGTCTAACTTCGATCCTCGATGATGCCACAAACGGCATTGCAGGTAACTACGACAAAGTTATGTGCTACGACGCTTCAATAGGTGAATGGAAGACATACGTTCCCGGAAGAAGTGACACATACAACGATCTTTCCACATGGACCAGCGGAATGGGTATTTGGGTCCACATGACTGGAACAGATGATCTAGTCGTTATGGGCGATTCGAAACCGGATACCACTAGTATCACATTGTATCCTGGTTGGAACATGGTTTCCTACCCGAGCAGCACATCCGGTACGGACGCACCTGCAGATGTTTCTGTTATAGGGTACTACGATGCATCAGCGACATACAATATAGCATACGATCATACACCTGGAGATCACACATTGAATCCAGGAGAAGCGTACTGGTTATACCTAGACCTAGATACAACCTACACTTGGGACGTAACCTACTAAAACACCCACAAAACCCTTTTTCTTTTTTTAATTTTTTTAAAAAACAATTAGAATCTTTGGTATTTATACCAAAGAGAAGAGGAATCTTTGATTCCTGTGAATCTTTGATTCTGAGTAGTTTTATTATTTTTTTGATTTTTTATTTTGTAATATGAGAAAATACCTTTCAATTCTTTCGATATATTTTTAATCGATGCCCTCTTTTAAATAGATATGTGCGCAAAGTTGCAGGTAGCTTTGGACTTGATGAACTTGGAGAGAGCTCTAAATATTTGTAGGTCCGCAGTAGAAGGTGGGGTGGATGTCATCGAAGCGGGTACACCTCTAATAAAATCTGAAGGGATGGAATCGGTGAGGAAGTTGAAGGAATCCTTCCCGGACAAAGTGATCTTTGCAGACATGAAAACGATGGATGTCGGTGGGGTTGAGGTCGAGATTGCTGCAAAAGCGGGAGCCGATATCATAGGCATCTTGGGTGCATCCGATGACGAGACGATCAAAGAAGGCGTCAGGTCCGCGAAGAACTACGATGCCGAGATAATGGTAGATATGATCCGAGTCGATGATATCGTAACGAGAACGAAGGAAGTCTGTGAACTCGGTGCTGATTACATAGGGGTTCACGTCGGAATCGACGCACAGATGAGAGGTGAGGATCCCTTGGATACACTTGGTAAAGTCGTAGAAGTAAGTACGGTACCCGTAGCAGTGGCCGGTGGCATAAATTCTGAAACCGCTCCCGCCCTTGTTGAAAAAGGTGCAGAGATAGTAATAGTGGGTGGTGCCATAATCAAAGCGAAGGATGTGAAAAACGCTGCTCAGAAGATCAAGAAATCTATCGAAACGGGTCAAGCCATCGAATCCGAGGTCACAAAGAAATTCTCTAAAGTGAATATTAAGGAAGCTTTAGAGAAGGTATCCACACCTAATATATCAGATGCTATGCATAGGAAGCCGTGCATGGACGATATCAAACAGATCACTTCACCAGGTAGTAAAATCATCGGGAAAGCATTCACCGTTAGAACCGTAGACGGTGATTGGGCTAAACCCGTAGAGGCTATTGAAAAAGCTGAAGAGGGAGATGTTATCGTGATAGATGCGGGAGGCGGAAGGACTGCAGTTTGGGGTGAGTTAGCGTCTTGGTCTTGTAAGATGAAAGGTGTGGAGGGAGTCGTAATCGACGGAGCCGTCAGAGATGTTGATGAGATCAAGGAGATAGATTTCCCTATATTCGCAAAATACTCATCTTCTAATGCTGGGGAACCCAAAGGTTACGGTGGACTTCAGGACGATATTGAATGTGGTGACGTTGACGTCAAACCTGGAGATTGGATAGTCGGCGACGACAGCGGTGTTATGGTGATACCTAAAGAGGAAGCACACCTGATAGCAAATAGGGCTGTAGATGTTTTGGAAAAGGAAAACAGGATACGGGAGGAGATCAAAGAGGGGAAAACACTATCCGTTGTTATGGAGCTGGAGAGATGGGAGAAAAAGTGAAGATGGTTTAGTCATATCTTTCACTGATCTCCTTTTCTGTAATAATTTCTACATTTAATTCCTCTAAAATCTCCAGCACCTTTTTTCTCTTACTTCCCTTCAATCCATCATCCAATATAACATGATCCGCATCGGATAATTCCACAGCATCTGCAAGATTATCCTTGTTCAACGATTTTACCGCCCATCCCGGCACCATGTGACCCATGTTGACTTCATGATGTCTCGAGATGTCGGTAAAGGCAGGTGCATAATGCCCTCCTCCGATGCCTACCAAATTCGGTTTGTTTTCAGTTTTTTCAACAGACATCACCGTATCGGCTATGACGCTACCAGCTCTGTCGTCCTGCCAACAGCTTTCGTCGCTGCCTATCTCGATATAGTACGTAGGTTTTTCAAGATATGGGCCGTGGTGTGTGGCTTCGAAAGATACCTCGTATTCGCTTATCATTCCGGTCTCTCTGGCTTTTTTCCAAAGAACTCGAAGAGCTTTAGTCATCGATTCAGGGGCTGGCGGGACCAATCTCCCCTCGATTCCACCGAATTTCGCTTCTCCGTAATTACCGATGGGATGAACGGTCAAAGAGTGGATGCCCGCTTTTGATGCGTGCTTAGAAATGAATACGACATGATCGATATCGAATTCAAATATATCTTCAACCTCCTTATCGATGTTATCCACGTAGATGTGATGCTCATTGACCGTCACTATCATATCGGTTTCTTTTTGATATACCGGATTCCCCCGATATTCTCCGATCTCGTTCCAGTCATGATCTAATAATTTATCCAAAATATTCATGCTAGCCTTGTCTTCCTTAGAGGATACTATCAATCTCATATTATCTTTCCTTACCTTTTTACTGCTGAAATGAAAACTATTACTAATATATTACACATATATTACACATCTGCATCTGCATTGACCGTCTCACGTCGCCACAATTACGAACCTTCTTCATCAATAATGACAAACATTTTATAGATATTCCGGATTAAAAAATTCGGATAGAGATACATGATCGAAGAGACCATAGATAAGATTGTGGAAACATCACCCAGATCGATATCAGACCTGGAAGAACTCTCATTACATTCTACTCTTCTTTTCTTAGGCGCATATCTATCTATCATCATGGGTTTTCTTCACTTTATATTCTTTTTTAGTACAGATTATTCCCTCTTTTCGTTCATACACCTTTTAGTAAACGTAATCTTCGGAGCACTCCTTTTATTCGTTACCGTTCACCTGGTTGAAAAGGACAGCCAGACTTATAAATATCTGAAGATGGTGGTCTTGGCTACAGCATTTTCGATTGTGTTAATTTTTTTCGGTGGTTTAGTCGGTGCCATTTCGGGTTTTTTGGCATTGTTAGGCGCTTTGATCGCTTTAGGAAATCATCTATACAAACCTTTAAATTTATAGGACGCTATCCTTACGACACAGGTGTGGAAAAATGGAAGACAGTATCGAACTGATATCTAACCTTATGGCGATATCCGCTAGAACGGCTCCTAAATCATTGGGTGAATCCTATCTTAAGATAACGTTACTAGATAAAGCGGAAAAAGAGATTTTAACAGAAGAGATGTTTCAGATGTCGGATGAGCTGAATGATGACTCTTACAGCTACGAAGGAGAGATAATCAGAGAGGCCGCTAAAGTCATAATCATAGGTCTTGAAGAGCATCCGCCTCTGGATCTGGACTGCAGAGCATGCGGTTTCAAAAACTGTGAAGATTTTTCAGATAATAAGATCAAGGGGATCTTCGAAGGACCGAACTGCGCCTTCCATTTGATCGATATGGGCATGGCGGTGGGGGGTGCAATAGATACGGCCCAAATACATAATATCAGATCAAAGATATCTTTGAAAGGGGGTCTCGCAGCTAAAAACGTTGGCATATCAACTTCAAAGGTATGCATAGCTCTGATGATAGACCTTAGTGAAGAGAAAGATTATCTGTGATATGCATATTTTTCAATCTATATAATGCTCAAAATTTTGATTCGATTTGCCCAACTGTGTTCCATCTAGAAGGTGTATAGATACATTTTCTTTATCGATATTGTTCAGAAACGGGCCTAGATAACCGTCTTCATTGAAACTAACACCACCGAGCAGTGGATTTAGAGGGGGCATGATTATTCCTTTTCCCATGGAGTCGTTATAGATGTAATCAAATTTGATCCAGCAAATATATTTCTCTCTGTTACCTAAACTGTCCAAGAGAGTCACTGCCGGATGAGTGTGTGCTGTAATTATTATCTCAGCATCCAGTACGTTATCTGAGGGATTGGCATGTCCATGAAAATAACCTATACCGTCGATTATATCTCCTCTTGATTCATGTATTATCACTTCGGAGGGGAGGTAGGATTCTATACCTCCATCGTGATTACCAGGGAACACGTGTATCTCATCTACATGAGAAAGCCACCTGTCCATGGCTCTAGGGATCTCTTCGTATTCCTGCCAACTACCCGAAGGGATGTTATGTTTCACGTCACCATTAATTATCAAACGGGTGACCTCTTCACTTTTCAGATGAGCCGCTACTGATTTTACCATCTTACTCGTTTTGGAAGTGACTTGGATACCTTTCTCCTCCAGTTCTCTCTCGTACCCTATATGTAAGTCTGCGATCACCAATGTATTGTCAACTGAAAGTATCCTGGTATTCCATAAAGGCTCTGGTTCTATCATGTTCTTCATTCTAGTTTAACGGTCTTATATATTATAGTGTATTATAGTTTTGATAGGTATTTCTTTATTTCCCAATCCGTCACCTGCTGTCGGTACTCGTTCCATTCTTCCCTCTTCTTATGCAGGAAATGTCTATGTGTGTGCTCCCCGAGCGTTTTCTTCATGAATTCACTTTCCTCGGTTAAGGACAATGCATGTCCAAGATTGGAGGGTAGAGATTTGATACCAAATTCATGTCTTTCCTTATGTGTCAAGGAGAAAATATCCTGTTCAGCCGGTGGTTGTGGAGATATCTTATTTTCTATTCCATCTAGACCCGCCGACAGCAGAACTGCGAATTGGAGGTAGGGATTTCCCCCGGGGTCCGGGTTCCTAATCTCGATCCTGGTTGCTTTACCCCTACCCGCTGGTATCCTGGCTAATACACTTCTATTGAGGAAAGCCCATGTGATGTAAACCGGTGCTTCGTACCCAGGTATCAATCTCTTGTAAGAGTTAACTGAGGAATTCAATACCGAGCACATCTCATCGGCGTGTTCGAGCAGCCCTCCCAGATAGTTCTTCATGATATCACTCAATCCATCGGGTTTACTTTCATCGTAGAATGAATTGTTTCCATCCTTGTCAAAAAAACTCTGATGTACGTGCATACCCGTCCCGTTGACGCCGGATATCGGCTTCGGCATGAACGTAGCGTGCAGGTTGTTTAGCTTGGCCACGGTCTTAATACCATGTTTGAGCGTTAGGATGTAATCCGCCATGGTCATCGCTTCTTTGTACCTCAAGTCGATCTCGTGCTGGCCATTGGCCACTTCGTGGTGTGACGCTTCCACTTCGAATCCCATCTGTTGGAAATAAAGGTTGCACTCCTTCCTAACTTTATCCGCCCTATCCAGAGGCATAAGATCGAAGTAGCCACCAGTATCGTCCGGTATCACTGTTGGATTACCGTTTTCATCCATTTTAAATAGGAAAAATTCAAACTCAGGACCAACGTTGAATTTGTATCCCATCTTTTCCGCCCTTTCCATCTGCCGATGTAAGATGAATCTAGGGTCTCCTTCGAATCTATCTCCATCGGAGTGGTAGATGTCACATATCATCCTGCCGGTTTTTATCTTATCATCGGACCATGGGAATACCAAGAATGTGTCAAGATCGGGATAGGCCCTGAGATCCGACTCTTCTATGGTTGCGTATCCTACAATGGATGACCCGTCGAATAGGACTCCCTCCTCTATCGACCTTTCTAGATGGCTAGCAGGGACTGATACCGTTTTCACACCACCCAGTAGGTCCATGAACTGCATCTCTACGAATTTAACGTTCTCTTCTTGAACTCTGCTGATCACTTCGGCTTTTTCCAAATTTATCACGCTCAACTGTTTATCACGATTTTTACTCACACCGATAATAATACCATTATATAATGATTTTTTTAAGTAATATTATAGAGGGAAGGGGTTTTTGGTTTCCACTAAGTGATTATTGTTCTTCTATTTCGTTTTCCTCTTCGAAGGTGTCTTCAGCCTCTAATTCCTCTACTGATCCTTCGCCCTCCTCTTCGAAGATGTCATCCTCTAATCCTTCTACTGATCCTTCTTCGTCTTCTTCAAAGATGTCATCCTCTAATTCTTCTACTGATCCTTCTTCGTCTTCTTCAAAGATATCTTCACCTAGTTCTTCATCTTCTTCGTCCTCTAGGAGATCTTCAGACTCTTCTTCCGTTCCTTCGACATCTCCCTCTTTTCCTTTTTGCATGAAGAAGAACAGGAAAACGACTGCTACACCGATAACCACAATCACTGCTATGATCCACATCGGGAATCCATCGTCTCCTTCCGCTTTCTGTGGATCTGTCCCCTCTTGGTACTCTTCCAAGTTGGTTTTACCGTCTCCGTCCGGGTCTTTATCCGCGTCGTCGGGATCATTTGGATCGAGTCCGTGTTCAATCTCCCACTCATCCGGCATACCGTCTCCGTCGCTGTCCGCTCCTGCTGCAGTAGTGAATGTGAATTCATGAGTGAGTATGTTCCCTGAATAATCTTGTACCGTTAAACTAACCGTGTACTCCGTATCAGGGCTCAAGTCGCTGTCGGGTGTAAACGTTATCTCTTTGTTGTTTGTGGATAATTCAGGCGTACCCGAAACATCTCCATCGTTTGATGAAATTGTTATATCTATATTATTGGAATCTATTGCTTCATCTAGTACGATCTCAATATCAGTGTCCGTATCCACATCGGTTGCTCCATCACTTGGTGTAGTTGAGACTATGCTTGGCGGTGTATCATCAACACCGGTGGTGAAAGACCATGTATCTGATTCAGTAGATAATTCGTTGTCTTCAACTATAACGTACCATTCATATTCTGTTTCTGATGACAGCCCTGTCCATGTTACTGACGAAGTGCTGCCGCTAGATACGCCTGAATCACTGTCTATCTCACTATCATCCGATGCGTCGTAGAATGTCACAGTAAGTGTGTCTCCATCGGGATCTGAAACCTCTACGCTCAAGTCAGGGGATAATGAAGTGTCTGTCGCTCCATCCGGTGGTGAAGCATTTATCGGCGAATCCGGTGCTTGATTTCCAACTCCGGTTGTAAAGTTCCATGTGTCCGATTTTGTATCAGATTCACCGTCATTGACTATCACATACCACTGATAAGGTGTTTGAGCTGATAATCCAGACCACGTTACGGAAGCGAAACCTCCACTCGCCACTCCTGTTTGACTGTCTATAGTGCTGTTGTCCGAAGCGTCGTAGAATGTAACGGACATCGTATCTCCATCGGGGTCGGAAACGTCCACGCTCAAAGTGGGAGAAGTCGATACCCCCGTTTCTTCGTGAGATGGTGAAGGATTAGTCGGTGCATCCGGCGGGGGATTCCCGCTCTCTGTAGTAAAAGACCATGTTGAAGAAGTTACTTCGTCTTTTCCATCTGATACAACAACATACCATTCATATGTATTATCAGTTTCAAGATTACGCCATGTAACAGCTTCAGTTCCGTTATCCACCTCGGTTCTGTTTCCGATCTCAGTATCATCTGATGCATCAAAGAAGGTCACATTCATGAGTTCTTCATCAATATCAGCTAAATCAACACTTATTATCACGGTGGTCCCAACATCTGTTTCACCGTCCTCAGGTGAGGGATTTATTGGGGTCTCAGGTGGATGATTTGAGATGAACGAAAATGTTAAAGATCTTCTTGTATCCAATCCGTCATCTGCAATTGCGTACCACTTGAATTCTTTTCCAGGTTCTGTTAAACCTTCCCAATCCGTTTCTGCTCTGGTTCCGCTCACTACTTCATTATTTCTACCGATGACGCTGTCGTCTGAAGCATCATAAAAAGTTACATCCATAACATCACCTTCTGGATCTGTTACATATGTACTCAGGGAGAGGTTACCTATCCCGACCGCTTTTTCGCCATCGTATGGTTTGGGATCTGATGGAGCACTTGGTTTTGTATTAGTTACGAAAGTCCATGTATCAGACTTAGTTTGGATCACACCATCATCAGAGATCACATACCAATAGTAAATCTCACTCGAATCTAGATCTGACCAAGGTGTTGTAGTTTGACTATCATTTTGTACTCCTTGGTTCTCACCTATTATTTCATGGTTCTGGCCATTATAAAAGGTAACGTTCATTAAATCACCGTCTGCATCAGAAACGTTGACGCTTAGTTCTACGGAATATTCCATGCCGCTGGACTGATGAGAGGGTGAAGGATCCATTGGCTTGTTTGGGGGGTTATTTATTGTAAAGGTAAACGTATCAGAGATACTTTCTCCGATATCGTCCATGGCTACAGCATACCATCGGTAAGTTTTGCCGTAGGTTAGACCCGATAGTTCTACCTCCGCCCTAGAACCGCTAGGAACATCGGTGACGTTCTGTATAACACTGTTATCAGAAGCGCGTCTAAAAGACACGTTCATGCTGTCTCCGTTATAGTCGTTAACTTCTATACTTAGGTTGACTGTGTTGGGAAGTCTTTCATGACCGTCGGTAGGCAGTGGATTTTTCGGTTTATAAGGTGGTATCTGTATTAGCCAGTCTATTATCCTGCCCATGAGTATGGTTCGGTTACCTTCAGTTCCATTGTTGACCGTTGAGAAATCGAAGCCGGTATAAACGGTTCTGAACTTGCCGCTATCAGCTCTCACCGAGACGTTACGATCGTTGGTGCTGTTCAGATGGGTGACCACACCATCGTCAACAGTTTTTCCATGTGAGGTCGCATTCCAACTCATCTGCGGGTGAAAATCCCCAGAATAAACGCTTAAGTCAAGCTCGTTTCCAATAGTATCACCAGGAACGCCTTCAAAAGAATGCTCTGAATAAACATCAACAAAATCATCTATAGATAGATACTCTCTTAGCCACTGTGACCAGTCACCACTGTAAAAGGTGAGATCATAATAACAATATATTGAGCTCAAGTACAATCTACCACCATGATTTAGATACTCCGATAGTACGGCTCTGTCCGTTCCATCCAAAGTTGGGTCGGAACCTTCCCATTCACCGCCGTCATCACCGTAATCGTTTCCGGTGAACCAAATGGTAACGTAGTGTGTATCAGGAGATATCCCATCCGGTGTGCCCCAAGCAGTGTGATTCCAATAATTGTATGTATATCCGTTATCTTCCAATGCCTCCATGTAATATTTTTCTGTAGTGTAATCCGTGTTAGACGAATATATATATGAATCATCATCGACCAAAAGTATCGGTGCCTTAACATTGGAGATCAGTGTCGCGGTGTTTTCCAAACTAGCATCGTTCTGAGAAGTCATCACCAACTCCGCGGTGTCGTAATCACCAGCTGTCACTCCGGATGAAGGAATATCCACCTTCACAGCGATTTCTTTGGTTTCCATCGAATCGAGTGTGATGGTAGAGATCACGGATGTCATCGTGGAATCGTATATCTCAGTCGTCCAAGTACTTCCCACCGTGTTTAAGTCGTAGGCGTCGACGTTAGTTCCGATATTTCTCAACTTGATGGAATACCACAACTCATCTCCTACATCGCCGTAATTGCCCTTGTATTCGGGTGTTGATATTAAACGATATGATGGGGGTGTGTATTCAAATTTGACCGAAAGCTGGGACATCAAAGATGCCTCAGAGTCGTAATCGATACCTATGGAACTGTTCTGATTATTTATACCCACGTTTGCAGAAGGGGAGTTAAGGGTTTCATAATTGAACCAGAATTCTCCGGTTTCATTGAGCACAACCTGAAATGTTTGTGGATTCCCATTGTCCATCACGTTATCCCACGTTACAACGAAACGATCATGACCGTTTTCAACATGCTTGTAATAGACTTCTCCGTCGGAAAGGTTCAGGTCTGTGGAATAAGGAGATATGATACAGTTGTAACTATCGTATCCAGGAAAATCCTCTTCTTGATATCCCGCTTGATCTGTAAAACTAACCCAGCCATTTGAGTTTATATAAACATGATCGTAGATCCCATCATAGAAAGTAAAGTTGAATCCTAACGGTATCTTATCAGTCCATCCATCTGACGAAAGATCAGTTGGAATTCCGTCGAAGGTGATATATTCCCAGAGATACGGCACCGAGGGTGATCCTGTACTGTTCACCCAATTGTACCCCCATCCATCATCTGTACCGCTGTCCATGATTTCGATTGATTTACTTTTGACCATTTTTTCAGAGCCATCATGAGTGTATAAAATTACACTAAATGATGTCATCAGTAAGATAAATACGATAAAATGTGCCAAACATCCGAAATAGTATTTTTTCTTATTTCCTTTTGTCATGTTATTCCACCTAGACCTGATTCTATTCAGGTGAGTGATTTAACGTATATATAATTTATTTGGAGAAACACATGAAGGAATATCATATAATATACTAGACCATAAAATGGATTTTGGCAAATGATCTATCAAGCCAACCACTCCGAAAATAATAATAACCCCAACTCCATGATAAACATAATGGATGATGACCTCGAAATAGAAATGATAGAGAAAGAGGGCGGGAGAGAAAAAACAACAAAAAGTAAAATCGAAGAATTGCTCAAGAGAAAGATAAAAAGCATAGAAGACTCCAAAACACCGGTCCTTTATTTTTTCTTATCATTCTTCTTCGCTGTTTCAATAAGAAATTTTTTAGAAGCATCTCTGTATCTACATTTCTATGATCTAAGTGCGATTTTTAATATAGGCAATTTGATACATTTTTTTTCTAGTTATTTGGCACTAGCATTCGGCATAACTTTGCTGTTCTACGTAGCGCTTGACAAACCGGTAATAAAGATATTGAAGATCGTGCTGCCCACGTTCATAATTCTTAATGTTGCACCTATAGTTGACTTCACAATAAGATCGATAACAGGAAATCCCGGAATCAATATTGGATATATAATCGAAGGAGACCTATCAAATACGTTAACCAGATATCTGACCTACTTTGGACAATTTAGCCCGCAATCCTACGGTGTAACTATAGGTATGAAAATAGAGATACTAATAATTCTGATACTTGGATTTTCATACCTGTATATATCGTCTTCAAATCTGTTAAAAAGTGCTGTTTTCACACTGTTTTTATACACCATAATATTTTGGGAGATGATCGCCTTTCCCTCACTTTTGATGTACGTCGCGCGTCAACTTGGATTGAATCTAGTAGCACATTCTACACGCGTATTGACTCAGTCATTTTTTATAATTATATTTATTCTTGGAACCGTGATATTCTTCCTATATAATAAGACATATTTAAAATCCATAATAAAGGATATACGACCCTACCGATTGATACATTATGAATCGATGTTCTTTTTGGGGATCGTTTTGGCATATACATTCACGGAGAGGACTATATCCGTTCACTACCATATTCCAACTTTTTTTATCATCGTCATATCTATAGCCTTAACATGGCTTTATTCAGTTTTTATAAATAACCTAGAAGACATCCCTATAGATACCGTCACGAATGAGGAACGACCCTTGATAAAAGGTGATATCCCTCTTATAACCTACAAAAAATTATCATGGATTTTATTGTTCGTTGCATTAATATATGCATATCTTGTCAGTGTGGTATTCCTATTTTTGATTATTACATATATGGCAGGTTATTTCCTCTATTCCGCACCGCCTTTCCGTCTTAAAAAAGTTCCCGTTTTATCAAAGGCTATCATATCTTTTAATTCTTTGGTCTTGATAATCGCGGGATACTGGTTCGTCAATTATTCTTTGTTGACGTTCCCGGTAAAAGTGGTTTTAATATTAATGTTAGGCTTCACGATGGCACTTAATTTCATCGACATAAAAGATTATGAAGGAGACAAGGAAGCGGGTATATCAACACTGCCTGGATTGATTGGCCTGAAACGGTCTAAGATCGTGATCGGGATCTCCTTCATAATAACATATCTATCATGTTATTTCATCCTTCAAGATGTAGTATTCTTAGCACCCCTTGCTCTGCTGGGGGTTTTAGAATTCTACCTTATAAACAAAGAAGAATATGAAGAAAATCTGATATTTATAATATATCTGTCATCATTGTTCTTTTTGATGATCATCTTGCTGTTCTATTAGTTAAATTTATTAAGGTAGGCGATCAATTTTGTGTAAACTATAAATACATTGCATAATTGGCTTTGGTAAATATAATAGAATGATAACATGATGGAAGAGAGATCAGCAGGGGTACTTTTATATCGAGAAGACGGCAAAAGAGAATATCTACTCTTGCACTATCCAGCCGGACATTGGGATTTCCCGAAGGGTCACGTCGAAAATGGAGAATCAGAGACAGAAACGGCTTT
This sequence comes from Thermoplasmata archaeon, assembly GCA_046484045.1. GTDB lineage: Archaea > Thermoplasmatota > Thermoplasmata > Halarchaeoplasmatales > Halarchaeoplasmataceae > CAZHUM01. The sequence continues at coordinate 25,407 of JAWOBZ010000003.1, read as the reverse complement.
GAGAGAACTCACTGAAGAAACCGGGGTTAACGAGGATGAAGTTGAGCTTGAAGACGGGTTCAAAGAGGAAATAGATTATTTTTACCACAAGGGCAGAGAACTCTCACATAAAAAAGTCATATTTTTCTTGGGAAGAACATGCAAGGGGAAGATAAACATATCTAGAGAGCACCAAGGATTTACCTGGCTACCATACGATGAAGCATTGATCAACCTTACCTTTATGAATGCAAAAAATCTCTTGAAGAAAGCAAAAAAATATCTAAACGACGGTCGATGATCCTACATTTGATGCAACGATTTAATTTAGACTCCAGACATATGCATTTTGCTAGAACACAAATATTAAATACATTCTACATCTGTCCGAAAATTACTGTGTGTGCCCAATGAAAAAACTGATAAGGAAAGGTAAAGTAAAGGAAGTGTACGACATAGGAGACGACCACCTCGAATTCTTCTTCACGGACAACATATCTGTCTTTGATAAGGTCATCCCCAACGATATACCGAGGAAAGGAGAGACCCTGTGTAAAACATCTTCCTACTGGTTTGAAAGGATCGAGAGTGACCTCAGGATAAAGACACATTTTTATGGCATCCCGGATGATCAAAATATGGTAGTAAATAAAGTGGATGTTATCCACGATTATTCCAAGATCGATGAAGATACGACGAATTATCTGATACCTCTAGAGTTCATCTGCCGTTACTTTGTAGCCGGTTCTCTGCATGACCGATTCAAGAACGGTGAGGTTGATTACAAGGACTTTGGATTCGACTCGATGCCCGGATACGGTGATAGACTACCTGAGCCTTTCTTCGAAGTAACGACCAAATTAGAAGACTACGATAGGCACCTATCGAATGAGGAAGCATTGGAAATATCCGGACTTACTGAAAACGAATTTTTAGAGATCAAGGATGCGGTTTTGAAGATAGACAAGATAATAGAAAAAAACGTAGAGAAGAACGGATTACTGCATGTCGATGGTAAGAAAGAATTCGCCATGGATCACGACAGGGATATGATGGTAGTAGATACCTTCGCAACAGCAGATGAAGACAGGTTCTGGGAAATAGACGAATATAAAAATGGAAATTTTGTTGAAAAAAGCAAGGAGTTCGTGAGGCAGTATTATAGAGATATCGGTTATCACCAAGAATTGATGGAAGCGAGGAAAGAAGGTTCTGATGAGCCGCCTATACCATCTTTACCTGAAGATATGGTAGAAAAGACAAGTAAATTATATATCAACCTCATGTCTAGATTGACCGATGGTAAATACGAATGAATTGAGTATGAATAATAATCTAATGGATGAGTGATAAAATGACAAAACATCTGATTTCGATCATGGATATCAAAGACGATATCAAGGAGATATTGAGGATAGCGGGAGAGATAAAGAAGAAACACAAAAACGGAGAGCCGTATCACCCCCTCAAAGGAAAAAGCTTGGCTATGATATTTGAAAAACCGAGCACTAGAACCAGGATAAGCTTTGAAGTGGGGACGACCCAGCTCGGCGGACACGCTCTTTATCTAAGTCCCAAAGATATGCAGTTGGGCAGAGGTGAGACCATAGCTGATACATCCAAGGTCCTCAGCAGGTACGTTGACGGGATCATGTACAGGGCCTTCAAACACGATATGATGATGGAACTTGCCAATAACGCCTCAGTACCCGTTATTAACGGTCTTGACGATATAGAGCATCCCTGCCAGATAGTTGCAGACCTGATGACTATCAGAGAACATAAAAGTGATTTCAATAACAAACTCGTCTACCTTGGTGATGGAAACAACGTTTGCAATTCGTTACTATTGGGCTGTGCGGCCGTCGGGATGGATATGATCGCATGCACTCCCGAGGGTTACGGACCGAATATGGATATCTTGGAGAAAGCTAAAGAATTAGCTGAAGAGGATGGAACCGAGATCGATGTGAGCCATGATCCAAACAAAGCGGTTATAGACGCGGATGTTCTGTATACCGATGTATGGATATCCATGGGGGATGAAAAAAAGGAAGAGGAGATCAAGAAGATATTCTTGCCCTACCAGATCAACCAAGGACTGCTTTCTAAAGCAAAGGATGACGCCGTAGTCATGCACTGTTTACCGGCTCACAGGGGTTTAGAGATCACCGGCGAGGTCATGGATGGACCTAACTCGGTTATATTCGACCAAGCTGAGAATAGACTGCATGCCCAAAAAGCGATAATGTCTGAACTTATTGGGTAGAATAATCTTGGCACTGATTATTATAACGCTATATGTGTAGTTGTATCGGATAAATAAGATGTAGGAGTCTGTAAAGAATGACCGTAAAAAGAATGCTCGATGTTAGCTTTTCGGAGACCATGAGGATATCGAAGCTGGCTGCTAAGATGGGAGAAGAAGGCGACGAGGTCATCTCTTTGGCAGTTGGTGAACCCGATTTTACGACACCGGATTTTATCATCGATGCTGCATCACGTGCGATGAAAGAGGGGTTCACACATTACACCAATCCACAAGGTATATCTGAACTTAGAGCAGAAATTTCAAAGAGGATCAAACAAAAAAACAAATTAGATTTTGACGAAGAGAATGTACTGGTTACGCCTGCTAAGATGGCACTTTTCATGTCGATTTTGGCGCATCTAGACGACGGTGCGGAGGCCGTTGTTATGGACCCCGCCTGGGTATCTTACAGACCCATGATCAAGTTCGCTGACGGCATACCAAAAACCGTGCCGCTTGATGAAGAGAACAAATATTCTATCGAGATGGATCTATTACAGGACTCAATATCATCTAGAACCGAAGTGCTGTTGTTGAATACACCTTCGAATCCAACGGGTACAACGCTGAGTAAAGATGATATGAAAGGGATAGCAGATATAGCCGTGGACAACGACCTTACCGTGATAAGCGATGAGATTTACGAGAGCCTGATATTCGAAGGTGAACACATATCGATCGGGTCATTAGACGGTATGAGGGAGAGAACGATCACGATCAGCGGCTTCTCAAAATCATACGCCATGACCGGCTGGAGATTGGGATGGATAGTCTGTGATGAAAAGCTTCTAGAGGATATCCTTAAGATCCAAACACATTCTATTACATGTGCAACTTCCTTCGTCCAAAAAGCTGGGATTGTAGCTTTACGCGAAGGTGATCCTGAGGTACAAAAGATGGTAGAATCTTACAGGAAACGTAGGGACGTTATAGTAGACGGTCTTAACAAAATTGATGGATTCCACTGTGTTAAACCTAATGCGACATTTTATTCATTCCCTGGTTATGATTTCGATATATCCAGCATGGAACTTTCGATGATGCTTCTCGAGGAGGCAAAAGTCGCTACGACGCCGGGGGCTGCATTCGGTGACGTCGGTGAGAATCATCTTAGATTATCCTTTGCAAACTCTAGAGAAAATATAAAGGAAGCTTTGAAGAGGATAGGAGAAACCGTTTCTAAGCTGGATTTAATTTAGATACTTAACGTGTCCGAATGGATAATTAAATCTCGTCCAGACCTTCTCTTATGGATTTCAAAGATTTTTGTTTTTCATTGAAAAGTTCTTCTTTCTCCTCCACCTGTTCCTCCCTCTTCTCTAGACGTTTTTCCCTCTTCTCGATATCCTTTTCTCTATCATCGAGTTCCTTTCCCTTTTCCTCCAAGTTTTCTTCCAAGGAGACGATTTTTTCTTCCCTGTTTTCGAGTTTATTTTTCTTTTCTTCTATTTCTGACCTTTTATCTTCCAAATCGTCCTTTTCGTCCATCAATTTCTCCAGCTCATCTTTTACTTTCTGGGTTTTATTTTCTAGTTCTTGTTTTTCGCTCTGCAGATCGTTTCGTTCTTCTTCGACTTCCTTCAGTTTTTCCTGGAGTCCTTCCTCCATCTCTTCCCTTTCTTCTTCGATTTCCATCCTATGTTTTGCCAGTTCGGCTCTTTCCTCTTCGAGTTCTTGTTTTATATCTTCTATTTCTTGTTCTTCTTGCTCGATCTCTTTTTCTCTCTCGCCCAGTTGATCATATTTTTCTTTTATTTCCACTTCCTTTTCCTCTAGGATATTTTCCTTTCTAGAAAGTGCACCCTTTCTACCGGACAATTTTCTTTTCATCTCAGCTAATTCGTCTTCTTTATCGTCTAATTCTTCCTCTCTATCCTTGTACTTCTGCTCTAGTTCATCTTTTCTTTCTTCTAGCTCTTTCTCTTTTCTTTCTAGGTTTTCTTCCTTGATCTCAAGTTCTTCTTTCATGTCCTCTAATTGTTTTTCTCTCTCGTCTAGATCTTCTTTTGCGGAAAGGACCCTATCGGCCTTTTCGTTGAGGTCAGCGTCCCATTTGTTCAATTCCAGATCCCTTTCGTTTAGATCGATGGCTTTCCTTTCGAGGTTATCCTTTCTCTCCTTCAATTCTTCTTCTTTGGACTCTACCTTCTTTTCCCTTTCATCTATTTCCGCTTCTCTTTGATTGAGTTCTTTTTCTCTGCTCCTCAATCTGCTCTTCATCTCACGCAGGGATTCGCGGTCCTCTTTCAGACCGTGTTTGAGTTCTTCGACTTTTTCCTTTTCCTCTGAGAGTTTTTCCTCCCTATTCTGGATGTTCTCTTCTTTCATATCCAACTCGTCTTCTTTGAGTTTGAGTTCTCTTCTCCTTTTATCAAGACTATCCTTTACCTTATCGATCTGCTTTTCTTTATCTTCGATCCGTTCTTCGATCTCCGATACCTCGCTTTCTCTTTCATCGAGTGCATGTTCCTTGTCGAAGACTTCTTCCTCCCTACTTTCAACTTCATTTTCCATGGAATCCAATCTTTTTTCCTTCCTGGAAAGTTCTCTTTGCCAGCTGCTGAGTTCTTCTTCCATCTTACCTAGTTTAGATGAGCGGGCTTTGATGTCCTTCTCCCATTCTGAGAGCTGGTCTCCCTTTTCCTCTAGTTTATTCTCCTTTTCGAAGAGTTCTTCTTCTCTCCTCATCTGCTCGCTTATCTTCTCTTCGATCCCTTCCTTTGCGGATGTGAGGCTCCTACTTTCCCTCCTTAGATCTGTCCAGAGGTCCTTTACGTTCTGCATCTCCTCTCTGACCTGTGAGGCTTTATCTTTCAGTTCTTCTTCCTTTTCCTTGATCTTATCGATCCTTTCCTGCACCTGTTTTTCTCTTCGATCGAGTTCCTGTTTTCTTCTCTTAATTTCCTCTTTTAATCTTTCCAATTCCTGCTCCTGTTTTCCCTCTCGGATCTTCTGGACTCTTCTTTCCGCTCTCTCCACTATGTCCTCCCCCTCTTTGAGGGGTGAAACCGCAGCCGGTATCTTCTCCATCTTCCCGAAATCACTCATATCTATGTCGAATTCTTCTTCGAAGACATCGTCGGCATAATAATCCTTATCTTCAATATCTACATCAACACTGGAAACTGATTTTTCCTCTTCCCCTTTCCTACCTTTCTTGCTGCTCGCTCTTTTGATCTCCAGTTCAATGTTAATCTCCTCATCCAACCACCAATCCTCTTTGTCAGATAATATATGCTCTATGGAGATTGACGATGATCTGTAGGAATAAGAATGTAATTCCAATAAACTGTCAGGGTTTATCGCGTTCTCTACCAATTTTTTAACTGCATTTTTTCCTTCAAGTTCCTCTCTTCCTTGATGAACTGCCGCAATCACGTTACCCTCTGCAAAGAACAATTTACCTACGTATCTACTATCAGTCTTTGCTAGACTAACGTGTAAATATCCGTCCAACTCTTTTTGCTGAATTTCAGAAATAAAATCACTGAATGATGTTTTTCCACCGAAGTCGCTCCTTATCGATTTACCTGCTGGTATCTGCTTCATCGTCAATAATAATAAGTAGATAGGAATTAAATTTTTGGGTCGATTACCGATATTTTTTGGTGCACTTATCTCTAAGACGGATTACCGCTATCTCTCGACCTTCCTGAACGGCGAGAAGGTGAACCGGCTGGCAACTATCGGAACACCGCCAGCACAGGGAGAACCTACACCTTCCGACGTTTACTCCTACAGCTATGCAATGTCACGAGGTCTATGACCGAGTGAGAGGTGGAATGTCAAACATTCCAGTGTAGATGGACGAAGGGTAGGAAAAGCCAACTACAGCACGAAGATCCGCTACCTCTAACATGAAATCAATGGGATTTCATGTGATCGTAGGAATTCAAAATTTCTACTAAATAGGAATCAATGATTCCTATGACATCAGTAACATGGTTACTGAAATGTCTACAGGAAAGCCTATCGCCTTTCCAGATACTTGTCGAGCAGAGCTCTCTAAGTTTACAGGAAAACTCATAAGTTTTCCTTCGAGTAGAGGAATGAATTCCTCTAACATTGGAATTTCTAATTCCAATACTTTCCCGAACGAGTTCGGGATAAACGGCACCAATGTAGTTTACGAGAACTGGAGCGACGGTACACACGTCCGCTACACCCACCCGCTGGCGGGCTGTGCATTATTTGAATAGGTATCGATTATCCTTCTGTGATTCAAATTTTTTTCATTTATAGTGGAACACTGTTCCAACTAACCTAGAATTATTACATAATTCTGAGATTCACAAGAAAGAGCGACCTTTCTTGTTAGAAGTCAACGACCCTACAAAAGAACAAAATTCATTTTGTGAGTAGGGGGAATTACTCCAATCCCCCCATAAGTTCAAAAAGCCGTGTCGTTGACTTTAAATCAAACTTTTAACAAGTCAACATCCAGCTTCTTCGTGATGATCTCTTTGATCTTGTCTATCTTGAAGTCGTCCTCGATGGTGGTTATCCTGTCCATCCTCTCGATTCGTTGTGCCGCTTCGAAGGTGTCCAGCGGTACGGATATCAGCGGGATGCCGACCCCGTCAGCTTTAGATATGATGTTGTTCGGAGGGATGATATCGTTGGTCAATACGATCCCTGCCGTGCCCTCCTCGAGGGATGCGAGTACAACGTCGGACCTGTCTCCTCCGGTCACGATCAATTTTCTCTTCTCGTGGAAGTGCGGGTTCCTCACCATCTCGTCGACGCTCAGCGCACCCACGAAGATGTTCTCCACTATGTTCTCCAACCCAACTTCACCGGCGACGACCTTTCCGAACAGCATGTCGTTGATAAAACTCACTCTGGTCAATTTAAAATCCGTTATCTCGGGGATGATACCCAGAACGTCCAATCCCATAGATTCGATATCCTTCAGCGCAAAATTCTTGATGTCTTCTTCCGACTCAACTTTGTTCAACACTACTCCCTTGATCGGTATGTCAAGGGCGTCGAAGTACCTTGCTGCCGCCGTCAGATCATCCACGATGTTCGTCCGTGAACCCGCCGCTACAAGCACGATCTCAGCATCCAATATTTTATACAAAGACGCGGGGTCCAATGACACCGAAGAGCCGAACCTCCAGTCCTCTCCCGTCTCGATGATCACTCCGTCCTTTCCCTGGCTCAGTTCCTCGATCCTTTCCGTCAGTTTATCTTCTATAGTCTTTTCGTCGTATGCGTACTTGATCTTGGAATGGTCGAATCCTATGCAGAATTTCTCGTAGTCCATATCCAATTTTAGAACGTTCTTGAACAGCTTCGCGTCGTAATCTATCAGCCTCTTCTTCTTGTAGATCGGTCTGTCTCCGAAGGGTTTGAAGTAGTTGAATTTCTTGTCGGAACACATCGCTATAGCCATTCCTACCGTGGTCTTTCCAGCGTCCGCTTCGGTCGACGATATAATAATATTCTTCATTTTTCTTCCACCTCTCTTTTAAGTGTGATTGCAACATCAACGGCTTTGCATCCTTTACCTTGTTCGAAAGCCTTTATCGGGTTAAGATCTATCTCTAAGATAGCCTCTATCTTATCCATCAAAAATGAAACACGGTATATAACATCTGCTAGTGCGTTCAGGTCCTTCCTCTTCTGCCCCCTAGCCCCTACTAACACCGGGAACGAGTTTATCTCTCCCATCATCCTGCTCGCCTCCCTTTTAGATATAGGTGCCACGCGGAACTGAACGTCCTTCAATATCTCTACATAGACTCCTCCGAGGCCGAACATGACCACTGGTCCGAAGGACGGGTCCGTCGTGCCGCCTACGATGGTCTCCTCCCCCCCCTCCAACATCTCAGCCACCGAGATGCCCCTGATCCTCGCCTTGGGATATTTACTTTTACAGCTTGAATAGATCGCCTGGTATGCATCTACGACCTCTTTTTCGTTCTCTAGGTTCAAAGCTAGGCCGCCTGCATCGGTCTTATGGATTATATCTTCTGAAACCACTTTAAGCACGACGGGGTAGCCTATCTCTTCCGCCGCATCAACGCATTCTTCCAGACTGTTGACCACTCTCCCCTTCGCCATGGAAACCCCCGCGGCGTCCATTATCTCCCTCCCCTCGCTCTCCAGGAGGTTCAATCTGTTTTGCCCCCTCACCTTATCCACCACCTTCTGGATCCTGTCTATGTCGATATCAGGTTCCTCCATATCCTCCATCTCCTTCTTCTTCTCCAAGTATTCCTTCCTTCTGAACAACGCTCCCATTGCGGACATGGCTTCGTAGGTGTCCGTAAAAGCCGGGACTTTGTTCTTCCTCAACCACTCGACACACTCGTCAACGAACTCTCCACCCGTAAAAGTGAAAACCATGGGCTTTTTGTCTTTGTATTTATCGAATATCTCTTTTAACGCCCTAGATGTCTCAAGGGGATCTGAAACACCGGTTTCGCAGTAAAGCCCCACCACTGAACCGATCTCGTCGCTCTCCAGTGCGGCTTCCATCGCCCTTTTGTATTCCTCCCTACCCGCCTGACCGGTGAGATCTATCGGGTTCTTCGTCGACCCGAAAGACGGTATGGCGTCCTCGAACTTTTCTTTCAGGAAAGTCTGATCGTCCAGGAGGTTCACGCCGTAGAGTTCGGCTGCGTCAGCACTGAGCACACCGATACCACCGCCGTTCGTGATAACCACCGTGTTCTCTCTTTCCGGCAGCTTATTGGATGCGAATACCCTCGACCAGTCGAATGCCTCTCTTAGATTCGTAGCCCTGCAGATCCCGGCTTGCTCGAACGCAGCGCTGAATATCTTGTCGCTACCTGCCAGAGAACCGGTGTGAGATGCGACCGCGGTAGCACCCTTCTCGGACCTGCCGGCTTTTATAACAACGATGGCCTTCTCCGGCGGCATCTCATCTACCTTCTTTAAAAATTCTCTACCGTTGGGCAGTCCCTCCATGTATATCATGATGACCTCGCTATCATCGTCTTCGGAGAGATATTCCAGCAGGTCCATATCATCGACATCGGATTTGTTCCCCACGCTTACGATGGTAGAAAGACCGAGGTACTGCTCCGCCGTCTTTCCGATCATGGCGATTCCGAGTGCACCGCTCTGAGAGATGAGAGCTATCTTCCCTTTCTTGATCTTCTCAGGACCGAAGGTGGCGTTCAGGTCTGCCTTGGCCGAGTAGATACCGAAAACGTTAGGTCCTAAAACCCTCATGCCGTGTTTCTCGGCTTCATCTACAACGGCTCTTTCCATATCCGTGTTCCCTATTTCAGAGAATCCGGATGATATGATGATCAGATGTTTGAAATCCTTCTCCCCACACTCCCTAACGGCGTCCTCGACGTATTTTGCCGGTATCACTATGCATGTAAGATCGATCCCGTCCGGTAGGTCGCTTATATTTTCGTAAACCTTCTCACCGAGTATCTCTCCACCTTTTGGGTTGACCAAATAAACATCCCCGTCGTAATCCGATTTAAGGATATTGGATGCCAAAATATGCCCCACCTTCCCCTTGGTATGAGAAGCACCTATAACGGCTACTGATTCCGGGTCAAAGAGAGCATCGAGAGACCGAGTTTCAGAGGACATCGAGGAGGCAGTCTACCTCCTGTTTATTATATTTTCGGAAATTATACTGTTGGAACGCTTATTTAGTATATAGTTAGAAAGCAGTCTATGTATTTTACTTCAATACTTATTACCAACAACTACACGAACGAACTTTTTAAATAATGTTTCCTATTTGACCTGCATATGGCTTTAATCAGTATACTAGGTACTATATTACCGTACATCAGCGGGTTGTACACGCTCCCCTGGATAATCGTAGGTCTAGTCGTGACTTACTTCCTAGGAAAAACATTCGGTCGAGACCGCATCGACGTCATAATGAAAAAGATAGGTCTCGTTCTTTTATTCGTGTTCATACCACTCCTTCTATTCAGGATATTTATCAATATCGATTTCGGGAAGAGCGAGATCACATTCGCGGGCATAACTTTTGGTGTTTTATTTTTCATGTACATGCTCGCCTACATCCTGGGTCACATCGAAGCCAAAGAACTAGAACTCACGGGGATGAAGAAAAGAACGTTCATAAAAACCGTACTCACGAACCAAGGAAGGAGCGCCGCATTCGTCGGAGGTGCTCTTCTGGCCATCGAAGGATGGACCGTACCCGCAGGTATCTACATAAGCCTCGTCGGTATAGGTCTTTTCGCTGTTCTCCCCTACATACTTTCGGTGATGCACAAGCATGAAACCAAGAATATACGCGAAGATGGTTCACCTTTACCTTTGTTTCTTAGAATATATCCATGGTACCTATTATCGTTCGTAATAGCGGCTATAATAATACATCATCAAACCGGTATCACGATGGCTGACCTCGGTGACGGTGGAACGGTCCTCTACTTCATCACCGCTCTTACTATCCCAGCCGGTCTGTACTATGCAGGAGCAGGGATACATCCGAAAGACCTCCAATTCGACGAGATGAAGAAGATGTTCTTACCGCCAGAAGAAAGCGAAGAGAGGAAGTTCCATTGGTCGGTTGGTAGGAACGCATTCCTGACCACCATGTTGTACACTCCGATCATCACCACATTAGTATTCGCCCCTATCCTGCTCCTTGGACTGATACCAGGTTCTTGGTTCGCCGTGATAGTGATCAACTCCGTCCTGCCGATTACCAGTACGAACATGTTCCTGATCTCGTACGGTTTGAACGCAAAGGGAACGGCGCTATCCGTAACATGGACCACGGTGGTTTCGATACCCATCGTATTGGTGTTGATACCCCTGTTCTCAGGTATATTTTAACTATCCACCCATGCAAATATACACTTCCTATGCCTTCTGTTAATTCATCCATTAAAACTTTCCCACCACTGCATAGGCCATTGTAGTTCGTTTTTCATGGACATATGCTCCTCGATCAGTTCGATCCCTTCTATCAATTTCTTCCATCCCTCTTTTGTCGGCTGATTAATAGAGTACCTTAAAATCCCTTCATGGTGGTAATTCCCATGCAGAATATCAAAATCGTTATCGTTTGTGAGTAAGACTCTTTCTTCCTGAGTACATAATTTCAATAATTCGATATCAGTAGCGCCTGTTCCTGCTTCTTCTCTTGCCAAGGCTACATCGTGACCATGTGATCTTAGTCGAATTAGTACATGTTCTGGTACGTTCTCATCCAGACATATCCTCATCAAACGATCTCCTTCATCCTTTCTTTGGCCGTCTCCATCGATATCTTTTCTTTTATCTGGATTTCCCTTTTTAACTGCTGGATATGTTCTGGATTTTCTTCGATATACTTAACGGCAGCTTCCACCCCTTCTTTTTCAACATAGTAATGATCGCATATCTCCTTCACGGATAATCCTTCTTCAAAATACCATCTATTTATATTTAGTATACCAATCCTTGTATCTTTTATCCTTGGCTGACCTCCTAAGACATCCATGGTGGATACGATAGAACCGGAATCGTCCAATACCCCTTCGGCCTCCATCACAGCTGTTTCTACTGCTTCTTTATAGGTGGATAAACCGTGCTTCTTCTTGAATTCGTCGAGGAGGTCATGGACTCTTTCGCTCACTTTTATAGTTTTTACCATGTGATAAGGTATACCTGGTATACTTACTTATACTTTGTGGTCTTTATCATAAGAATAAATCGATATCAATTCAAAGGAAAAAATATATCCTTTAGAAAACATCACCCACCATGTCGGAAATACTAGGTAGCAGCTTGCCGGAGGAAGCATACAGATTACTCAGATCAAAGATTCCAACGGTTATAGTAGCCACTGTATCCGAAGAGGGAAGACCGAACACGACCCCGATACATCTTGCATGGGCTAAAGACCGTAATACCATACTGATGGGGATGGCGAAAAGACACGATGGAACCAAGAACATCGAAGAAACCGGAAAAGCCATGATCTGCATGTGCGAGAAGGGTGATGTGAACGTGTCGATCTACGGCACGGCGAAAGTTATGAAGGAACAGATGGACTGCAACGAACACATGTCTATCATCAAATTCGACGTGGAGCAAGTGAAAGACGACTCCACTCACTCCAGGACGACCAGCGGGATCAGGTGGGAGAGTAAAACCGCAGCGGGCGATAAGTTCATCGAAGATATTTTTAACGAGTTGGAATGTACGGAGATATCATGAAAACGCTAGTAGTGTATTATTCAAGAACCGGAAACACAGAGAAGGTCGGTAGGGCATTGGCCAAGCACCTGGAAGCCGATACCGAGAGGATCATCGATAAGAAAAACAGAAAAACTCCACTGATCGGCTTTATCCGGGCAGGATATCACGCGTTGAAGGAAAAGGAAACTGAGATCGGGGGGATAAAGCACGATCCCTCCATGTACGACCTCGTCATAATCGGCACTCCTGTCTGGGCTGGGTCTATCACACCTGCGGTCCGGACATATCTCAATCGATACGGAAATAAGCTGCCTGAAGTAGTATTCTACTGCACATCTGGAGGCGGAGAGCTTGAGAAGGTATATCGTCAGTTGAAAGAATGTTCCGGTAAATCCCCGATCTATACCTTTGGTATAGAGGATAAGAAGATCAAAGAAAACGAACACCGCAGCAAGATAGCAGGAATAGTAGAAAAGATCCGTTCTTCGATGAAATATCAAAAATAATTTACTTTTTTTCTTTTCCAGTACTTCGACATTCAGCACAATTGAACCGTTCTATATCTCGAATCGAGATTTGAAATGCTCTATATGTATATATATAATCTTAAGGGATAGTTAAGTAATATAAAAAGGTGAAAAAGATGAGAAAGAAAAACGAAAGAAACGTAAGGAATGTTGGGCTTGCTGTTTTGACTTTGGTTGCGATCTTTACAGTATCCGTAATGTGGACGAGTCTGTCCACCGCTGCAATTGAACCGGATGAAGATATTGAAAGACCGGAGCAAGATATTGACCCATATCCAAATCCAGAAGAACCGGAAATTAAAAGTGAACCAATAAGTATGGGAAAGGTTTATAATGGAAACCCGGGTATAAATCCACCACCATCTCCTGGTATAGCAATGTAAACCCCTTTCCAATTATCCTTTTTTTATTAATTTTTATTTTTTTTTAACTTTAACCATTCGAAAGACTTATAATCACTTTTCTATATGATACCTTAAGATTATAACAACCAATATCCAGGTGAAAAAAATGTACAACGAAAAAGCTCAGATGATGAAACTGGAAGATATAAGAGAACTGCAGGAAGAGAAGATGATGAAGATGGTACGTTATGCCTACGAGAACGTACCCATGTACAAAAGAATATTCAAAGAGGAAGGGATCACACCCGACGATATAAAAAGTTTAGAAGATGTTCACAAGATACCTTTCACGGTCAAAGATGATTTAAGAGATCATTATCCCTACGGGATATTAGCGGTGCCCAGGGAAAAAGTGATACGGTTCCATGCATCAAGCGGGACAACCGGAACACCCACCGTGGTGTCTTACACACGCAATGACATGGAGACCTGGGGGGACCTTATGGCTAGGACATACAGCGCAGCCGGGACGAAACCCGGAGATATTGTCCAGAACGCCTACGGATACGGTCTTTTCACCGGCGGCCTGGGATTCCACCAGGGTGCGGAAGTCCTGGGTGCTTCCATAATACCCACCAGTACGGGAAATACAAAGAAGCAGATCAAGATGATGTACGACTTCCAGACAACCGTGCTTTCCTGCACACCTTCTTATGCCATTTACCTTTCAGAGGCATCCAAGAAGTACGGATACGACCCCTTGAAGGATTTCAACCTCAAGATAGGTATGTTCGGAGCCGAACCTTGGAGCGACGAAGCTAGACATAGCATACAGGAATCCATGGGTCTCAGAGCTCACGACGTCTACGGCATGAGCGAACTCTACGGACCCGGTGTAGCAGTCGAGTGTCCAAAACAGAAGGGTCTCCACATCTGGAGCGACGAGTTCCTGGTAGAGACCATCAATCCAGCTACCGGAGAAGTCCTGCCTGAAGGAGAGAAAGGAGAACTGGTCTTCACCATGCTCTCCAGAGAGGCCATGCCTTTGCTCAGATACAGGACGAAAGATATCGCCGTGGTCAACTACGAAGAGTGCGAGTGCGGTAGAGAGCACCCGCGTATAATGCGCATCAAGGGAAGAAGTGACGACATGCTGATAGTCGGCGGAGTGAACGTCTTCCCGAGCCAGATAGAAGCCGCACTGCTGGAGACCGAAGGCATCGGAGAACACTACCAGATCATTGTGGATAGGGACGTTCTCGATAAATTGTACGTAAAAGTGGAGATCGACAAGGATTACTACGAATCGGATAAATTCGACGAAAAGGACCTGCTCAAGAGGGCACAGGAGAACATCACCGCGATATTGAACATCCGAGCGGACGTCGAACTTCTGGAACCGGGCAAGCTGCCCAGGACCGTCGGCAAGGCCAAGCGTGTGATAGATCTGAGAGAAGAGCACGACAGGATCGAAGAAGCGTAAGTGGATGATCTAAACCTTTTCCGTAACTTTCATTTTTTTTATCAAACGTTATATATCCCTGAAACAATAACTCCGACGTTGAAGAAGATGAGTTCCTCAGACCTGAAGACCATGTTAGAGCCCGAGAGCGCAGTCGTATTCGGTGTTTCCTTATCTAATGAGAATTCTATCGGCAGCACCGTTTTCAGGAACCTTAAGAGGATGGGCACAGAAGTCTACGCGGTTAACCCCAAGCCCACGGACAGAGAAAATTTCTATAGAGATATCGAAGATTTACCACGGATTCCAGATCTAGCTATCGTCAGTCTGCCGGCAAACAAAGTCCTAGGTGTGATGGAGAAGGTGATCGACAAAGGCGTCCGGTCAGCCATCATCCAATCCAGCGGTTTCCGTGAAGGAGGGAAAGAGGGGGCGGAGATGGAAAGAGAACTCGCATCTATTATAGAGAACAGCGATATCCGTGTCCTTGGTCCCAACACCATGGGGATCCTGGACAATATAAGCGGACTGGACACCTTCTTCGTCTCGGAAGATATCATCAAAAGACCAAGACAGGGTATGGTAACTTTCATATCTCAGAGTGGATACCTGGCCCTTCCATTCCTCGAGACTTTGAATGAGATGCACGTCGGACTGAGAGCCTTCGTAGGTCTGGGAAACAAGGTCGATATCGACGAGAACGAGCTCTTGGAGTATTTTGGACGGCAAGGTGATTCCGTGTTGGCTTTTTACATCGAAACCTTCACCGACGGCAGACGGTTCTACGGATTATCCAAAAAGGTCACACCTCATTCTCCGATCGTCCTTTTGAAAGGTGGGAGATCAGAGAGGGGCTCCAAGGCAGTTCAATCGCACACTGGAAACATTGCGAAGACCTCAGGAAAACTCCTTGACGGGATGATGAAACAAGCAGGGATAATAAAAGCGGAAGATGAGAGAGAACTGGTAGAATTCTCTACAGCACTGTCTTGCTATAAACCACTAACCCGCGGAAACATCGCAGAAGTATCCAGTGCGGGAAGTATGGGTATAATCGTATCCGATCTGATCGAGAAGAGCGGTTCCGACCTGTCGATCGCGGATCTCAGCCAGGATACCATAGAAAAACTAGAAACAGTTGTCAGCCCGCTTGGATCGGTAACGAACCCCATTGATCTAACCCCCGAAGTGGACAACCGAACATTACTGAGAACAATCGAGATCCTCGACGGGGATCCAAATTTGGATGCAGTGCTCCTCTGTTTATCCAAGGCCATCAACTTGGACGATCCATCGATATCGGATATAACGGCCATATATCCATCACTTTCCAAACCATTGGTAATCACCCTCCACGGAGGTGCCAACGCAGACAAGTGGAGAAAGGGATTTCACGAAATCGGCATCCCGATCTTCGACAGTACTGGAAGGGCCGTGAAAGTGCTGGAAATCCTCAGAGAACGTGGCAAATACCTCGAGAAGGTGAAAGAACGTGGTGGATGAACAGCATCTCTTCCGCAGGTTGATCCATTCTATGGCGTGGATATTTCTACTCTACTACCTCGTACCGGAAAAGCTGGCTGGATACTCCAGGCCCTCACTTTTCCTCGTAGTTGTCCTCATAATCCTTGGTTTCGAATCACTGCGGCTTTACATGGGCTGGAACGTGTTCGGTATGAGAGACTATGAGAGTAAACAGATCGCCGCCTACGCATGGGCCACCATGGCTGCAGCCATAGCACTACTGCTGTTCCCCATGCATCTCGCAGTGATCTGTCTGTTCGGCATGGGTATTGTAGATCCAATCATCGGAGAGATCAGGTACCACGAATTGAACATATACCCTTGGGTACCTCTCTTTGTGTGGTTCGTTATCTCGGTGATCGGATATTTACTTTTGACTTCGATGAGTCTACCGATTTTGATTGCCTTTAGCGCTGTTGGAGCCGTCGTGGCCGTCACAGCTGAGAAACCTACTATCATCATCGACGACGATTTCTTGATGGTCGTTGCCCCGCTTATCACTTTGGGCATCATGGAATTGGTTTTAGATGCAAAGATTTTTTAATCACAGTACAAATCTCTTCCCATGAAAGAACAGATAACGGAATGGCTGGACGATGACGATAGGGAATACGAGATCATCGATCACAAACAGTTGTCATGGCTCATACAGTTAAAACACGGTGACAGGATCGTACTTCTCGGTAATCCTGAAGATTATCCTAAAAGGCTCGAGGTCGTTTACAAACTTACAGTGAGTAAGGAACACAAACAGATCCTAACACAGTTGAATTCCAATCAGAGAGCACATTTCGAGAAGAATCTGGTGATGATCTTATCAGAGGGTCACAACATCTACAACATCAAGAGGGACGGTGAAAACATACCGGACTCGGTGATAGTCAAGATGCACATGTACGACGAGGACTTGAACAGAACCGATTTCTTCAACACCGTCCAAAATATAGTCAATATAGGTATGAGGGTAACCATACACTTCCAATCACTCGGTGGTGCACCGGTCAAAGAAAAAGAAGTGTCCACAACGAAACCCGGTCCTTCACTTTACAGGTGATCAGAAACTGAAGTTAAAAAATCCGAAAAGGATGATTATCAATAATGCCAATACACCCTCGATGGCCCACACGATCGCCACGAGGTGCCATTCTTTTACATTCATGTGTTTTACTATCCAGTGAGTGATGCTCTCGGTCTTATCGTGGGTGCTCTTGAGATAACCTTCCTCGTTAACGTTGGAAAAATTTTCCGCTTTGAAACCGCCCCTGAATTTAAGGAAGAATTCCGTTATCATGGGGATGAACAAGATGATACCAGGCGTTATCAGGTCGCTGATTATGGCGGCGCAGCCTATAGCAGCACCGCTGAAGAGCGTGAAGGTATCGCCAGGAAAGATCCTCGACGGATAAAGGTTGAAAACCGAGAACCCAAGGGTGGCGCCCAAGAGAGGATACAGGATATACAAACCGTAGTTGGATGAGTCCCCGTTCCCCATATAGATCAGTATTATCAGCGTGGTAGCTATGATGAACGACAATCCAGCTCCGAGACCGTTGAACCCTTCGAGCATGTTGGATGCGTTGGCTGCACAGGTTACCCCGAAAGGAACGATCAACAGTATTACCCATCCAACATCGAAATGGATGCCGAAGATCGAGAACGACTCACCCATCATCTGTATTCCGAAGGGCAGTGTGAAAAGATAAGGCAGCATTGCTTTCGTCCTCTGGCGGATCTTCACCATATCGTCTACCATGCCGATGAAACCGGCTCCGATTATACCTATGATAGCGGTCAGGAAAACAGCGTTGTTGATGTTCTCTTCACCTCTTCCCAGCAGTAAAGATATTCCCACAATAAAACCAACGATGGCTGCCAGACCCCCCATCTCGGGTATCTCTGGAGCACCATCCTTGTGCATGTCTTTACCGATCAACCCAGCCTCTGAAAATGTGTCTATCTGCCATTTAGAGACTATGAGTGCTATGAAGAAAGCGACCAATATCGACAGAGATATTATCAGCATGTATTATACTCCTTGGGAAATTAACTAATAAACTTTGCCATAAGAACTACTGTAGGTATATATTTTTTATCTTTTCATGTAAGAACTAGAAAAGTATCCACGCGGTGAATGAAGATATAAGGACTAAGATATACATGATCACCGTGGTCTGTCTCTCTGTTAAATGGATATAAGATGGGAAAAACCACATCAGCGTCTTCGCATTCGGAGGGTTGATGGTATCATCTTTCCTCACATCACCGAATTTCACCTTCAGGTCCCCCCTTGCTTCCACGAACCATGCGGCTACCATCAGGAAATTAATTATTAGAGGTAGAAGAGCGATGAAAACGAAGGCTTCATACCCGCTCAGTACACCGACGATCCCGATAGCCGCCCCCATGAGCATATCACCGCTGTCACCGGGGAAGACCCCGGCGGGCTGCACGTTGTACGACAGGAAAGCCAGTGTCGCACCCAGGAAGGGGATTATGATGTAGAAGATATCCATATGTCCCTGTGAGTACAATTTCATCGATAGGAAGAAGAGCACGATGACCGTGGTGCCAGCCGACTGACCGTTGTAATAAGAGTACATGTTCATCAGATTGCTGGTGACCATGATGAAGACAGGCAGGAATATCCACGGATAAAAAAAACCTAGATATAGTTCGCCAAGGTACGGAATATCCACGGAATCACTTGAAAAATTCATCAGAGGAAAAGCGAAGAAGAGGGGTATGACTATTTTGATCAGTTTCCTATAGCTCACGTCTTTGATGCCTCCTATGCCCAAAAGGTCATCGAGCAGACCGAAAAGGAAGTAAAGCATCAGAACGAAAACCGATAGATATGCTACGTATGGTATCTCCGTGAAAACACTTAAAAGAAGGAAGCCCGCCAGGAAGGCGAAAGCGATCCCGATGCCTCCCATCTCGGGTATCCTTGGATGCCCCTTCTTGTACATATCCCTGCCCACGAACCCTTTGTTCCTCAATTTTTCCAGCAGAGGGTTGAATATTATGATACCGATGACGTAGGTAACGAGGATCGTTATGGTCCAAGTGAGTCTTATGTCCAACAGAACACCATAAAGGTCTATAATGTTTTCATATTTATAGTGTTTTCATATTAAAAGATTTAAGTCGTTGTATCTAAGCTTTATATATCTGAAAGCTTTACTTAAAAATAATCAAGGTGATGTTCGTGGACCTAACTCGAAATATACCGTATGCTGGAGTAAGTTGGATTCAAGCGATAACCGCTGCTATAATCATTCTTATAGGCGTCATAGTCGTAAAGATAATAGTCTCGGTACTGAAGAAGGGACTAAAAAAGATGAAGATCCCACATCTTCTGCGAACTTTTATCGGACGACTATTCGGTATAATCATGTACATCGCAGTGATCCTCATTGCCGCTGCCACACTGGGCTTCGATGTAGGCTCTCTCACGATCGGGATCTCTGCAGTGGTGGGCATCGTTCTGGGTTTCGGTCTAAGAGATACGTTCAACAATCTTGCAGCAGGTGCTTGGCTTGCCAGCATCAGACCTTTTTACAAAGGAGAGCACGTCGAAGTGAAGGGGTTGGAAGGAAACATACAGTCCGTCGGGTTGATGTCCACGGAGATACTGACTCCAGATAATACCTACATCACCATACCCAATCAGGTCGTTTGGGGCTCGCCGATAATCAATTACTCACGTATAGAAAAAAGAAGAGTGGATGTTAAAGTTGGATTGAGTTACTCGGGAGACCTGAACAAAGCCATCGACACCGCACTAGAGCTGATGAATAAACATCCTCTGATACTCAAAGATCCAGCACCTGCTGTCACCGTCAACGACCTGGGTGATTCCGCGATCAACGTCACACTCAAAGCGTGGACCAGGAACGACGACTATTGGACGGTCAAGCATCAACTCACCAAGGGCGTCTTCCAATGGTACGCCAAGAGGGGTATAGAGATACCTTATCCACAGATCGATGTACATACGGATTGAAACGCACGATGAGTACCCTAAGGAAAGAGTTATATAAGACCCCTATACTTAATCAATCGTAGAAACTTTTAGGGGGATATTAACTAAAAGATTATTCCCATCATATCTCTACTAAAAAGTAAAAACCAATCAAGATTGGGACCGAGCGTGAAAGCATGGATGAAAATGTTAAGAAAGGCACAACAACGATAGGACTTGTCTGCAAAGACGGCGTAGTGATGGCAACCGAAAAGAGAGCAACGAAGGGGCACATGATAGCTCACAAAAAGACCCGCAAATTGTTCCCTATAGGCGACAACCTTTGTTTGACTATCGCAGGGCTAGTAGGGGATGGACAGGTTATTTCGAGATATCTCAGCTCTGAAGCAGAACTCTATCAGCTTAAAAGAGATAAGAAGATGACCGTGAAGGCGGCTTCAACATTACTTTCAAATATGCTTCTCGGAAGAAGGATGCTCCCTTATTATGTAGGATTACTGTTAGGTGGAGTGGACCATAAAGGAGGTCATGTTTACGCCTTGGACATGGCTGGTGGTGCCATATCCGATGACTATGTTTCCGAAGGATCAGGATCTCCGTTCGTTTACGGAGTATTGGAAGACCATTACAAGGAAGATATGTCAATCGAAGAGGGCATCGACTTAGCGATCCTATGTCTCATGGTATCAAGCAGCAGAGATTCAGCTTCTGGAGACGGTATAAGAGTCGCAAAAATAACGGAAGAAGGATACAGTGAAATGGATGATGAAGAGATCCAAAGCAAGATGGAGAGTATCAAGGAAGAAAAGAACATCCGTTTACCATGAAAACCCATTTAATCAGTATATTTAATTCTATAAAGATATAGAGTTTCGCGGAAGATATAGAAAAACAGTGTATCAGTATGTGTAACAACAATGTAATTATTAGAAAAGTAAAGAAGTGAATTTTATGAGTGTCGAAGACGTTTTACGGAATGCCAGGAAAGCTGTCAATGATGTGATCCCATCGTCGGTACAGATATCAGATATCGAATTCGAGGGTTCAACGATAGTGATCTATACGAAGGATATAGACGAGTTCACCACGGATTCGGAAGTGATCAAAAGATTAGCGGAAACTCTGAAGAGGAGGGTCTCGATAAGACCGGACCCATCTCTGCTGGATACACCGGAAGAGGCCGAGGGGAAGATAAACGAGATAGTATCCGAGGATGCCAAGATCACCGATATGTACTTCAAAGAAGATACCGGCGAGGTGACCATCGAGGCAAAGGCACCAGGGGTGGCCATAGGTAAGAAGGGGAGTGTGTTGAATGAGATAAAAAGAGAAACCGGTTGGGCACCCGATGTGGTCAGGGCGCCGCCGATACCATCTAAGACGGTCAAGGACATCCGGAGTTATCTAAGAGCGGTGAGAGGTGAACGAAAGGAATTCCTAAAAAAACTCGGTAGGAAGATCAACCGTGACACCAGAACGGGTGAAACCTTCGCGCGGATCACAGCTCTAGGAGGCTACAGGGAAGTGGGTAGATCCTGTACTCTACTTCACACCAGAGATAGCAGGATATTGATAGATTGTGGAGCCGATGTGTCGTCTGATGATAATGGAACACCCTATCTTAACGCTCCTGAATTACTCCCTCTTGACAATATCGATTCGATAATTCTAACACATGCACATCTCGATCACAGCGGTATAATACCCGCCCTTTACAAATACGGTTTCGACGGACCGGTTTACTGTACAGCACCAACACGTGATATGGCGGCACTACTTCAGCTGGATTACATCAAAGTATCAGTTAGTGAAGCAAAGGATCCGCCTTACAAATCCAGCCATATCAGAGAGGCAGTGAAACATACTATCCCTCTGGAGTACGGTGAAACCACGGATATCGCACCCGACATCAGACTTACACTGCATAATGCAGGTCACATCCTGGGTTCCGCTGTAGCCCACCTGCACATAGGAGACGGAGATTACAACGTGGTGTTCACAGGTGACATAAAGTACGACAAGACGTGGCTCTTCAATCAGGCCGTTAACAGATTTCCCAGGGCAGAAACCGTGGTTATAGAATCAACTTACGGTGGATATAACGACCTCCAGCCCAGCAGATTGGACGCTGTGGAGCAGTTGAAAGACATACTGATCCAGCACATAGATTATGCCGAGGGTAAAGTACTCATCCCCGTATTCGCAGTGGGTAGATCACAAGAGGTCATGCTGGTGATAGAAGAAGCTATGAGAAAAGGAGATATCAAGGAAGCACCCGTCTACCTGGACGGGATGATCTGGGAAGCTACCGCCATACATACAGCGTATCCAGAATTTTTGAACAACAAGTTGAAGAAAAAGATCTTCCAGGAAGACGAAAATCCATTCATGTCTTCGATATTCCATCAGGTCGACAGCATGGATATGAGAAAGGAAATCTGCGACAGTTCAGAACCAGCCGTAGTTCTTGCAACTGCGGGTATGATGAACGGAGGTCCAGTACTCGAATACTTCAAGGCATGGGGAGATGACCCTGAATCCGCGATCGTTTTCGTCGGATATCAGGCAGCTGGAACCATAGGAGATAGGATCCAGAAGGGGTACGATCATATATCTCTCACCGAGAACGGTCAATCTCTGGATATCACGGTTAAACTCAGGGTTCACACGTGCGAAGGGTTCTCTGGTCACAGTGATAGGATACAGCTGCTGCATTACGTGAGCGGTATGAAGCCGTCTCCGAACAGGGTGATAATGTGTCACGGAGAAGAAGGTAAATGTACCAATCTAGCTAGTACCGTTTACAAAAAATATGGCATAGAAACTAGAACGCCTAAGAATCTAGAGACCGTGAGATTATACTGATTATCTACAAGCTCTGTTCGAAATCTCCAACATCGAATTCGAAATCGTCGTAGCTCTCGATCTCACCGATATGTTTTTGAATACCTCTAGCCAAGAGCCAGAATATCAAAGCTAGAGCTTTTCTACCTTTGTTGTTGGTCGGTATAGCGAGGTCTACGTTCTCAAGTCTGTTATTGGTATCTACCAGGGCGATCACAGGTATACCGATATTGACCGCTTCTTTTAGAGCCTGCTTGTCGGCTGCAGGATCGACAACAACTATAACCTCGGGTTCTACGAAATTACCGAGTGATGGATTCGTCAAGGTACCTGGTATGAACCTACCGGCTATACACATGGTCCCGATAACCTCTGAAAACTTTTCTATGGGTTTCTTACCGTACTGACGGGCGGATACCAAGAGTATCCTTCTGCTGGGGTACCTAGAGAGGAATTTGGCTACAGTGGATATCCTGCTGTTGGTTTTTCTTACGTCCAGTACGTATAAACCATCGTCTCTTACTTTGAATATGAACGGTTTCATCGAAGCACTTTTCTGCTGTGTACCTATATGTATCCCCGAAGTAAGGTAGGTATCTTCTGGAACTAGCATCTCATTTTCATTGTCTGTCATATTATTCATCTCTAATTACTGAGATCGGGATCACACCTTTCTCGTACTCGTCCATTGCGATATCAACGGGATCGAGCATCTCCACAGGAACCTCGATCAACGCCGGTGCCCCCATCGATATCTGAAGTGCGCGGGAGCCTATAATTCTAGCTTTTTCAAATCGGGTGTGTTTCCTTGTCATAGTCGTTATCTTTTCCCTCAAAATGGACTCCTTTAATAAGCTTTTTGTTTCTTTTGCCTCATTAGCTCAATTATTTATATAGTTATTGTATTTTCCTTATAATGGCAGAGAAGACCGTGATTTTACTATCGGCGGGCATTGATTCACCTGTAGCTTCACATCTCATGGCAGAGGTAGGAAGCGAGGTGGTCCTGCTGCATCTTATCGTGAATCCAGAAGAGCTATCAACCGTTAAAAAATTGACTAAAAGGTTAAGAGAACATCACCCAGGTATAGAAGCATATACCGCAGATTTCAGACCTATCCATAGGGCTATAAACGAGGGCATATCCTCACACTTCAACTGCATCGTCTGCAAGAGGATGATGTACCGCTCCGCCGATATACTGTCTGACCGAATAGACGCAGACATGATCTCCACCGGAGAATCCCTGGGGCAAGTGGCGTCCCAGACGTTATCGAATCTCTATACCTTGGACAGAGTAGTGGACAGAACGATCGCAAGACCTCTGATAGGCTTGGACAAGAACGAAGTGATAGAGATCGCCAGGGAGATAGGCACTTACGAGCTATCGATAGAATCGGATTTCAAATGTCCAATCGTTCCATCGGGCCCCCGCATCAAGAGCTATCCGGAAGAAGTCGAAAAAGAGGAAAAGAAAATCGACGTTCGCAATTTGATAGATGATATGGAATTCAACGAGATGTAGTCATTTTATATATTCAAAATCTTCTTTTACGCAGCATACACAATTTTCATTTCTGGCTACTGATGTCAGCATGTAATCGTTCTTCCAGAGATCCACGGTGAGCAGCTCCTCCCTGGGCTCGTCGCCTACGAGATACTTTACCGCCTCAGTAGCGGATATATTCCCCATCACCCTCGGTAGGGTGAAGAGGATACCGGCTTCACTGCCGTTTTGGAAGCTCTCCGAATGGGGTTCGTCGGGCAGTAAACATCTAAGACAAGGTCCTTTTCGTGGAAATATATTCAAAGTCATCCCGTAGGTGCCCATAACCGAGGTGAATATCCACGGTACATACTGCTTGACACAGGCTTCGTTGATAACGTATCTTGTATCTATGTTATCGGTAGCGTCTAGGACTATATCGGCTTTTTCGATCAGATCTTCGATATTGGATGGACCCACGTTTAAAATGTATTTCTGGATATCCACATCGGAGTTGATGGACTTTAGCCGATGGTAAGCTGCATCAGCCTTTTTATCACCGATATCTTTTTCGTCGTAAAGCGTCTGCCTCTGTAGGTTGGATATCTCGACCACGTCTCTGTCTACGATGTTAACGGTTCCAACACCGCATCTTACAAGCGCGTCCGATATGACCGTTCCCAGCCCACCCAAGCCGATTATCGTCACTTCGGCACTGCTCAATAGTTTCTGTCCCCTTTCTCCTATCTCGGGCAGCACGGTGTGTCTCGAATATCGA
>JAWOBZ010000037.1:0-9566 GCA_046484045.1 Thermoplasmata archaeon | reverse complement strand
TAGACAGTAAAGTGTTCCTATTTGACTACCCTTCTCAAAATTACTTACCCAAAGGGTCTAACAGCATCATTAAAAATACCGTTAAAGATAAAGATTTGTATGTGTTCATATCTCACGGACATCCAGATCATTTTTCATCAACTGTCCAGAGATTTGAAAATGATACACGAGACGTGCATTATGTAATTTCTGACGATATCCATACAGATATTAGTACCGCTGACAAAGCTGTCAAAGTATCACCAGAGTCCGATTACAACGTAGATGATATCGATGTTCATACCTATCAAAGTAACGACGAAGGGGTTGCATTTTTGATCCAAACAAATGGAAAAACAATCTATTTCGGTGGGGACCTTGCAAAATGGAACTGGCCCGAATGGAGTGAGAGCAAAAGGCAGGAGCACGTGAAAGTGTTCGATAGGGTGCTAGAAAAACTGAAAAGTAAAAATCCTCACATCGCTTTCTCGAATATGGACGAGAGATTACCGAGCTGGGCCGGCCCTATGGATTTTATCGAGAAAGTCCAACCCAGATTTTTCGTTCCCATCCACACCTTCGGTCACACGGAGTGGATCGATGATCTATTGGAAAAGTCGGGTTCTACGAAGACCGAAATAATCACATACAAAAAAACGGGAGATAAAACACAGCTAGAAATTTAAATGTTAAGTCACTTTCTGGACCGTTGAAACCCCTTCTTCCTTCGTCACCAAATACTCGTAATCAGCTAGATTGGCGATCTCGTTCTCGTGGGAGACGATGATGACCTGGTCGGCGGTTATCTTCTCCATAACATCCTTCAGCCGTGTCAACTGCTCGCGGCTGAAACCGGTGGTGGGTTCGTCCAGCACCAGTAAATTGCTTTTCAACCCCAATTCTGTCTTGATTATCGTGTTGAAAGCCAATCGATAAGCCAAGGCCACGGAGGTTCTCTCCCCGCCGCTCAGGTCGCTAACTGCGGTCTCATCCCCTCTCACGGATACGATAGGTGCAAAGTTCTCGTCCAATCTGGCGTTGATATCTGGATCGTCCAGTATCTCGTTGAACCATTCCTTGAAGTAAACTTCGAGGTCTCTGTTGATCTGCATCATACGGTGTTCTTCCATGGACCTGATGGCTTCTTTGAAATCTCCGCTTATCCAGTTGTTCAACCTCTCCAACTTCTTCCCCCTCTTTTTACTCTCTCGCATGGATGCTATCAGCTCTTTCTTCTCCCCGATAGATCCCTTGGTCTTTGAAATGTTATCCACCAGGTTTTTCTTTCTCTCTTCGAGTTTGTTGATCTCACCGATCAACTCTTCGTACTGTTTTTTAACTTTCTCGAATCTTTCTTCCGAGAAATCCTCTTTCAGATCAGCCAGTTCTTCCTGGATAGAGTCGAGTTTCTCTTTTTTCTGTTCTAATGAATCCTCTATATCATCTTTCTTTTCTTCCAATTCCTCTTTATTGTTGAGTTTTTCTTTCATTTTGATATATTCGTCCCGGTATCCTTCCAGCACCTTTATCTTGTCTTCCAACTCCTTCACGTCTTTTTTGGTGTGTTCGTATCCTTCTATATCCTCTTTCAGTTTCTCCATCTTTTCCTCGAAGTTCTCCACCTTCTCTTTAAGTTCGTCAAGTTCTTGTATCTCTTCGGATATCCGCTTTACCTCTTTCTTTTTGTACTCCAGGTCCCTTTCCTTTTTCTCCAACCCTGCTATCTCTTCTTTTATGTCCTCCAGTTCACCCTCCAGCCTCTTTTTATCTTCCTTCAAACTTTCCGCTTTTCCCTCAAGTTCTTTACTCTCTTCCTGCAGTTCATCAACGATGTTTTCGATGTGCTCTTGTGTGATCTCCTGTTTACATTTAGGACACGTACCTTCTCCTTCCAGATCCTGCATCTCTTGTAACTCTTCATCGATCTCCTTTATGTCCCTTCCTATCGAGATGATCTCTCCGTCCAGTTCTGAAATCTTGTTCGATAATTCTTTCTTTTCCTCACGTTTCTTACCCAGTACTTCCAGTTCATCTTCTAAATCCGGGATTTTCTCTTCGATCTCATCTGCTCTTTCTTTCTTATCGGTCAATTCTTCCAATCTTTTCCTTTCGTACTTCAATCTGGATCGTATTCCTTCCAACTCCCTCTCCTTAGACTCTCTTTCATCGACTTTCTCTTTGATTTTCTCCAAACTGGCTTTGAGATCTTCGTATTCGTCTTTCTTTTCTTCCAATGTATCTATCTTCTTTTCCCCCTCTCTTATATCTTCCAGCTTGGTTTCTATTTCTTTTAGATCTTTTTCGAGTTTCTCTATGTTTTCATCCAACCTCGAGATATCTGCCTTCTTTTCTTTGGTCTCGTCGTCGACTTCCTCTAATTTTTCCTTTTCCTCTTTTTTCCTATCCCTTTCTTTGATTTTTTTATCCAACTCTTTCTCGGCCTCTATCTTCCCTTCTTCCTCCTCTTCCAGTTCTTGTTTTAGCTTCTCCAAACTTTCTTTTTCTTCTCCCATCCTCTCGGCTCTGGTTTTGAGTCTGGTAACCTCGGTGTTCAGCTCCTTTCTAACGATGGATATATTGTCCACTGCCCTTTTATAGTCCTCTAGATTGAACACCTTTCTTATGGACTCTAGACGGGAATCATCTGACATGGTCAGGATAGCCTTCATCTCTTCCTGCGGTGTGTAGATACTCATGTGGAAGGTTTCCACCCTTCCACGCTTACTCTCATGAAGCGATAATAGATCGACTATCTCTTCCCGCATCTCCTGCCAGGAGAGCTCCAACTTAGTATCTTCTTTTTCTATGTAACTCTCTCCCCCCTCGATGGTATCGTTCTTTCGTTTTATTTCTCGGAAAGCCTTGTAGTTTACATCGTTAACTCGAAAGTAAAGTTTTACACTGGCGAAGTTCGCTCCGTGTCTCATCAGCTTATCGTAAAAGCCGCGTTCCGTCCCTCCGAAGAGAACGAATTCAAGAGAATAAAGTATGGACGATTTACCAGAGCCGATATCACCCTGGAAAAGGAGTATGCCGTCGCTGAAATCGATAGTTTCCTCTCGATAGCTGCGTATGTTTTTGATCTCAATCTTCTGCAGTTTCACTCAGCATCCCCTCCGAAATCAGACAGGGAGAACTGCCCCTTTCTTTCTTTACCAGAGCTATTGTTTTCTTTGGTTTTTGTTCCCCTTTCTTCAACGTTCGTACCCCCCTCCTCCTCGTATTTATCCATATTCTGGATCAACTCCCACACATCGTTCCAGACCCGATTGCTGTAATCCGTGTTCGTCTCTCCATCTTTCTGCTCTTCCTTCAGTCTACCGAGCAGTTCTCCTGCGAATTCCTGGGTCACATCTTCAGGAGTTCCGTACTCGTCTATCAATTTCTCCTCTATCTCGTGCTCCTGCTCTCCCCTAACACTTATCCTTTCCACTTCTTTTCCTTCCAGGTTCCTCCTGTTCAGATAGACGGTTTCAGCGCCGTTGTCCTCTAAACGCCTACGTATCTCGCTGAAATCGATGTCTTCCGGGACACCTTCCGATAACGTTCCGACTACTTTCAGTAGGACAACATCTCCATCTATTGTCTCCCCGCTCTTCTTGAGAAGTTCTTCTTCAACTTCAGCGGATGTTCTGGCTTCCCCGTTCACATGGATGCGTATAAAATTGCAGACGTCGACGTTCACATACTCATATACCCAATCATCCACTAGATAAAACCCTCTATTGATGTCCTTTTCCAGATCTGTGTACGATGAACCGAATGTGGTACTCGGGTAAAGAACCGGTACACCGTCTTTTTCACCTTCTATCTTCCTGTGGATGTGCCCCCCCGCATAGTATTTGTATCCAGATGGAAGCGAAGACAATGGTACGTTTCGATCTTCGTGGATGTCCACCGGTTTGAGCTCGGCTATAGAGGTGTGAAAAACGAAGATGCTGTCCCCTTCCGGTTCCTTGAAGTCCAATTCGTCGTAGTAGCTGGCATCCATCCTGTTCTTCCTCCCGCTGAGCCCTGCTATGGACACGCCGCTGGGATCCTCGACATGTGCTAGACTCCCCTCTTCTTCCAAATAATGAACCACCTTTCGGAAGACCTCCGCACTCTCGAGAACGTCGACGAGCGAAGCCCTGGAGATGTTGAAATCGTGGGAGCCGTACACGGAGTATATTCGGATCCCCTTCTTCCTGGCTTCCATAAGGGCCCTCACCGCTCGATTAACTATATCCATATCCGGATGTGGATTGTGAAAAAGATCTCCGGCTATGATGATGAAATCCACGTTTCTCTCTAAGCTCAGCTCGACGGCTTTCTCGAATGCCTTCAGATTGTACTCTCTTAACGTGGGGTTTCTACCGAATGCACCGAGATGACAGTCCGCTATGTGAGAGAATTTTACCATCGTAGGGTCATGAGAAAATAGGGTTTAAAAGTTTACTGAGGGAGGTGGGTGAAAATGGATCCTAAAATTATAATCTGCCATATTTCTTCTGGGCTTGTTCAGCGGTCAATATATCGAATACATAGACTTTGGAATCTTCCTTGTTTCCCTCCCTGCCCCTCTGTATCGAAAAACCCGTCATATCTCTGACATCTTTACACGCAAAAGACATCAGACCGCACACAAATTGATTCAGCAAAAGACCATCATGAATATCCTCCTTGGGAGGTACCTATGCATAAAATTTATAAGAGTTATAATTAATATACATAACATCATGGGAAGAACAACTATAGCGGTGAAGGAAAAAACAAAGAATCAATTGAAACACCTGGGTAGAAAAGGAGAATCCTACGATCATATAATAGAAAGACTCCTAGACATCAGTAAAGAAGAATTAGATCTCATAGACGAAGTGTACAGAAGGATTAGAGAAACAGAGAGAAAGGAGTACGTTAAACTTGAAGACGTATGATATACTCCTCAACCCTAAAGTTGAGAAAGAGCTTAAAAATTTACCTAAAGAGACTTCTAATAGACTCAAAGAATCGTTGAAGAAACTTAAAAATGCAGACATCAAGAAACTCGCGGGAACATCTGACCCGGTATTATATAGATTAAGGGTAGGAGAACACAGGGCTATCTATTGGGTGGACGAAGAGAAGGAAGAGATTTTAGTTGAAAAGATCGCTCCCAGGAAAAAGTCTTACAGAGATATTCAGGGTATCAAGTGTTAGATGAAGTAAAAAATAAAATCGATAAATTGAAGGATGACGTTTCTTTATGAATTAAGACCACAACTCACCCGTAGAACTCCAGCTTCTTCTCTTCTCCTTTCTGTGCATCCACGACATCGTCGAACAGGTCTATCTTGATAGGCACAGCGAACTTAGTGAATATACTGCTCACTATCGCCTCACCCTTATCCAGACTGGCGATGTTCTTGCTGTCTTTAGAGAGATCCTGTGCCGCGCTACCGATGATCGCTTCCCTCTCACTCTTCATCTCGTTACCAAGAATAATCTTTGTGTTCATGTTGGCCAAGATCTCGCGGGGGATCATGCTGGATAACTGAGTTATAGCTATCAACCCCACTCTGAACTTCCTGCCCTCTCTGGCGATCTGATGGAACACGTTCCTTCCCGCTCTATCACCGAGAACCCTGGGTGCTTCTTCGATAACGATCCCCACGGTGGGTTTGCTGTCCAGTTCTCCCCTCTCTTTGTAATGCTTGTAGCGCTGGAATACCTTGCTGGTTATTATACCGGCTATCAATAACTCTTTGTCCTGCGGTATGGAACTCGTGTCCAGTATCACTTTGCTGCCGTTCTCGATAGAGTTAGCGATATCCTCTATCATGCTCTCTCCACCGTTGGTAACGAAGATATTGCCCATGGTCCTCACACCGCTGTTCACAGCTCTCATATCGAACGTCAATCCCAATTTCCTCTTCAACGCATCCAGCGTCGATTCGTGTATGCCGTGTGAAGAAGCTTCATCAGACGTGGTTATCAACAGATTCTCCAGCCAGTTCTCTCTATATATAGTATAATAAACGTACATAGCCTGTGTCTGTGCATCCGTCAACTCTACGATACCGTTCAGATGCCACGGTTTTAATACCGATAGATTGATCCTGAGTGAATAACCACCGGGTGGTGGATTCGGTGAGTAATAGAGCACCTTGTCTTTAGCTCCTGGATGGTCCTTAGCTCCTTTCTCGTTCCTGCCGTAGTACTCATCGTGTGGATCGATCACCAGTATTCCACAGTAATCCTTGTCTATCAGATTCCACAGCATCACCTTGACCAAGTTGCTTTTCCCCCTCCCTGTAGTAGCGGGTATCAGTATGTGATGCGATAGTGCTTCCTTACCGTTGATATAAACCGGCACGTCCAGTGTATGACTACC
This sequence comes from Thermoplasmata archaeon, assembly GCA_046484045.1. GTDB lineage: Archaea > Thermoplasmatota > Thermoplasmata > Halarchaeoplasmatales > Halarchaeoplasmataceae > CAZHUM01. The sequence goes on along the minus strand of JAWOBZ010000037.1, from coordinate 3,235 downwards.
GCTCCTGATCTTACCTAGATACAGGCTGTTCTCGGGCTTCTCCATGAACTCGAAATCCTCCTTAACCACTCGATCCACTGTTCCGAAGAACCTTGGTAATGTTTTCGGTATCTTGGGCTGACCGTTCTTCACGTGAACCAACGGTTTAGCGCTGGCATGGATGTAATTCCGAACTTCTTCCTCCATCAAACTAACTTCTTCGTATCCCTCGAGCTCCATCCCGCTTATCCTAGCTAGATCGTTGTCCTCTATGAGAGATCCGTACTTCAAGTCGTTGACCTGGAGTATGATATCTCCGATCGAAAGAAGGTCACCTATCTCGATGACCTTCCCGCTCTTCTGTCTGATACACAGTTCTCCGTACTCTCCACCTATTATCTGGCCTATCGGCATCTTTCATCACCTATATATTACTCAATCTATCGTGGGCATCGGTACACCTGGCACCGTATTTCGTCAGAACGCCCATCTTACTTAGACTTAAACCTTTCAAGTACTCCACTTCTTCGTCGGGCACTCTGGCTCTCTGATCCGCTTCCACGAGACCGTATGGATATCCTAAAAATATCGGATCACGTGCTTGAAAAGAGAGATGACCCAGTATATCCTCTACGGGACAATCCTGTTCACGATAGAACTCAGTCCTGAATGCGTACTCTGAATCCGGATGGTACTTTACCACGTACATATCTCCCTTGTGGTCCGGATGTTCGTTGTCCGCGATGGGGTTGTAGTACCACTGTTTGTGATCAGTATCTCTAGCGAGGTATTGGATCGCAGCCAAAAGCGGATATCCAAGCGTCGTTCTCAGCGAGGATGTTTTCGCTAGTCCCACTAGATACACCCCGCTCTCTTCTACAGTTTCATAAAGCCTATCCGCATATATCTTCTCTTCCTCGACACCCGTCTGTAAGACGCCGTCCCTGACGAGAATATCTCCCTCGTCCAGGTACTCTTCAACTGCATATCTTGCCGCATCCCATTCCAAGTATTTTCTGACTGTGTGACCGACGTTCGTCAGCTTGTTGTCATCCAATTCCGTTCTGATGGTCGTGTAACTCTTCTTTTCTATCGGTATATCGCCTTCGACCAGCTTTATCTCACTATGGATCTCCTCACCCTTCAATTTCGAAACCAAAAAACAACTCATTGGATTGACATGTTCAGCACGTTTTTTCCCTTTAAAGAGGTTGAAGTACACCCTGAGGAGGTGGACAGTCCTGTTCGGCGATACGTAAACTGTATTATTTCCTCCGTCCACACAACAGATCCGCCTTTCATCCATCTTTCCATCAAATGAATGAAAATTATCTTTGTCAAGCGGATACGGGTCATAGTAATCAGCCTGGCTGAAATAGGGTTCACCCCATTCATCGGGTATGGATTCCATTCCAGCTAATATATCCCAGAGCTCTTTTATCATTCAAACGGGCATCTTATACTATGTACTTATATTTTAAGAAGAGGGGAAAGTGAAAGTGATATCCGTCGTCAATTCAGAAAAAATATTGGAGTGCATTTCCCAGAAGGTATGTGAGTCCGATAGCAAGGAAGAAGGCCCCTATCCACGCTACGGTAGTGAATGTTATCTTCTTCCGACTGACATTTGATTTTCCAACCACCAACCCACTGCCTATTATGGCCGCAATTATAGCTTCATTGAAAGATATCGGGATCCCGAGTAGGATACCGATTTGAGCTAAAATAGCTGCAGTACCAAGTGCCGCCACCGATCTTCGAGGACCTATATTTGAATATTCAAAAGAGACTGCGTCGATTATTTTGGGAGAAAATATCCATGCACCGATAAGTATAGACACCCCTCCCATCAATAGCAGAATGACTATGGAATAATTTAACGATTTAAGTGGACCCACGGCGAGACCAACCGAATTAGCACCTGCGTTGTAAGCAACGAAGAGACCCATGAGCAGTGTAAGATGTCTGATGGGTTTTTTAGAACCCTCTTTAGGTAAAAAATACCTTAATGCTTTGGAGATCATGTATCCTATCCCTATAGCAAGGAACGGGATCAATACCCAGTATCCTAAAACTTTTTGAATGGATCCCCATCGAAGCCCGTTTCCAAAGCTCAACGCACTACCTATAACTGCACCAACAACGGTAAATGCCGTAGGCATGGGATATTTGGTAATGACACTAGCGATGACCAGTATAGATGCTATCAACAAGATGGCGAATGCCTGTAGGGTTGTTATATCGCCTGTAATGATACCGGTTCCTATAGTATTGGTCACGCTGCCACCCTGCACTATGGCTCCGACAGCAGCAGCTATCCCCGCCAAGAGGGCGGATTCGAGTACGCCAGAAGAGCCGGAAGAGGTAACTGGACCAAATGCAGGCGGAACTGAGGACGCACCTATAGAGATGCTTGTAAAGACAGCAGCACACAACACAAAAAAAATCAAAATTTCTATCATTAAAATCCTTCTTTTTTCAAGATGGATTTTATCTCGTTACGTTTTTCCTCGTCAGATATGTTAAAAGTGATAAAGTAATCTTCATCTTTGCCTTCCAAATTTACAGAAAAATCATCGGTATCAAAGTAGCAGGGATTAAATCTCAGCATTATCCACGTGTATATTATATCTTCCATTTTTCTTATAGATTGGATGGACTTAACTTCTAAAAGCCTCTCAATGTGTTTTGTTGCGTCTTTAATATCTTCACGGGGATTTTGGCCATTCTCGATATCGTAAACAGATTTAATAAAATCCGATTCTACGTCCCTCAATTCCTCTTTTGTTCCGCTGAATTCTCTTTCACAATCTTTTGTTCTAACGTCCGCCTCTTTAGCCGTTTTTACTTTCAAGTCTTTATCGTCTTCTTCCTCTCTCGGTCTCCACTCGTGATATCTACCAATGGAATCTTCATTCCTTACGCACTTATTAAAAACGATCTCTAGATGTCTAGCAAAATTACAGATGTCGTCCCATGATCCATGATATTTAAAACCCGCGTTGGTCATCTCGATCTCAGAAACCATATGCGAAAGTAAAAAAATCACCATATAAATATCTTACTAGAGGGTGATTCATAATTCCCCTTTCATATTGTAATCCTCCTTAGATTCGCTTCTGGATTCTCCTCATATTTCGATATAGCTATCAATATTCGTTCGATCAACACGAAGTAAACCCATGTTTTGACATGTTTCTTCCCTTGGATTGGAGGGCATTCCAATCCAAGTGTTTTCAATATTCCGTTCGATCTT
>JAWOBZ010000007.1:0-28239 GCA_046484045.1 Thermoplasmata archaeon | reverse complement strand
GATTCATCCTGGAAGGTGGTAAGGAAAACAAGGAGGAGGTCCCACCATTGATAGCTCACATGGATATACCGGACAGCTGGAGGTTCGTGATAGTGTGCCCTAAGGACATCCATTCATTCGATGAAGTGGAAGAAAAACCCATCATGGAGAGCATGAAAGTCGATAGGAAGTATCCTTCGATGATATCACATCATATCGTCATGGGTGTACTCCCGGCTCTGGTTTCCACGGATATCGAAGGATTCGGCCATCATATATCGAAGATACAGAGGTTGGTCGGAAGATCATTTGCAGAACCACAGGGCGGCATCTTCCACCCGATCATTGCAGACGTTATAGAAAAGCTCGAGGTCCTCACCTACGGTGCGGGTCAGTCCTCTTGGGGGCCCACGGGATACGGTATAACGGATATAGAAAATGCTGAGGATGTAAAAGATGAGATATTGGGTTATCTAGATGATAAAGAGTTGGACAGCCATGTTTGGATAGCCGAGCCAGAGAACGAAGGTGCACACTTTTCCGAGTGAAAAGCGATCAATTTTTTTTCTGTTCAGATATCAACTTCTTTATTCTATCACAAATCTTCTCGGGGTCCTGCAGAGCGTCCGTGCACGGGATGTCGAATCGGCCCTCATATTCTTCTATGGTTCTTTTCAACTCATCTGGACCCATATCCTCCGGGTTGATGCAGATGCATATTGTATCGGCTCCAGAGAAGAGCTTTATAAGCTCCATCTCGTGCTCCACGGAGGGCATGGGCCATCGGATCTCGTCTTCCTTGTAATGCCTGTATTTTCTTGCAGGTGCGTGAACAAGGACCACGCCGTCGGGTTGGCTGGCGGCCAACACGGCCCTGGAGCCGCATACATACGCAGGATGCGAGATACTCCCCTGCCCCTCTATCAAGATCACATCGGGTTTCTTTTCTCTCCATGCCTTCCATATCTGGTGCTCTAGCTCTCCCACCATGTAATCTCCCTTGATGGAATCCAAAGGAAGGCCGTAGTCAGCACCCTGAAGAAGCCCCGTCTGCCCGGTGGCGATCCAGACCGCATCCACATCGTCCTCACGCAGTTTTTCATAGACCTCCAGCATTGAAGTTCTCTTTCCTATGGAGCTGTCCGTTCCCAAGAAAGGGATGGTGAGAGCGTTTATCTCTTTTTTTCGATTTTGAAAATAATGCAGTTCTTCTATCGGCGGTGATCTCCTGATATCGATTATCTCTGCTGAATTTTCCTCTGCCAATCGTGAGAATCTTTCGTTCTCACCCAGGTAGTCATGCAGACCGGAGATGATGCTTATACCGTGTTCCAAGGCATGTTCTATGTGCACCTTGAAATTCTCCGGAAGGTAACCGCCTATGGTGGCCACACCGACGATCAAAACATCGACGTCTTCTTCTTTTAGAATCGATTCGATATCTCTATAGATCTTCACTTTATTGCTTTTTTTGATTATCTGGTCAGTGGTGTTACCGGCGAATTTGGAATCTAGAACCCCGACTATATCGTATTTTTTTGACTTCCTTAATAGGCCGTGTGACGTTTTTGCCGCTGACCTATCTAGATATCCATCGGTGAGGATGACAGCCTTCTTCATGGTTAGAGATAAAAATCTTCGTTCATAAAATTTTGGTTATATTATCGGGTTTCAGAGGGGAAGAGATTAAATAATTTTCTTACGTATCATCCATCAAGGAACGAAATTAATCAGAGGGCAGAATCGGAGTGAGATATATGGAATATGACGTGATAATAGTGGGGGCTGGCCCCGCAGGTCTTTTCGCAGCTTACGAGTTAAGTGAAGAAGAACGGGATATAATCATCATCGAGAAGGGAAAGGACGTCGAAGGTAGGTCTCCAGGTGATGTCATGTCAGGTGTAGGCGGTGCCGGTACATTTTCCGATGGAACTGTGAACCTTAGGCCAGATATCGGGGGAAATCTGAGGGACTACACTAAAAGCGATGAAGAAACCTGGGCACTGGTGAAACAAATATCGGACATACTGAATTATCACGGTATGCCTGAGCCCATGGAAGAGGACAGTAAAAAAGAAGAGGAGCTCAAGAGGAAAGCCGCTTCCGTAGGCGGTAAATTCTTTCCTATAAAGCAGGCTCACATAGGTTCCGACAAAGCCCCTGACCTGATCAAATCGATGAGGGATGAGCTGTTGAATAGAGGAGTGAAGTTCTCGGTAAGAACTGAAGCTAAAGATCTGATGCTTGATGAAGATCGATGCGTGGGCGTTACTACTGATAAAGGAGAGGTCAAGGGAAAGAAAACTCTCATCGCACCAGGGAGGATCGGTATCGATTGGGTTCAAAGATTGACCCATGAGTATCCACTCAAGGCCAGCTTCTCTCCCATAGATATCGGGGTCCGGGTGGAGGTCCCCAGCATAATCATGGACCCGATAACCGATGTCAACAGAGACCCGAAATTCCATTTCTACACCGCCAGCTACGACGATTTTATCCGAACGTTCTGTACCAACCATCGGGGGTTCGTGGTCAAGGAGAGGTACAACGGGTTCATAGGTGTCAACGGTCATTCCCGAAGGGATATCGAAACAGAGAATACCAACTTTGCTTTTTTAGTGAGAGTAGAACTCACTGAGCCCTTGGAGGATACAACAAGATATGGAAGAGCTATCTCACAGGTTGCAACGACCCTCGGAGGAGGGAAACCCATAGTACAGAGGATGGGGGATCTTATTGACGGTAGACGTTCGACGGAGGAGCGGATCAAAAGGAACCCCGTACAGCCCACACTAAAAGACATAACACCGGGAGACGTGTCAATGGCTCTTCCCGAGCGTTTGGTAATAGATATAAAAGAAGGTTTGGAAAAGCTGGATGGGATAATACCTGGTGTGGACTCTAACAGTACACTATTGTACACCCCTGAGATCAAGTTCTATGCTAAACATCTCGAAGTGGACGAGGATCTAGAGACCAGTATCAGGGGATTGTATGCCGCTGGCGACGGGGCAGGTCTTTCACACGATATAGTCAACGCAGCCGCTACAGGTTTACTCGCTGGAAAGGGCATCAAGAAATGATCATTTCCTAACCTTCATCTTCCTACCCACTAGATCTGATAGATTCAAAGCCTGAAGACCATTGTTTTCGTAGATCAAAAAGCTGCCTTTGATGCCCACCATCTTCCCCTTATGTACACCAGGTGTAGCTCTCAATCTCGGCACTGCTCTCAGCGGCAGGGATATTGGATAATCGTTGAGGAATTTTAGTTTCCCCACGGGCACCCTGTTTTTCACTCCACGGTATGAAGTATAGATGCCATCTTTAGGGAGTTTTCTGGCTAAGGTCTTCAGTTTTTTCTTTTTTCCTATCCTTTGGGATATATTCAGCATCTTGCTGAGATTTTTTTCTTCCTCCCTAGCATCCTTCCTGTTTTCCAAGGTCGCGAGAAGGGCATAGGCGTCCGCTCCCTGTTCTATCAACCTCCTCTTCAATCTTTTCTTCCTGGTCATCCCGATTTTCATGTGCTCACCGTGGAATGCCAGGTAAACTGCATGCTCCTCTTCACAGAACCCGCGTTCCCCGCAGTTATCACAATCACCGGGTTCGAAGATACATTCAAGCTTGGGTATGTAATCCGGTGCACAATCTCTGCATTGATCGAATGTGGATACCGCCGCCTTTTTCGGGCAGGGATCGTATCCGTCTTCAAAACGCCCGACACATATTTTCCTCTGTGATACATTGATATCGATCTTGCCCAGGTCGAAATCCTCCAGCTCCCCCCCGTCATAAACCAATAGGGCTGGGTTGAACTCATTCCAGCGGTACGAAACAACGTGGACCTCTCTTTCATCGAATATCTTCTGTCTGTCTTGTAATAATGTGTTGGCTTTCTTGAACACAACAGCACATTGTAGAGGGAGATATTTTGTTTTTTCCAATATATTAAATATGGTGAATCGGTTTTGAAATCGATGAAGTACAAAACGATACAGGATACCGTACACGGCAGCGTAAAATTCTACGGGCCATTTTTAGAGCTGCTGGATACCCCGGAGATCCAGCGCCTTCATTATATCAAACAACTGGGTCTTACTAAACTGGTTTTCCCCGGTGCCAACCACAGCAGGTTGGAACACTCGATCGGTACTTACCGTGTGGCGGAGAGGATGGCTGACAGCCTTTCGCTAAACCAAGAGGAGAAAAAACTTGTCATGGCTGCGGCTCTTTTGCATGATGTCGGACACGCACCCTACAGCCACACACTCGAGATCGTTCTAAAGGAAGTAACGGGCAAAGATCACATGGACATCACAAAACAGATGATCACAGGAAAAATCGTACTGAAAGAGGAGAGAGATGATCCAACGATCCCGGAGATATTGGAAGATCATGGTATCTCACCAGAGAAGGTATCTGAGTTGATAAAAGGGAGGGACGAACGGAGAAAGCTAACGGAATTAAATGTCCACGATGGACAGAAATATTTCGGAGAGGAAAAGTACCTCCTCCAGATAATCCACGGGCCCATGGATGCGGATCAGCTGGATTACCTCCTCAGAGATTCCTATTATACCGGAGCAGTCCACGGGATCATCGACATCGAGAGGCTGCTTCAGACCATCGAGATTCACAACGGTAATCTCGTTATAAGCAAAGGAGGTGTATCCGCCATCGAGGGCATGCTGGTAGCTAGGGGACTGATGTACTCTTCGGTTTACTTACACAAAACGGCCAGGATAGCCGAACTCATGCTGGCCAAAGCGGTTGATAAACTTGAACGACCTTTGGACGACATACCACTCATGACGGATTGGGAGCTCTTCGCTTTCTTACAGAGAGAGGGTGGTTTTTATGAGGAAATAGTGAACAGACTGAAGTACAGGAAGCTCTACAAGAAATGTTTTTCTATACCCATGGATGAACTAGATGATGCTGCAGGTATTGATGCCCAGGGTGTAGGTAGTTTGGACGGTATCAGAAGGTTGGAGAAAGAAATTGCACTAAATCGAAAGATAGATGAGAATTATGTTCTAGTTGATGTTCCCAGCAAGGAGATCAAGTTATCCGAACCCAGGCTCAGAAAGACGAACGTTAAGATACTGGATGACGGCATGCTTTACGATCTCACTAAATTCAGTCCTTTGGGGCGTGCACTTCAAAAACGTCCTACTCAACCATGGGCATTGATGGTATCATGTCCTGAGGAATTAAAAGAGGATATAGCTAGAAGTGCTAGAAAAGTTATTTTCAGAAATTAAATCATGAAATTTCAATCACTTGTACATGTATTATGTTGTATGAGAAATATTATATACGCCTATGTAAATTAGGGAGGGAAGTTGATTATCATGGATACCGAAGAAGATGAATTTGTTGAATATGAGGATGCGGAATGCCCCACCTGCGGAGCGATCATCCCTGCCGATGCACCTGAATGCCCCGAGTGCGGTCAACTTTTCGAAGAAGAGGGAGATGAGGAGCTTTGGGAAGAAGAACCAGAAGAAGAGGGAGAAGAAGAGCTTCCCGAAGAAGAGTTTGAAGAGGAGTACGAGGGGGAAGAAGAGGCTCCATCAGAAGAATTAGTAGAAGAAGAGGGGTCTGAGAAATGGGAAGGTTACTGGGAGGACCAGGAACCAAGCAAGTTAAAACTTTACATAGGCATTTTAGTCGTATTGTTTGGAGGCTTCGGCCTCGGATTGATGTCGTGGTTGCACAACCAGTTAGGATGGTATCCTTTTGTTGAAAAGGGATATCCTGGGTACGGTTGGCTCGACCAATCCCTCGGCGGTACTGGAACTATCATAACCCTCATTGGAATTTTAATAATCTACCTTTGGTACAGGGATGTTAGGCAGTTCAAAGAAGAAAAAGAGATACCGGAAGAGATGTTCCAAGAGGAAGAAGAATTCCTCGGCGAAGAAGAGGGCATCATGGAAGAAGAGACTTGGGTAAAACCACAAGAGAGAGATGAAGAAGAGGAAATCCCCGAGGAATGTCCGAACTGCGGGATGACCATATTAGAAGGAGAAGAGATATGCCCCGAATGTGGTTATGTACTCGTAGAAGGCGCAGAATCTGAGGAAGAAGAAGAGGAACTAGAAGAAGAGGAACCAGAGGAGATCAAGTGTCCGAACTGCGGTGAGATGAATGATCCCGATGCAGCTTTCTGCAAGACGTGTGAACACGATCTAGGCGGCGGAACGAAGATATGGACTGAGGAAGAAGAGGAACTAGAAGAAGACATCGATGAGGACGAAGAAATGGAAGATGAGGAAGCTCCATCTGAAGAATTCGAAGAAGAGGACGAAGAACCAGAGGAATAAGTTCAATCCAAAAATTAGAACAATCTCAACCCCATTCCCCCTTTAATAATTTTTTAATCGTCAGTTAAAACGATTGTGTTCTCCATCATCACTTCCATTTTATCGGGTAGTTCAGTTGGATGGACATATACAACCGTGATGTTATCCTTACCACCCCTTTCATTAGAAAGGGACACGATCTCATCGCAGATATCTTTAGCAGAACTCTCATCTTCAGATAAAATAGATTCGATCTCTTTATCGGATAATAGATCCGTCACGCCGTCGCAGCAGATGAAAATATCGTATCCGTTGTATATGTGCAGAGAAAATAAGTCTGGTTCTATGTCTTTTTTATTTCCTAAAACCTTTGTAACCACGTTTTCGTTCATCCTCGCCTTATCGCTTCTCGGAGTTTCAACATCTTCTCTGGTCAGCTTACCCCGATCGACAAGGTTTTCTAAAAGAGAGTGGTCTTTGGTTATCCTGGTGAGATTGTCACCCCTATGGACATAAGTTCTGCTGTCTCCGACATTTGCTATCACAAGGAAATCGTCGTAGAGGACCGCCATCGACACAGTAGTTGCCATGCGTTTAATATTGTTCTTTTCAGATTCATCCAAAATTTTTAGATTAGCAGATTTTATAGAATCGCTGACGCGTTGTATCAGTTCTTGATTATCAACTTTATCGGTTTTACATAGTAAAGGTATCAACTCATTCGTAATCGTTGATACAGCAGTCTTACTTGCTACTTCCCCCCTCTCTTCACCTCCAACGCCATCGGCCACGATGAAGATACCTCTCTCGTTATCATCGACATTCGTGTACCAAATCCCGAATGAGTCTTCGTTTAAAGACTTCCTTTGGCCGACGTCGGATTTTCCGCATACCTCCATATCCACACCATAAGTTTTCTTTAATCAGGTTCTCTAAATATCAATTCGATGCATGGACCTCTTTTTTTATTGTAGCCAAGTGCTATTTTATCCCCGTTGTGCAGCCTCCATCTCTGGCCCCTGTCGAGTTTCATCCATTTACCTTTATCCCGAAGGTAAACAGCCGTTCCGTTCAAGCTGTACATATCCTTCACGAAGTAATTGTTGTCATCCCTTTCTATCCTTGCATGTACGTCGGAAACATATTCATTTCTAATGGAGATATCAGTTTCTTTCTTTGCACCGCTAAAGCCAGCTGTTCTGCCAATTTTCATATGGTCCCCCGGTTTGATGTATAGCGTGTGTGTGATGCCACCTAGTTGGAGACTGGGTTTAGTTAATTTTGCCACTTCCTTTCCCAGTACCGCATTTTTCATGTCAGTAACGTTCTGATATCTTTCTTCTGGGAAGATATTCGTTGCACGCTGTATTATCTCGTCCATATCTTTGCTTATGCGTGGATTAAAAAGTGAAGCAGGTCTAAGGTCGTAGGGTGCATAGAAGCATTCGTCACAAATTCTAAGGTCCTTTCCAGTCACTAAGAAATACAGCGTCGTACCTATACCGTAAACATCTGTACGAACGTCGACGCTCTCTTTACCCCTCTCCTGTTCCGGAGCTCCGTATCCAGCGGTGAATATCCGTGTCGCACCCGAAACGTCGATACCTTCCCATCCCGCCACGGAACTGCCGAAATCGATCAGGTTCAAGTTGTTTGCATATACTAAGATGTTGGCGGGTTTTATATCTCTGTGTATGACTGGGTTGTCTAGATTATGTAAGTATTCGACGATCTTGATCAATTTTACAATGTACTTCCTCGCCAATTCTTCCGTCAACGGTTTGAAGGTCGTATCGTCCTTCCGGATCTTCTCGTAGATCGTTTTACCCCTTAGATAACTCATAGCCATAAACGGCGGTTTTGCCCCCTCGTCATAGTCGATGAGGGTGGGTATGTGCGGGTGTTCTCCGATTCTTTTCAAAATCTCCTTTTCTATGTTCAATTTTTTTTCGATTATACCTTTGTTTTTACTTACTGTGCCCATATGGTCCCATATGTTCGCTTGTTTTACAATACATTTTTTACCGTCGTTGTATTCACCAAGAAAGACTATTCCAAAACCGCCTTCAGCGATTTTTTTGATGATACGGATTTCCTTTCCTCGTGTACCGGTAATTGAAGTTCCCTTTTCGAACGGCATATTATTTCCACATCGATTGATTTTTACTTTAGTAGGTGGTTTACCAGATTCTTACCGTTATCGGTATCTCACCAGCGGCTTTGATCTCGTCTCCGTCTTCCAGTTTTTTCTTTCCTTCTCCTTTGATCTTTTCTCCTTTGAGCCATGTGTTGTTAGTGCTGTTTTCATCGATAACGAAGTATTCATCGTCTTCAGTTATTATCTTGAAGTGGTTCTTATCTGGATGATCTGGGTCGTTCCTCCTTGAAAGATACCTTAACTTTTCGTCCGGTAGAAGCCCTTCGAAATCTTCTCTTCCGATGATCAGCTCATCTTCTTCGAGGCTAATCTCTTTACCTCCGGGAAGAACCAGGGTCAAAACTCTTTCTTCCCCTTCGATCTCCTTTGACATGTCAGCTCCACAGCTGGTACAGAACTCAGCCCCAGGTGGGTTCTCACTGCCGCATACAGGGCAAACGTTTCCTTCTGACTCTTCTTCAGCCGGAGGGGTTTCTTCTTCCATCTCCTGTTCTTCTTCCTCTTCAAGTTCCAGTTCATCTTCGTCGCTTTCTTCTTCGTCCAACTTGATCCCACAGAAATCACAGTATTCCTTTTCTTCACCGAATTCTCTTCCGCATACAGAACATTTCTTCATTTTATCTATCCTCCAATATTACAGTTGTTGATAATGCACCTTTTTTCTCTTTCTTTTCTTCTTCCGACAAGACAACGGTGTCCTTGTCCATGATAGTTTCTCTTATCTGAGTGGCCCGACTTATCAGGTCTTCGTCATCGCTTTCATCGATTATCTCCGTGGCCATCTTGATGACTTGGTCCTTCTTGGTCTCGTCGCCATCGATGACGTCACGACCTTCCAAACTAGCCAACGCAGTCAGGAATAGATGTCTTGGTCTTTCGTTGTCTTCTCCTTCGTACTTGTCGGGTTCCTTGAGATACGTCACGATTATTTCTTTCTTTTGAGTGTCCGATAAACTAACTTCAGCTATCCTGAACTCGCCGACGGGTCTCTGTGGGTAGTACATCTGCGCAACGTAGGCTTGTTTTTCACCTGCGATCACATCGCCTATCGGGAGTATGTAATTTCCACCTTCTACTCTCATGTCTTCACATCTTGAAATCTCGGGCTCGGCCTGGAATATCTGTCCGAATTCCACTCCTTTCACTGCCTTCATTATAAGATCGGGTTTTATCATCGTCGTACCTTTGATCCTGTTGACCTCGGTCTTGAATAGAGCGGATATGTCGTCGTTATCCTTGAGATGTCTCCATTTACCCTTTCTGGATTTCTCCGCTAGGGCGATCAGGATGTCTTCGCTGTAGTCGCCACCGATCCCTCCACAGATGACCGATATGTTTTCATCAGAGAAATCCTCGGCGATCTTTTTGAAGTCATCTAGGGCGGATCTTCCAATCGTAGGCCTCCCATCCGATAGGAGAATCATCCTGTCCACTCTTTTATCTTCTGATATATTGCTGGCTAGGATCTCATCTCTGGCGTGTTTGAGTGCCTCGTACAGGGCGGTGCCACCTCTCGCCTCTATATTATCTATCTCTTCTAGCATCTCGTCCTTGCTTTCTGAAACTACGTCTTTATCCAACAGGTAGTCTAAAACGCCCTTCTCTTTAGCATCTTCCAGTTTCTTCTTTCCACGGCAAATGGCTTTTACCTCTTCCGAGAACGAGATAACGCTTATGTTATCCGTGTTATCTAGGCCGTCGATGAACTGTTTGGCCGCCTTTTTTGCTACATCTATCTTGTTCTCCGACATCATCGAACCGCTGGAATCTATAAGAAGTACAATGTTGGGTACAGCATCGGATGTTGCTTCTCCCTCTTCTGGTTCTATATCAATGCTTAAAAAAAGCGCACCTGCCGTTTCAGGGTCTGAAGGAAGTTCTTCAGCGTGCGCAGGCAGAAAGTGCTTGTTTATTTCACAACTTATTATCGGCATAATATATCTCCTATGGAGGGGTTAATACAATAGATAAGTATAAGATTTTCGATTGTTATATACTTTATTGAGTTAGGGTAAATATTATAAAAGAGTAAATCGCTTTATAGCCATGGATGGGATGTGTCTGACGGAGCTAGAAGAAAAAGAGCCGGAAGAACACAAAGCTCTAGCCGAGGAGTATTCTAGTGAATCTTCTGTACCTATCGTCGGAATAACTTTTGGTGACGTGGGTACAACGAATCTAAAGTGCAACGTGTGTAATCCCGTAGATAAAGGTGAATACGTACAGATTAATCATCCATCCTGCGGGTGGGTCCTGGGGCAGGTGGAGAAGATAGAAAGAAAAACCGACGTGTCCATGGACAAAGCGAGAGAGATATCCAAAGGTGAAGAAGTGGAGATCGATGAAACGGTTATAGCTTTTATCAATATTATCGGTTACAGAGATCGAAGAAACATCTTGAAGATCCCCGGGAATCCTTTCAGAGCGGGAGAGCAGATATTATTGGCCAAAGAGGGATTGATACGCGAAGTTCTCGGACTAAAAGACGACGATAAAGGAGCATATCTGGGAAAACTCAGGGGACACGACATTCCGGTCAATCTCAATATCAACTCTATAGCACAGAAGCACCTGTCCGTCCTAGCTAAAACCGGGAGTGGAAAGAGCTACACCACCGGCATCATCATCGAAGAGATGATGAAGCACGAGGTCACCATGGTGATCCTTGATCCCCACGGAGAATACGCTTCCCTCGCTGAACCGGGAGAGGTGGATTCCGCCAACGATTTCGGTATCACTCCTCGAGGTTATGGAGATATTATGACAGAATTCTCCCCGTCACCAGAGATCAACCCCGGGTCGAAGCCCTTGAAATTCACTTTCAAGAACATGTCCCCCCGGAAGTTATTGGATATGATGGATGTGGATAAAAGGAAGAACAATGTTGCGACAATCGAAGGAGCCATGTCCCGTCTAGAAGCGGCTAAAGGTAACTTCGGTATCAGTGACGTGATCAGGGTGCTCAAACAGAACGAAGAGGATGACGCAAGTTCGATAATTAAAGGGCTCGAAGAGCTGGATAAAATGGGTATCTTCGCACCCATGGGAACGAGGATGGACGAGATAGTCCGCAAAGGTCAGACATCCATCATCAATCTGAAAGGCACGGCTCCCGAGATACAGGGATTCGTGGTCAATAGGCTTTCAACTGCACTGTTCGAGCTCAGGAAGAGGAACAAGATCCCTCCCATGATGATGTTCGCCGAAGAAGCACATAATTTCTGTCCACAAAGTGGTAAAACAGAATGCTCGGATATATTCATGACCATAGCCAGCGAAGGAAGGAAGTTCGGTCTAGGCCTCGCTATAATCACACAGAGGGCGGCCAAAGTGGATAAGAACGTACTCAGTCAATGTAACACTCAAGTGATATTGAAAGTGACTAACCCCAACGATATCCGTGCCATAGAATCCTCTGTGGAGGGAATAACTTCTGAGATGTCCGAGGAGATCCAAAGGCTGCCAATCGGTGAAGCCATACTCTCGGGCGGTGGTCTGTCTGAACCACTCTTCATCGATGTAAGACCTCGGGAGACACAGGACGGCGGCAGCTCTATCAAAGTGGTGTGAGGGATTATGGTCAGCAAAGAGAGGGTGGAAAATTATCTAGAAAAAACGGAAACGGCCCTTGACAAGGTCGAGATAACAGCTCCTGAGAGATCTCATCTTTTTAGATTGGCCAACGATTTCCTCGAGATGGCGGTATCTTATTATTCAGATGCAAAACATTTCTACGAGAACGGCGATCTCGATAACGCATTCGCCTGCGTAAACTATGCACATGGTTGGCTCGATGCCGGTGCCCGACTCGGTTTCTTCGATACGGGTGGAGACCACGAACTGTTCACACTAGCAGAATGAATCAGGAAAAGTATGTGTTTATTCCAATATCCTAGTGCCTTTATTATCGATGTTTACAACAAATACTCTATCTGGACCGACCATATCTTCCAAAGTAGACTTTAGTTTTTCCGTATCTCCAACCATGAAAACCGAGTTGCCTATCATCGACATGCTTCCTTCACCGAATTCCCGCGTCTCCCAAAGAGCGTCCTTCAACGACTTTTTGGCGAACTTGGTTTCGAAGGCGAATTTGTGCGATATTTTTAGAAAGTTCTCGAATGATGGCTTCGGTGAGAATTCTTCTATACACTCGTTCCCTATTTTTTTAATCCACTCGCTCAATATAGGGTCGGAGAGTACGTGTGGTGTGATCAACGGAAGTCCCACAACCGCTAATACAACTTCTCTATCGATCTCTTCACTTTCTATCTCGCCGTACGGGGGTACTCCCGGCTTGATCCTTCTTTCAAACCCACCTTTAGACTGAGCGATAACATCTCCCAGGCCGGTTCTGCAGAACACCTCTGCGATGTGTGCCGCTTTCACTGCCTTCTCTCTTGGGATATCCAAGGCATGGCAGACGGCAACAGTAGATGAAAGAGAACAAGCGCCGCTCATCCCGAAACCCTGGCTGAAGGGAAGGTCGGTTTTTAGTTCGATCGTGCCTCCCGCGGCGAAGTTTGATACGGCCTTCTCGACCGTGAGAAAAGAAGTTTCATTACCGTCTACGATGATGGTCCATCCGCTCCCCTCGATATCCACCTTGGCTGTTACCCCCCTGTCCACCGAGAAACCGGCACCCTTGGAACCGATCTTCTCCAGATTCCCATGATCCTCGGAAAGACTGAAAAAGCCTGTTATGTGACCTGGGCAGAAAGCTGTCGTACTCATTCGTTCACCTTAGACGTATTCTAGAACCCTATCTGCGAGGTCCCTTTTCCTCCCTTCGTACCACTTGCCGTCTCCGAGTATGTAGATGCGATTCACACCGGATTTAACGTCTTTCAGGGAATTGGCTACGACTATATCCGCTCTCTCTTCTTCCAGCATCTTCTCGGCCTTTTCGATAGCCTCTTCCCTTGTATCCGCAGCTTTGTAAGCGATGAGTTTATCAACGTTCTCTTTTACGCGGTCGATGAATTTGGGTATGGGCTCTAGATCTAATTGTATCGAATCGTTAGATGGAATCTTGGATCTGCTCACCTCATTCAATCCAAAGTCGGAAAGTGCTGCCGGTACGATTATCGTTCCCGACGCTTTATCGGTCAGTTTCCAGAGGTCTTCCATGCTGTCGAATTCTCTTGCCTTTATCCACGTTGGTATCTCCCCGCGGACATTACCGTGCCAGAGCTCCACGTCCGCCCCCTTCCGATACGCTCTCTTTGCGATCTCGATGCCGCTCCTGCCGCTGGCGCGATTTGTGATGACACGCATGGTGTCTATGGGTTCCTGCGTTCTGCCGGTGACCACTATGATCCTCTTGTTCTCCAAACTATTGTCCAGTGTTCTCACGACTTCGTCGACTATTTCATCCCTTCCAGCTATTTTTGCAGTCCCTTCCTCCTCCCTGGGTCCGATGAACTTGACCCCGATGCGTTTCAACTTATCTATGTTCTCCGTTATGATCTCGTGGTTGTACATACTCCCGTGCATGGCGGGCACTATCACCATAGGGATATCAGAGCCTAGGCATGTGGTTGCGAATGTGGTCACCGCCGTGTCGTCTATACCGCATGCGATCTTGGAGATCGTGTTCGCCGTTGCCGGAGAGATCAAGAAAAGGTCCGCTTTGTCCGGAACGTTGCCGCAGAAACTTACATGCTCCACCTGGCCGGTGATCTTCGTTATCACTTCGTTGCCAGATGCGAACTCCAGGGAGTATGGATGGATTATCTTCTGAGCCCATTCAGTCATAACACAGTGGACTTCTGCCCCCTCTCTGATAAGTTCTCTGACCAGTTTGACGCATTCAACTGCTGCGATGCTGCCAGTCACACCTAGAACGATCTTTTTTCCTTCGAGGTCGCTGCCCATGGAACCCTTGATATCTTCTGAGGGATGCATATTCATGAAAAAAAGTATCGGGGTTTAATAATATTTTCCTTTTTATACTTCCGAAAGGAACAGAGTTATTTCTATAGTTCCACCGTCCATACCGATCTCTTTCCAAGACGATGAAGAGTACTCGCCCTCTGTTGAGCTGTAGATGCTGCTTCCTCCATCAGAAATCCCTCTGTTCGAAAGTCTAAGTTCAGTGCCTGATTCGGAAACCGCCCTCAGGAGCCATAGGTCTTCGAAGTGCTTTCTACCCAACGCGATAATATCTCTACCGTAAGTGATATTTTCTCTTTCTATCCCATCTTCCTCAAGGTAGATGAATTCTATTACCAGGTCTTTTACTGATAGGTCGTTTCTGTATATCTTCTCGTCCTCATAGACATAGTAAGTTTCCGATATCGTCGCTTCCAAAAAAGCACGTCTAGAATCCTCGCAGTAGGCTCCAAAATCACCTCTGGTGCCGCCAACCGATTTAGGATAGAGATAATAAGCCGAGATTATAGAGGATGCCAGCATGAGGAGAACGAAGAAAAAACATGCTTCGTAGAGGGTAAAAGTACCCCTATTACCTATCTTCATTTCACACACTCCATATGGATATCCTCAGTTCGCTCAGATGCTTAACGTTGTTATCCTCCACGATCACAACTGAAGATCTCTTGGTGTAAACAGATTTATCCGTTGGTATGCTGGAAGTCTGGTAAGTTTTCGAGTAGTCATTATCGTAGGCCGAATTGTCCTCGAAAGTGATCCTGTAGTGGAATCCGAGTTCATCGGGCGAGTAGAGGTCTTCCAGCAGACTTATGTTGAGGAGATTTATCTTACCCGCTTCGAATTCTCCAGTGTCGGAGCACAGATAATCATCTCTTCGGAACTGCTCCATGAATGAACCCAACTCATCATACATCTCCGCCTCGTCCATCCGCCCTTCGTATGAAACATGTGCGCTGTAGATGGTAAAGGTGAATATGGAGATCCCTACGATTATTGCCAGCAAGGCGGGTATGTCAACGTAGAACCCCGCTACTCCATTTTCATCATCCATCATGTAGCTTACTGAAAAAACGGTTTTATAAAATACTTATGAACGTCAAATCAGGCAGAGAGATAAACCAAAACCGTGCCCACCGCCAAGCAGTAAAACGAGAACATGTAGAATTTACCTTTCTCTATGAGTTTCAGCAGCGTCTTTATCGAGACGTATCCCACTATGACTGCTGTGACTGTACCGATGAATATGGGTATCAGGTTTTCAGTCGATGAGGAAGTAAGACTAGATGCTTTCAGAAGACCTGCCGCAGTAATCGCCGGTAAGAAGAGCAGAAAGGAATACCTGACCGCCAGGTCTCTGTCCAATCTTCGGTGTATCGCGGTGGAGATCGTGAACCCGCTTCTCGAGATACCCGGAACGGCGGCGATCCCCTGCATGATGCCTACTAAGATACCGTCCAGAGAAGTCATCTCCTTCTCACTTTTGTGTCCCCTTCTTCCTTTGGTACTTATAAGAACGATACCTGTCAGGAGCAGGGCGGCACCCACCCAGAAAGGATCACTGAGAAACCCTTCGTAGTAATAGGAAACCAGCAGACCGATCAATCCCGTGGGTATGCTTGCCAGGATTATGAAAAGTGATAATTTCCTATCCGCCGTTTTGAAGAACGCATTTCCACCCTCTACCGGCAGGTCTTTCAGAGCGGAGAAAAAAGAAGCGATCACGTTCTTGACTTCCTTTCGGAATATGATAAGAACCACTAGTGCACTGCCGAAGTGAACGAATACATCGAAGAAGAGCGACGGTTCTATCCCCAGAAAATGCTTCGTTAAAACGAGGTGTCCGGAACTGCTCACCGGGAACCATTCAGTGATCCCCTGGATGATCCCTAGAAGCACCGCCTGCCAGATGTTCATGGACACTGTAGGGAGGAGATATCATAAAATATTTTGCTTTCCATGAAATCAAAACGTTTCAAAGATGCCGCAGTGGAATAAATCTTCATCTAGTGGTAATTTTTCTTTCCACTCCTTCACCATGATGCGGCCCCATGTATCGTTGTAGTGATGGCATCCTCTCTTGGTCAATACTGATTTTAGGTACGGGGTAACGTGGTAGAAGGCCAAATCACGCCCTTGTGCCCGGGATTCCAAGGCTTGGATCAATACCGTTAAATTTTCCTCCACCTCAGCAACTAACTCGACACAATCCATCTGTTTTCTACGTTTGTTGAACATGGCGTACCCTATCTTTTCACCATCCTGGTATGCAGTTTTCAACTGTGATGTATCGGGCCATCCTCTAGCTTTAGCCATCCCCCAGTAATCATCTTCCCTTACTATCAATCCTTGGAGGTTTTCTACACTTTCTTTGTAAAGTGATCTAACACAATCGGGTTCTACCTCATCCTCGAATTTTACCTCAGTACTTTTTTTTTCGGTCTTTTTGAAAGCCGCTGGGAATCGATGTATATCTCGGTATCCCAACTTGACGTACAGATCGTAAGCTACCAGGGACTTCGAAGTCATCAGAAAAGAGTACCTGACGCCCTTCTCTTTCATCCTTTTGTGCGCTTCCTCCATCAGCCTTCTCGCTACACCTTTTCTTGAAGCTGACGGACGGGTGCACACGTTCCTGATACCGCCCACGATCTCGAGGTCTTCTTCCGTATTTATCCTGGGATACAGTAGGCCCACTGTTCCTAGAACAACATCTCCGTCCACAGCGTACAGTTCACCGCCCCAATCGGGTATCCGTTTATCTGCTTCTACCATCTTCTTAACGTGCTCTTTTGAGTAGGTGTGGTGAAAGCAGGCGAGGGTGAGTTCCGTCATCTGGATGTCATCCAAATCATGATAATGTACTATCTTCATCGGTACGGTAATAAAGGGAACCGTTTATTATCATTTTCTAATAATGACCATCATCGATCTAAAACTAGTTTCTTTGGGAAAAACTTCTTATTTTGCTGCGTGATATTCACTTAGTGATTCATGATGACAAAAGTCTACTTCACCGATCTATCCGCGGACAGCAAAGAGAACAACCTGCTCAACAAGCTGAAGGAATTGTTTAGGCGGGCTGGAGAAGGGATCAATTACGATAAGGATGATCTAGTAGCCGTCAAGCTCCACTTCGGCGAGAAGGGTATCGATACGTACCTTCGGCCGGTTAGGATAGCACCGATAGTAGAAGCGATCAAAGACGCTGGAGGTAAACCCTTCCTGTGCGACTCAAATACTCTCTACCGGGGCAGCCGCTCCAACGCGGTGGATCACCACAGAACAGCGCAGGATAACGGATGGCTTCGACCCGTTGTTGATGCACCTGTCGTTATCGCTGACGGCCTCCACGGTAACGAGTTCTACAAGCAGAAAATAGACGGAGAGCACTTCGAAGAGGTGAAGATAGGCGCGGCATTTTTCCAAGCGGATGCCATAATCGGTGTCAGTCATTTCAAAGGGCACATGATGAGCGGTTTCGGAGGTACACTGA
Source organism: Thermoplasmata archaeon (assembly GCA_046484045.1). Classification (GTDB taxonomy): domain Archaea; phylum Thermoplasmatota; class Thermoplasmata; order Halarchaeoplasmatales; family Halarchaeoplasmataceae; genus CAZHUM01. The sequence goes on along the minus strand of JAWOBZ010000007.1, from coordinate 10,403 downwards.
AGAACCTGGGGATGGGCTGTGCCTCTCGCGCCGGAAAACTCATGATGCATTATAACGTGCATCCAGAAGTAGTTCCAGAGGACTGCATAGGATGTGGGAAATGCGCTATCTGGTGCCCCGCCGACGCCATCGATGTGAGTGAGCACGCCGTAATCGACAGTGAGAAATGCATCGGCTGCGGCGAGTGCCGTATCGTCTGTCCAGAGGGTGCCATCAAGGTGAAGGATTCGTCTACCAACGTCGAGCTGTGTGAGAAGATATCCGAATTTGCCCACGGGTCTTTGATCGGCAAGTACGACAAATCACTGTTCTTCAATTTCATCATGGACGTTACACCCGAGTGTGACTGCCCGCCATGGAGGCAGGCCCCGTTGGTGCCCGATATAGGCGTTGTCGCTTCCAAGGACCCAGTAGCCGTAGAGCAGGCAGCTTATGATCTGGTAACCGAGGCAGAAGGGATGAAGGCGGACGCAGGAGTGGATAAATTCGGAGCAGAACACGCCATAGATGGAACTATCCAGATCGAACACGCGGTGAAGATGGGCATGGGTGAGAAAGAATACGAACTGATTGACATCTCCGAATGAACTAAAATTAAAGTTCAGTTTAATTTTTTCCTTACTAAAGTTAAACTCTAGTTAAATTTTGGTAAATTTTAAATAATATTGTGTAGTTATATCTGCGAATGTATGTTGAAAGAGATATTGGGGATAAGTTCACTAAGATATCAGAACACTACAATATGATAGCAGTAGTCGGAGCAAGACAAGCTGGCAAAACTACCTTTTTAAAGCACCAGATGGACCCTGCGGTATCATCGTACGTCCTCTTCGATGATCCAGATGCAAGGGGATTGTTCGAGGAAGATATCAAAAAGTTCGAAATTCAATATGTAGATGGCTATGACCTTTCCGTTTTGGATGAGGTCCATTACTGTGAGGGTGCTGGGCAAAAACTAAAATATCTTGTGGACACTGGAAACGATATCTGGATAACTTCTTCTTCAGAAATCATATTGGCTAAAGATATACTCTCCTACCTAGTAGGCAGAGTATCAGTTATAAAACTATATCCATTTTCATACCACGAATTCATAAGGGCCAAGGGTCAAAAGGCGTCCACAACCAAGATACGGGATCGAAATATTTGGGAACATATAAGATATGGTGGTTATCCAAAGGTTGTTCTTACAGATGATAAAGAGATGAAAAAGAAAATTTTAAAAGATTTGTACGAAACTATGCTCCTAAAAGATATAGCTAGAACCTTCTCTATCCAGGATATCAATTCTTTGGAGTTATCTGCTAAATATTTAACGTCGATATCGAGCAGTATACTTACGTACAATAAGATGACTAATAACATCGATATCTCGTTCCAAACCTTGAAAAAATACCTCGATGCAATGGAAAAGAGTTACCTTATCAAGAGGGTCCCCCCTTTCTACACGAATAAAAGGAAAGAACTAACCAAGCAGCCAAAGATATACTTCTTGGATACCGGGATGAGAAATATCATAGCTAATGATTTCAGAGTTGAAGCCCAGGGTGAATTATTTGAGAATTATGTTTTCTCAGAACTTTTGAAAAAGGGATATGACATAAAATATTGGCGGAGCAAATCCAAGGCGGAAGTGGATTTTATCGTAGAGCAAGAAAATGGTATCATACCGATAGAAGTCAAATCGAGTTGGGATGTGGAAAGTATTAGTAAGAGCCTTCGATCCTTTATAAATACCTATGAACCGACACTCGCGTTGATCGTCACTTATAAAGGTGATAAAGGAGGAACGGAAGTCGATGGATGCAGGATAGTTACAACGGATGTGGTTGAAATGCATGAATATCTTAGTGGGGAGATTGAATGAAAAGAAAGATGGGTATAGGGATAATATTTTTACTTCTGCTTCTATCTGGAGCACTCTCAGGCTGCTTCGATTTAACCGAACAAATGGAACCGGACGAAGTCTCGGTCGTCCGGGTCATAGACGGAGATACGTTCGAAGCCCGGTGGAGCAACGGAACTTCTGAAAACGTTCGCATACTCGGCCTCGACACGCCTGAGACCAAGGCGCAGGAGGATCTGGAAGAATGGAACGGGATCGACAACGGAACGTGGTTGAAACACTGGGGGTACAAGGCCACCAATTTCACCGAGGCCTGGATCGGGAACAAAGTAACCCTTGAATACGATGAGAACGAGGGTAAAAGAGGTTACTACGGCAGGGTACTAGCCTACGTCGAATTGAGCAACGGGACCGACCTTGGAGGGGAATTGTTGAAAAGGGGGTTAGCAAGGGCTTACACCGAAGGCGACTGCTCCCGGGAAAGCAAGTACGTGGACTATCAAGAGCAGGCCATGGAAGATGAAGTCGGGATCTGGAGTATAAATTAGTTGATGTTCAATATCGTATCTATCTCCTTCGCCACCTCCTCTCCACCAGGGTCACAGATGTCGGTATCTACATCCCCGTCATAGATTCTTTCTGCACATTCTGCACATCCTTTAAAACCACACGAACCACAGTTGTACCCCGGTAGTGCATTTTCTATCCTGTCGATAATTATATCTACTTCTCCTCCCGCCTCGACAACTTCATCTCTGCTAACGAACCTTTCCGTAGCAAACCCGATTAGCATTATACCAGGCACCGTTAGAAGATAACGGACCACCATAAACTGGAAGCCTAAGAACTTCGATTCTACAATCAACATGGGAACTTTTATGACTGCCCATGCGCTCAAAATGATAACGACGTTGGCAAGACTCGCTCCCTTTCTCAGCAAGGAGCGGGTGACCGGAAAAGCAGCGTAAATGGGTCCAGCAGATACGGAGCCGATAAGAACCGATATAGATTTACCCCTTAAGCCGGAGTCCGAACCGAAGTTCTTCATTATGGTTTCCTTGGGAACCCATACCTCTATCAGACCCGTAATAATAAAGACTGCTGGGAGCACTTCCAGCATCTCTCGTATGTACATCCAGGTTATTTCCATCGCCTCGATGAAGATCCTTTTTTCGTAAAGTAAAACAAATGTGTAAAGGCAAAGTGTGAAAACAGCGATCTTGTTGTTCTTCAACCTTTCCTTTATATTCAAAGTACCACCCACATCAATATTGCGATCAACACAGCTACTAGAAAACTGACTAAGTTTCTGACAAGGGTGAATTTCTTACCAAAATGTTCTATCTCGATGGGAGCAGTTGCGAATCCGACCATTGTGAGCGTAGTGATAAAAGCAGCTACAGCGATCAAATGTGCCCCTTTATCCATTAGTGATGCAGAAAGGGGAAATGCCACGAAGGCGGGTATTATGGTAACCGCACCTATCAATGCGCCGTAGACTGCACTCATGATGGGAGAAGCTCCGCCCATCAAGGATTTGATAGATTCCTCAGGGACTATGATGAAAAACAGGGCTATCAAAGCTAGAATGGATATTATCTCGCCGACGATGTTCAAAAAACTACCCTTGGCTATGGCAAGGCTTTTCTTGGTTTTTTCCTTGTCCTTGAAGAACGAATATCCCAGGGCGATCAGCGCCCCGCAAATTAATACTAATGAAGTCGGATCCATATGACACCTCGGTATTACGTTCTGTAATACTACATAGTGTAATATATAAGTCTTCTCCCAAAATCTTAAAGATAATCTCATTGTTACATCGATGAGATGCAAAAGAATATCCCATCAGGATTGATCAGCCTACTTATCCTAAAATTCATGGATGAAGGACCCACCTACGGATACGAGATATTGAATAAACTGAAGGAGAAGTCCTGTGGACACTGGGATCCGAGCTATGGTACCGTCTACGGCGCTCTGAACAGGATGAGTAAAAGGGGTTACATAGAGAGGGTCGAAAAAGGAGAAGAGGACAGGAAATATTATGCATTGACCGAGGAGGGGAGAGAGCGTCTAGAAGAGAGGTACGAGGAGATAGAAGATCAACGAGAGAAATCTAAAGAGATGATATTGGGATTTCTAAATATCTACGGGTACGTTCATGGCGGGGAACATCAAAAGCAGTTGATCGAGAAGATAGAAGAAGAGTTCTATTGATTCACGGTTTTGGCGTTTTGACCACCATCACCTTTCCGTCCACATCGGCTTCGTTCTTTAGAGTATGTGGTATGCCCTTTGGACTAAGCACTACGTTGCCGGCTTCGATCTCCTCTGTCTCATCTCCCACGGTGACGGTGATTTTACCTTCTATTATGTAGAAGAATACATCCACCGGTGTTGTGTGCATCGGCAGCCCCTGTCCGGGTGCGAAAGGCAGGATCACCACTTCTACATCTTCTTTTCGAATCAACTTTGTCGGCTGAAATTTTTCACCGTTCGATTCTATATCATTCACATCGTATTTTTTCATATCAATCACTCTTTTTTATCAACTGAGAGCACACCCTGTCCCCTTTAAGAAATGATTTTTTCTGGGTTATGGTTACATCTCTCCCCAAAGCGTTCTCGATGAGTTTTCTGTGCATCCTGCAAAATTTACTTCCGAGTTCTTTTGCAGCGTCCTTAAAAACGCAGTTTTTGTATATTATAGTATAATGATCGTTTTCCTTTTTTATCTCAACAAAGAACCCGAAATCCTCTAAGATGTTGGTCAACTCTTTCATGGACTCTTGTAAATCCTTCTCACCTTTGACCTCTTCGAACTGTCCCTTCATCTCATCGAAAACATCGTCCAGTATCTTATCTAAAGCATCTTCTCCATAATTTTCCCTAACGGCCTTTATGAAAGCAAACAGCAGCACATCCGTTCTCTTAGGAAAGATATCTCTACCTTCCTCTGTTATACTGAATATCTTCTTCGGCCTCCCTCTTTTAACTTTTTTGAATTCATGATCCACCAATCCCATCCTTTCCAGTATCTCCAGATGTTTTCTTATGGCACTCTCGTTTATATCTATGATATCCTTGAGTTGGATAGCAGTCATACCTCTACCGATAAGGAGTTTGAGTATCCGTGTTCGTGTATTTTCCTCTGGTATCTTCACCTGATGCTTCATATTTATATCAATAACGAAAAGCTTTATATACTTTACGCACTTTTTAGTGATTATTAAGGTGTTAATAACATGAAAGAAAAGGTGGAAAAAGTCCTAGAAGAGATAAGACCCAGCATTCAAGCCGACGGTGGTAATGTAGAACTGGTGGATGTAACGGACGACGGTATCGTCAAAGTAAGACTTACTGGAGCTTGCGCCGGATGCCCTATGAGTCAGCTCACTTTGAAGGCCGGTATAGAAAGAGTATTGAAACAGAAGATACCAGAAGTAAAAGAAGTAGTCCAGGCCTGAGATCTCAAACGATTTTCAAAAACCCATATTTTCAATTTTTTAATCTATTTTTAATAAAGATCGTATGAAAGTATATTCTATGACACAAATTATAAATATTATAATCACTATATAGTGTTTATAATGAGTGATAAGATGGAATTGAAGGATGTAATAAAAACGATCCATGCCTATGATCGGGGCACAATATCCAAAAAGGAATCTATTACTAGATTGAAAGATATCGCACCAATGGAACTGTTGAAAGCGGAAAAACATCTCATAAAACAGGGATATTCACTAGAAGACCTGAATAGATTGAGTGGATTGTACAAAGAATTAGTTGATGATAGATATAGAACACACATATCAGCCCTGAAAGAAGGACATCCGATAAGGATGCTCATGATCGAACATGTGATGATATTGAGTATTCTAGATGAGCTCGAAAATCTGGATAAAAAATTAAAACTCGGTGACAAGATCAACCGGGAAAATGTTGAAAAGATAAAAAACAATCTGAAAGAGGTTGAAAAACATCACTTAAGGGAAGAAAATGTGTTATTCCCAAGGTTGAGGAAATTAGGTTTTGATGAGAGGGTAGATATTCTATCCAAAGAGCACGGTAATTTCATAAATCATGAACTTAGATTGATAGAAGCATTTGATAAACCCATAAAAAATAAAGGTCTCATAAAAACCGAGATAGAACATCTGATCTCTCAGATGCGTTTTCATGCTTACATAGAGAATGCAATCCTCTATCCTGTTGCTTTGAATAAAATAAGCAACTGGACAAGTATCAAAGAAGAGATGGAGATCATCGGATTCAGTTCGTTCTCACCCATGTATAAGCATATGGATGATGCGGACAAAGATTTATTATCAAATGAGTACAGTTGGAATATAGGAGGGCAAAAGATGCCAAAAAAAAGTGTAGAAGTAAGAAAGGTAAACGTAAAAGGTGAGACCTGCCCGGTCCCACTCGTTGAAATGAGGAAAGCGGTCAGAAAAGCCGGTCCAGGAGATGTGATCGAGGTGGTAGGAACACATCCCGCTTCAAAGAAGGAGATCCCCATGGCCGTTGAATCCATGGGATTGAAGTTAGTGGGTGTCAAAGGAACCGACGAGGACTGGAAAATAAGGATAAAGATCCCAGAGGAGGAATAAGATGGCTAAAGCCACCCTGGTGGTCCAGAGCGGAGAGATGGACAAGCTCTACAGCGCACTGATAATCGGCAACGGAGCGCTGGCCATGGGCATGGACGTTTCCATGTACTTCACCTTCTGGGGGCTGGAGAGGTTGAAGAAGGGGCAGCTGGACAAGGGGCCGCTCTCTCGGATGAATTTCCTCGGTCTGGGCAAATGGATGTTGAAAAGAAGGATGAAGAAAAAGAACGTCCGCAGTTTGGAACACATGCTCACGGATTTCCACGAACTGGGCGGCAAGATCTTTGCATGCGACATGACCATGGAGATCATGGGTATCACCAAGGAAGACCTGAGAGATGACGTGATATCGGAGTACTGTGCCGTTGGAACCTACATAAAGGAGGCAAAAGAATCCGAGATAACACTTTTCATATGAATATGGAGTGGATAATATGAATGAAGAGAAAATATATTTAGATAACTCGGCGAGCACTCGGGTGGATGAGAGGGTAGTGGAGGCGATGAAACCATACTTTTTCGAAAAGTGCGCCGTGCCCACATCCGAGTTCGGCTATTCGCTGGGGATCGATGCCAAAGAGGCATTGGACGAAGCAAGAGGAGTGCTAGCTAAAAGGTTAGGCGCCGATGCAGATGAGATCATTTTCACTTCGGGAAGCGCAGAATCAAGCAATCTCGCTTTAAAGGGCGTTGCAAAGAAATTGAAGGACAAGGGTAAGCACATAGTGATATCCGCGATAGAAGATTTCCCTGTTCTTCACTCAGCAGCCACTCTGGAAAAAGAAGGCTTCGAGGTGACCAAGATACCGGTTGACAGCGAAGGTTTCGTCGATATGGGAGGACTGGAAGAAGCGATCAGAGATGACACGATACTTGTATCAGTCCAACACGCGAATCAAGAGATCGGGACCGTGCAGGACATAGAAGCGATTGCCGAGATATGCGAAGAAAACGAAGTGCTGTTCCACACCGATGCAACACACACGTTCACCCGATTGCCCATAGATGTAAGCGAGATACATATTGACCTTATCACCGTCTCATCACACACCATACACGGACCCAAGGGAGTTGGTGCGCTCTACATACGAGACGGAACACCGATATCCAAGATCATGGACGGCGGATACCAGGAGTTCGACATGAGAGGCGGGCTGGAGAACATCCACGGTATCGTCGGATTCGCCAAAGCGGTGGAGTTAGTGAACGATGAGGAGAATGGACGATTGAAGAAGATGAGAGATCACTTGATAGAGCGTGTGTCCACCGAGGTTCCGGACGTCACCTTGAACGGTTCAAAAGAGAAACGCACACCGCACAACGCCAACATCACCTTCCATTACGTGGAAGGCGAGTCCATAACACTGCATCTAGACATGAAGGGCATCGCGGTGAGCACTGGTTCTGCGTGTTTCAGCCGTTCACTGGAAGCGAGCCACGTGATATTGGGTATAGGTGGAGATCATGAAAGGGCACACGGCTCGGTCAGGTTCACTTTCGGAAGGTTCAACACCATGGAAGAAGTGGATAGAGTCGTCGAAGCGGTTTCCGAGATAATAAAGAATCTGAGAGATATAAGTCCTCTAGGAAAAGAGGACGAAAAGGAGGTATAGATATGGCAAAATTACCGTACAGCGAGAAAGTTATAGAGTATTTTAAAAATCCAAAAAACGTAGGAAAGATAGAAGATCCAGATGGAAAGGCACAGGAGGGAAGTCCGGCCTGTGGAGACATGGTGTCGGTTTACATCAAAGTGGATGAAGAAACGAAAGAGATAACGGACATCAAGTTCGAGTCCTACGGATGTGCATCGAACATTGCGACCGGCTCCATAATAACGGAGATGGCCAAGGGGATGACCATAGACGAAGCGAAAAAGATCACATGGCAGGACGCAGCCGACGAGCTGGGTGGACTTCCAAAGATCAAGGCCCACTGTTCGGTGCTAGCGGTCGAAGGGCTGAGAGAAGCCATCAGGGACTACGAAGTTAAGCACGGATTAGTAGATGAGCAAGAACCGACCACCGAAGAGGTGGTGAAGAAAAGGCTGCGCCACGTGATGAACCCGATAACGGGCCTAGACGTGGTAAGAACAGACCTGATAACCAACGTTGAAGTGGGTGAAGGTAGAGTGACCATCGCCGTCGACCTGGCAGAAGACCATCAGTTCGCCAACGCCATCAAAGAAGATATCAAGGAAAAGATCGAACCGAGATGGGACGTGGACGAGGTGGAGATAATCTTCAACGAGGGATAAGATGAAGGTAAAAGATGTTCTAGAAGTGATCAGAGCTTATCACGAAGGAGAGATTCAGGAGTCCCAAGCGATAGAGAAACTCCGTTCAGTTACCCCTTTAGAACTATACCTCGCCGAGGTGGAGATGTATCAAGAGGGGTACCAAGAATCCGAGATCAAAGATATCTCTAAATTATTTTTGGATCTACTGCGGGAAGAATCCATAAAATCCATTACACCGCTTGGTCTGGACCATCCTTTAAAAATACTGGTGAAAGAGCACAACATGATAAACAGTTTTCTTCTTACAGTGGATGATATCGTGATGAAGTTATCAGATGATCCAAGTTCCATCGAAAAAGAAAAGTTCGAGAAGATACTGAATAATCTAGATGAGCTAAAAAAACACATCCGTAGAGAAGAAGAACTCATCTTTCCCCTGCTAAATGAAAAGGGGTATGCAAACAGGACCATACTATTGGCTTCCGATCACTCAGAGTTCATGGATGCGGTAGAAAAGTTATCATCTTTATGTGATGATATAGAAGAAAACAAGGAGCAGATAATCGAACAGTTGAACGTTCTGATATATAGATTGAGGGACCACGCCTTCATAGAGAACGACATGTTCTATCCTCTGGCACTGGAAAAGATACCTGATTGGGAAAAGATAAAGCAGAACAGCGAGGCGATCGGTTATTGTGAGTTCGAACCGATAGATTGATCATCGGAAACTGAAATTTTTATATCCTTCATGCACCCTATAGAATCGAGATAACATGAAGAAAGTAATGATACTGGGTGCAGGAAATATTGGGAGAGCGGTAGCTTACGATCTGAAGGATGAATTCGAGGTTCATGTCGGAGATTTGAACGTAAAAGCTCTGGAGGAGGTCGAGGATTTCGCTCGATGTATGATACTAGACGTGAGTGATAAGGCTCATCTGGTGGATGTGTTGGCGGACTTTGATCTAGTTATAGGTACGCTACCCAGCAGGTTCGGATACGCATCGGTGGAAGCAGCTATCGAAGCCGGTGTGGATATGGTGGACATATCCTTCATGCCCGAAGATCCTTTTGAATTGAATGAAAACGCAGAGGATGCGGGTGTCACCGTCGTAGTAGATGCCGGTTTCGGACCAGGTATGAGCAATGTGTTCATGGGCAGGATCGACGAGGAGTTGGATGGGATCGAGAACTGCATCATCCGACTGGGAGGTCTGCCCAAGGACCCGGAACCCCCGCTTTTTTACAAGGTCACATGGTCGCCCTATGATCTTATAGAGGAGTACACCAGGGATGCCAGATTGATAAGGGGTGGCGAAGAAGTTGTGCTCGATCCCTTCGACGAGATCAACCCCGTCGTGATCAACGATATGGAATTGGAGGAGTTCTACAGCGACGGACTCAGGACCCTGCTGGATACCGTAAACGCGGATACCATGGAAGAGACAACACTCCGCTGGCCTGGACATCTGGAGAAAATCAAGGTGTTAAGAGAACTCGGTTTCTTCGAGGAGGAGAACCTCGATCCTACTCTAAAAGTCATATTGCCGCTGATGAAATTCGACAGCCCCGACATTTCTTTACTGGATGTGGAAGCGGAGGGGACGGTAGGGGATGAAAAAAGGAGATATCATTATTTCCTATATGATGAAGCTAGCGAAGAATTTTCCTCCATGTCCAGATGCACTGGTTTCACCGG
>JAWOBZ010000094.1:0-16701 GCA_046484045.1 Thermoplasmata archaeon | reverse complement strand
GTCCTCGAGGAAATTGGTCAGCACTTCGAAGAACCAGCGGGAGGCCTGTTCTCTCCGGTGTTCGGTGTAGCATGAATCCCTGTCTATGATATCGTCGCATATGATCAGGTCCGCCCTGTTTCCCAGCTTGGAGGAACCGAGCCCGGATCCCGTTACCGTCGGGTCCTTCAAGTTCTTCTCTCTTTTAACGGTGAACTCGGAAGCCTGCCAGTTCTCTCCCATGAACTCTCCGAAGTCGTCTATCAGTTTTTCGTTGTTGGCCAGCTCGTATCTTATGGCTCTGACGTGTTTCTGTGCCTGCTTGTGAGTGTCCGCAGTGAGAGATATCCGTATGTTCCTGTCCATGCAGATACGGTATATCGGGTAGATGAAGGTGAACAGAGTCGATTTGGCGTGATCCCTGGGAGCGAGGAACAACACTCTATCGTTATTCAGAGCGATGTTATACATCTCGAAGTGGAAGTCGGGGGACTTCTCGTCCATGAGGTTCGGGAGATACCTGCGGGCGAAGGCGATGGGGTTGGTGAGAGAAATCTGTTTTAGTAGGGAATTTGGATAATGTGATAGCACCTGTTCTATGCTTGGCATCGGATCTATTCCTCAATTTCCTCTTCTGGAATTCCTTTGGAATTCCTTCGATTCTCGGAATTTGATTCCGAGTAATTACCGGCCATCGCCATGGCTAGCATCTTGATCTGTTCGCTGTCAAGGTCGTCGATGCCTATCTGTTCTTCCTTCTCGATCTTCTGATCTATCAACAGTTTCTCCGGTTCCTTAGCCATCAGTCCGAGGTCCTGTTTGGTATGTTTGATGGCAAGTAGCAGTCTGCTCGCAAGCCCGATCTCTCCCTGCAGGGCGCCGTCCTTGTCATCTCCTGAGATGTTCTCGACATCGAGCATCTTCTCTACTCGTTCTTTTTGAAGTTCAAATAGGTCCATCTGTTCGGCTGCTACGTTTATCAGTTCCCTACGAACCTCGATCGATTCTTCAGCTTCCTCCGGAGCGATCACTTCTCTAGGTTTCACGTAATTGTTGTAGTAATAGCGTATCTGCCTGGTGGAGAGGGAGGTCCCGAACTCCTGGTTGATGATATCTGTGTATTCCTGGAAACCCTCTCTCATCCCCTTGTCCTTGAGGATCTCTCGTATCTCTTTCTCGTGTCCGCTTCGGTGGACCGCTGTGGACTTTTTCTGGCGTGGCATACTGTTCTATGTGTATTTTTGTCTTGGAGGGATTATAATTGTTGCTATCTACAGAAAAATGAGAATTTGATGCGGGTGCAAAATATGTATTTCAGCAACTTTAAGAAAACATTATTAAACTTCCAACGATTTTAGAGAGATAGATGGAAAGATTCAACTGCCCGTTCTGTGGAAAAGAAACCGAACATAAAAGAATTGAAGAGGGAGGGAAAACTATGTGGGAATGTCAAAACTGTGGTGTCAAACACAACTGAGTAGGTGATCGCTACCCAAGTCTTTCAAATCCTTCCTCTTTATAATCGATTAAATCTGATAACTGAAGGTCGTTGTGCTCGCTCCACTCGTTAACTTCCTTGTCAACCACATCACGTAATTCATAACCTGTCAGTGGATTCTTCACCGTTGGATCCAAGTACCAAACCTTTTGATCTGGATCGAAAGACGCCAGTCTTTTAGCCAGCTTCACCCTCCTTTTAAACTTCGTTTTCCCGATGAATTTATCTGCGATCTCGGTAGGGACTATTTTAAAACATGAAGACGGTGTGTTACTCGAATCGTATCTAGACCAACTACATTTCCGATGGCGACAGTAATCACAAACGATTATCTGTGAAACCCGCCGTTCTAGTAGTTTCATTTAAAAGAAGGAGTGATTACCGTCCAATAAAATTTTCCTTAAATCACTTGGGCCTGTTTGTTCTAGTACCCCTCGATCACACTTTGTCCATCGATTCGTACAACCATCCCATACTCTTCCTGGGCAACTTCAGCAACGGCTGGAAGCATATCTTCAAGACCTCGAACGTAGTAGATCAATATCTGTCCTCTTCCTCGACCGAGACCCTTTATCCTAGAAGTTATCAAGCCTTGAGTTTCAAGTCTTGGCATGATGAATTTTCTTACATACGAATAAGTCCTTGGTTCAGTATCGATCAATTTACAGATCTTTACATATTCTTTGTAAAAGTTCTCACTGTCAACACCCTTCTGCGTGTTCCTATCTCTACTGATCAAAGCCATGAGAGCAGCGAAGTGTACCTTGTTCAACCCTCTCATCGTAGACTTGACCTCGTCATAATCTAACTTCTCGATAGCTTCCTGAAGGTCTCCGATGGTCATCTTTTCCTTATCCTTCAGAACGACATTTTTCCCAGCAACTTTTAATGCTTCCAAGGCGTATCTGATGTCAGAGTAACCGTTGGTGATAGTAGCTGAAAGCCATCCTATCGCGCTGTCATTCACAATTCCGGGTAAGAAAGCTTCTTCCACCCTATCCAATATGATCTTCTCGATCTGTTCAACATTGTAGGATGAAAAATGGATGTGGTCAGGTTGGAACGAGGATAGAGAATAGTCGTTGATCTTGTCCTTGACTCTCGGATTGCTCGTTACCAATACGGTCATGATGTTGACCTCCCCATCCACTTGATCACCCAACCTGGTTGTGTGATAAACCAAGCTGTCGAAGGGGTCGCCGTTCGTACTCCTTGTATCGTTTATCATATCAACCTCATCTAAGACCAGGATCACGTTTTCCTGTGACTCTGCCAGATATTCGGCTAGATCCGTGACAATGCAATTGAATGAGAACCCCCTAGAAGGATATTCCCTGAATTCCTGGTTCAGCTTGATGAAAACATCATATACTGTTTTCCCTTTGACCGGGACATAGACCATCTTTCCTTTAGGGTTCTTTCCATCGGAAACACAGTCTAGTTCAATAGAACCGCCCTGTAAATAGTCGTTAACGTCGTTACAGAGCTTTTTCAAGCAGTGAGTCTTTCCAGTACCAGTCGATCCGGATATGAGGAGGTTTGAACCGGCACCCTCGTCGAACTGAAAAGCTATTTCATCCAATATCTGGTCCATCTCTTCATCTCTGTATCTCAAGTTGTCGGGTACATGGTGTATCGATAGATATTCTGTATTTCTAAACACTTTCTTCCTTTCCATTTTTTCTGCAAAAGACATTTTTAATCATCTCCAAAATAGTTGCATAATCGGGGGACACTCACACACACATTGACGCTCGTAACGCCGATTATGCCTATCCTCTCTATTTTTTAGACCTCCGCGCGAGAGATCTAATTGATATAATAGGACCGTAAATCAAAGAAAATATCATCATGATCAACAACCTCCGTCAGCCAAGACATCTTTGTTCAGTAAGGTGAGTGCCATTGCACGGACCACGTCGTTCCCGTGAATAGCTAGAAACTCCAAGCTTTCCTTGTTGCTCTCAACGAATACGTTCAAATCTTCCTTCCTTTTCATGTAAATCCGCCCTTTTTTTCTCTATCCAGTTCATCACTTTTCATGTTTTACAGGTTAGAGCGGCAGTAGGAAGTAAATAAGATTTACCATCATCAGAAAAATAAATTTTTAAAAGAAGAGGGTTTTGAGGATTGATCAAACCATAGATATCTCTTCTTCTAGGATCGAATTGAAACGATCCATGAGGTCATCGTTGTTCTTGATGATCTTTACCATCTTCAAGAGCATCTGCATATCTTCCAACCTCTGCGGGTCTTCCTTAGCCAATTCGGAGAACTTCTCAGTGACCATCTCTTCTTTCTCATCGATCCTTTTTGAAGCCTCTATGTTCAAAGCCATTCCACACTTGAAGCAGAACTCGGCATCCGGTGGAACACTTTTACCGCAGCGAGGACATTCCTTTGGAGATAGATCCGATATGTCATTTTCATCTTCCTCGATTATGCCGTGCATTTTATTATATGCGTAATCGATATCTCTTCCTGATAGATGAACGTATCTACCGACCATTTTGGACCCTGGGACCCAACCGAACCATTCGTACATCTGTGACTCGGTAAATCTGTTTGCCATAAATGTGGCTCTGCTGTGTCTGAAGTGATGTGGATTAACCGGTTTGTTTACCCCTGCCCTCTCGGCTACGGTATTAAGCATCTTATTCAAAGATCTATACGAATATTTTTTCCCATGATTCCTTGTACCGATGTTGACCCAAAATGGAACTCCCTTTCTATCACCCCGGGGATGAGAGTTTAACCATGCCCTGATGTAAGGGACAGATTCTATGATAGGTAATCTTCTCGATCCGGTTTTTCCCTCTATCACTACTTTTAATCCGTGTGAATTGTCTTCAAAAGAATCGACTTTGATATCCATCAGCTCACCGATCCTAGCTCCAGTTTCCCATAATAAAGAGATGATAGCTCTATCTCTTGGGTTATTCGCGGCTTTGATAAGTTTTTTAACATCTTCCTCGTTCAACAATTTATCCGGTAATTTTTTCTTTGATGTATTGTGAGTTGGTTTTATCCAATCCGCTTCATCGGGATATTCTCCTCCGCCTATCCACTTGTAGAACCTCTTCAACAGAACCTTATAATCGCTTTTTGTCCGTTCTGAAATATCATCTTTCTTTTGTACCCACATGATCATGTCTTCGACATCTTTTTTTTCAGCTTCATCAAAAGGAACATCGACCTGCTCGGCATACTTTGGCAGTCTGATCATATATTTGTATCGACGGTCCAATGAGTAGTTGTTCAATACCATATACCTATCGAATTCGAAGATCAACTCTTTGTTTTTCTCGATGATGCGATCATTGTTCTCTATCCGTTTTTTTGAAGACTTGATACTGCTTTCCGTTACGCTCATAATACCAACTATTAACGGTAACGAGGGGTAGGTATATAAGAATACCGCATTGAACCGTATTGTTAAAGCCCTTCCCCCGCACTTTTTATGTTTTGAGCGCAGCGAATAAACTAAAAAGTGAGCAGAATCTTTGATTCTGTGGTATACCTTATTTTTCTGGAGTGAAACGGAAGAAAATGAGGTAGAGGAGGAAGCTTTGCTTCCTGCGAATCACGAGTGTCTTTGACCGAGTGAAAGGTATATGTTGTCCAAATTATTAATCATTCTTTTCGAGCATAGCGAGAAAAGTGATTAAGAGTAGGAAGCCCCTTTTTCGTAAAAAAACTGCATTAAAACAAAGACCCTAATCTAATAATCGACCATCCATTCTCCGTCTTCCATCACCTTCTCCTCGTCGAACCAAACATTACATTTTGTTAGAACCATATCTAGATGTTCAGGGCACGTCCACCCCGCGTATGTTTCTGAGTTTATCGGGTCGCCAAAGGCAACATGGACTCCTGGAAATTTCTCGTCCTGCAGCATGTTGTCGATCAGAGAGTCAAGATAGATATTGGTGCCGAACCCCATCTCTCCTACCCATGAAGAGCATTCGTGCAGGGCGAAATACTCTTCCAACTCTTTTAGAAGTTCTTCATTTTCACAGTCCACGTCCAAAACCCCCGCTCTCTCTTTTCCTTCCTTTCCGATCTTAACCGTAACCGGTGTTTCTATCAGGTCTTTATGATGAAACATGTCTCCGAGATAATCTCCGAGAACGCCGTCGCAGACCAATTTCCCTTTTATATCCGTAGGGGATGTAAAGACCTCTCCAGATGGAAGGTTGATCCAATGACCCTGTGAGCGGTTGATGCCTGTGGAATCAACCCATTTTACGTTGTTGAAAGTTGCTTCAAGCTTGGTTCCCAATTCGTTTTCCACTCTAACTTTCTTTGTATCTTCGAGTCGTTTTTTGACTGCTTGTGTAACACGTTCAACTTCATGATAATCCGCAGCCATGCCTATCGCCATTATCTCCTTATCTATATCGACCATGTGTGCATGGCGTCCGCCGATCAAAGCGGCGTTGATGAACGGACGTCGAACGGTTTCTAGTTCTCCTTTAATAGATCCGGCTGTCCAGAATGTTACCGTAGCACTTTGAGCGGCTTCCACTATTGCTTCAGGGATCTTAGACAATGGCCTCTCTCCATACAATTCTAACTTGAAATACCTGACCTGTGGTGTCATTTCCAACGCAGCCTTTCTCAGGCATTTACCGATCTCCTCGCTGTCTTCGTCAGAAACTATGACTACACGGTCATTTTCCGTGATCCCCATGCAAGTTCCTACCGCGATTTTACAGCCTTCTTCCAGAGTCATATATACATTTTGATAGTAGATGAAGGTCTTTTTAAAGGTTTTCCATGTACATATTATAAAAATAATAAACTGATGGCCATAATTAACATGCCAAAGACCACGCCGAGTATCACGACATGATTGTGACCGTATCTATGGGCAAGGGGCAATAGTTCGTCCAGAGATATGTAAATCATAATTCCGGCGACGAAGGACAAAAGAAGGGCAAGGATGGCGGGTGTCAAAAACGGCATCAATATCAGAAAGCTTATGACTGCCCCTAGAGGTTCAGATAGACCCGAAAGGAAAGAGTATAGGAATGATTTTTTTCTATCGCCTGTGGAATAAAAGAAAGGAACCGAAACCGATATACCTTCGGGAATATTGTGTATGGCAATAGCGATAGCGATCACGATCCCTAGATTGATATCACTCAAAGCAGTTGAAAATGTCACCAAACCTTCTGGAAAATTGTGTATTGCTATGGCGACGGCAGTGAACACACTTGCTCTTAGCAGAGTTCCATTTTTTACTACTCCGTCGGAATCAGATATCTGTTTGAATTCGTGGGGGTTCTCCGCCTCCGGGATAATGAGATCGATTATGGCGATGAAAAGTATGCCGATGAAAAATGATGTGACGCCCCAGAATTCTCCGACGGTTCCTATCGCCGATGGAAGAAGCTCTACAAAAGAGATATAAACCATGACCCCTGCGGACAATCCAAGTGAAAATGAGAGGTAACTGAGCTTCGGTTTTTTGATGAAGTAAGCGATGGCACTACCAATACCTGTGGACAAGCCAGCTAGTAATGTCAGCCCCAGCGCCAAGTAAACGTTACTTAAGTCCATCTACTAGCCCATGTTCTTTTTTTAAATAATCTTTGTGAATAAAGAGAGAGGGATTATTTCATCCCTTCTATAAGTTCGTCGATCGTCATCGCTGACATGGTCACCGTATTGATTGTCCCCCTGGATCCCATCTCCAATGCTACCCTGGAAACAGCTTTCTTATCGGGCGCATCCAAGATGGTCACAAAATCATACTCTCCCAACAGAGCGTACTGCGCTTCGATATCCACACCCATGTTTTCGATCTCCGTATTCACTTCTTTTATCCTACTCGGATTAGCTTTTATTGTCTTTCTACCTTCGTCCGTTAGTTTGGACATTATCATATATTTCGACATATATCTCACCGGTTGTTAATACGGTAAATATGTTATATATTTTTAACGGATAAGAATGTGGGCCCTTCAGAAAGCTAAGCTTTCTAACTGCCCATTTATCATAGATAAATGGACCCCTCGGAAGCAAAGCTTCCAATCCACCATTTTTCCCAGAAAAATGGACTCCAAAGAATACAACGGTATTCTCTGTGCCCACTAAAAATCGAAGATTTGTTAGTGGACCTAATCAGAATGCAAAGCATTCTGATGGTTGTTAGAATTAAAAATTCTAACTCCATAGGAATCAGAGATTCCTATATTCCAAGGAAAATTAAAAATTTTCCTACTGGACCCAGCGGGACGAGGTGATTTTCGAAGAAAATAACCGAGCGTGGAGAACTTTGTTCTCCACAGTTTTCAAATCCCGCGGTTCACTGAGCGGGAGCGAAGTGGACCCAGCGGGATTTGAACCCGCGGCCTCAACCTTGCAAAGGTCGCGATCTTCCGGTCTGATCTATGGGCCCAAAACGAGTGAAACGAGTTTTGGGGTCATAGAAAGGAGGAATTTTCATCGAAAATTCCTGCGCATCTATGGGCCCACGAATGAACGTGAGTGATTGAGAGGGCACATCGATGTTTGGAGATTTACTCCGAAGGCATCTATGGGCCCACGAATGAACGTGAGTGATTGAGAGGGCACATCGATGTTTGGAGATTTACTCCGAAGGCATCTATGGGCCCACGAATGAACGTGGGTGATTGAGAGTGCACATCGATGTTTGGAGATTTACTCCGAAGGCATCTATGGGCCCACGAATGAACGTGAGCAAATGCCCCACGTTTTTGATATAACCTAGATTGGATAACAACGATAATGAAAACGTTCTCTTAAACTTATCGATTCTAGCTCTTCAGGACGATCTCGATGTGAACTTCGTCGGGAACTTGGATTCTCATGAGCTGTCTGAGTGCTCTCTCATCCGCATCGATATCTATCAACCTTTTATGCACTCGCATCTCCCATCTCTCCCATGTTTCACTTCCTTCTCCATCAGGAGATTTTCGGATGGGTACGACCAGTTTCTTCGTCGGGAGAGGTATCGGTCCTTTCATCTCGACACCGGTTCTCTCAGAGATGGTTTTGATCTGATTGCATATGTCGTCCACGCGTTGAGGACTTGTTCCGCTTAACGATATACGAGCCCTTTGAGCCATAAAAAATTCCTCATATAATTAAATAAAAAAAGGTTTTGTGAAGATGTTTTACATCTTCTTTGCTTTCACGTCGATGCACTGTCCTGCTGCGACGGTCTGACCCATATCTCGGATAGCGAATCTACCGAGTTCAACGAACTCAGAAGCCTTCTCTATCGAGAACAAACGTGTCGGTTTGACAGTCACTACGGCTGCGTCGCCGTTTTTCAAGAAGTCGGGGTTCTCTTCCTCAACTTCACCGGTTCTCGGGTTGAGTTTTTGTTTCAACTCGATGAACGTGCATGCTACCTGTGCAGTGTGTGCATGGAACACGGGTGTGTATCCGGGTGTTACCACGCTGGGGTGATCGAGTACGATGATCCTAGCATCGAATGTTTCTGCAACAGTCGGTGGATCGTCAACGGGTCCTGCGACGTCTCCTCTCCTGATATCGTTCTTGCCGACTCCTCTAACGTTGAAACCGACGTTATCACCGGGTTCTGCCTTCGGTAGTTGTTCGTGATGCTGTTCTATGGATTTTACTTCACCCGTCACATTGGCGGGCATGAAGTGTATCTTGTCACCGGGTTTCATGACCCCTGTTTCTACTCTGCCAACGGGGACGGTTCCGATACCGGTTATGGTGTAAACGTCCTGTACAGGTAATCTCAGCGATTTGTTGATGGGCTTCTCGGGAACAGTCAGATTATTTATCGCATCGATGAACTGTTTTCCATCCCACCAGGACAAGTTGTCGCTCTTTTCAGAAACGTTATCTCCCTTAAGTGCGCTGATCGGTAATATATCGTACTGTTCGTCCCTATAACCGATCTGTTTCAATAATTTGGTGATATCCTCTTCGACCTGCTTGTATCTATCTTCATCGTACTCCGGTTTCGTTGCATCCATCTTATTGATAGCGATGATCAACTGGGAAACTCCCAACGTCCTCGCTAAGAAAGCGTGCTCTCTTGTCTGAGCCATGATCCCTTCTGGTGCAGCTACGACCATAACGGCCGCATCGGCTTGACTTGTTCCGGTGATCATGTTTTTGACGAAGTCTCGATGCCCTGGTGCATCTATGATAGTGAAATAATACTTATCCGTATCGAATCTTTGATGCATTACATCGATAGTCAGACCTCGTTCCCTTTCTTCCTTCAGTCTGTCCATTACCCATGCAAACTCGAAGCTACCTTTGCCCATCTCTTCAGCTTTCTTTTTGTATTCCTCGATCTTATGTGGTTCTATTGCCTTTGTTTCGTATAGTGTACGGCCGACTAGCGTGGACTTACCGTGGTCCACGTGACCTATGAACACGAGATTTAAATGTGGTTTTTCTGCCATTTTAGTGCCTCCAATCTCTCTACTTTTCCCTACCTAATTGCTTTCCCTATTTATAGTTTTATCCTATACAGTCATACTGTATAAAAAGGTCGAACTGACAAAAAGATTATTTGTAATTAATCCATATGTGATTTTATATGGGTTACAGATTGAGGAAGGCAAAACCGGACGAGATCGACAAGATCAGTGAACTGTGGTACGAGCTCGCTGTCATGCACGAAGATATCATGGAGGGATATGAACTAAGAGAGGATCCATTGACACCGTGGAAAAACTACATAAAAGAGGGTATGGAGAGCGGTCGTTTGGTTACCTTTGTCGCCGACGAAGGTGGCAAGATCATCGGTTTTGTGAACGTTATGATAAGGAACCGAGCATCATTTTTCACGGTACAGAAGATGGGCGTTATAATGGATACATTCGTTAGAGAAGATTATAGAAGAAAAGGCGTGGGGTCCGCTCTGGTCCATGCCGCTGAAAGGTGGATTAAGAACCAGGGTGTAGAGGTGGCGGTACTGACGGTGGCTCCAGAGAACACTAGTGGTGTAAAATTCTGGAGAAAGAAGGGCTTTAAAACCTATCTTTACAAGCAGAGAAAAGAATTAGATCGATCATAGATTAAAATGATCGTATCCTCCACGCAGTGTTTTTCTTTCTCCATCTATGAGGTATAGACCTTCTTCTGTTATCTCACCCACTACGGTGTATTCGAGATCTTCTATCTCCGCTAGTTTTTCCTTTTCGATAGTAAACACCAGCTCAAAGTCTTCACCTCCTGATAGTGCCCATCGATATGGATCTTTGTCCAACTCTTTTGCGGTTCTTCTTGTTTTTTCTGATATAGGTATCTTTTCCAGATATACGTTGGCCCCGACACCACTTTCTTCACATATGTGGGTAACTTCGCTGGCGAGCCCGTCGCTTACATCTATCAAAGCGTTCACGTATGGAGCGATTTTACGTGCGTAATCCAACCGACATCTCGGTTCCAGGTAATAATCCGTATAACCTTCTCTACCCGCCCTGAGCAGTTCCAGACCGGCCCAACTCTTCCCTAGATCTCCGCTTACCGCTATCACGTCACCGACCTTTGCATCCCCCCTCAGAGAGATGTACTCCTTCTCCACTTTACCTAGTATAGTAACGTTGATCACCAAGAGCTCACCGTGTGTAGTGTCTCCTCCGACTAAATCCAGTCCGTACTTTTTTGATGCATCGACGAAACCATCGAACACTTCATCGATGAATTCTACCGAGATATCGTCGGGGAGTGCTATGGATATCAGTCCGTACATCGGTTCACCACCCATGGCCGCGATATCGGAAACGTTTGCAACGATAGATTTCCACCCGATCTGCCAAGGGGACTGCCAATCGGTATTGAAGTGATCTCCGGAAACCAGCATATCTGTGGTCAACAGCAGATATTTTTTCTCGCTTTCTATGACCGCGCAGTCGTCACCTATACCTTTTATTATATCTTCTCCATAACTCAATTTATTTGCGAATCTACGGACCAAGCCATTCTCTCCCAGTTCTGATAATTTAGTCATCTTGATATCTCCTTTTCTCTTCTGAAAATTCCTTTTCAAATCTCCTTATATTCTCTCCCAAGTTCCCATGTTTGGTAACACTGGATATAGCGCACACCATGTCGACGATACCGGCCAGTTCAGAGATGTCATCGGATCCGATGCCACCGATGGCGGTCGTTGGGACACTCACCTTTTCAGCGATTGTTCTTACCCCCTCGATACCCAGCGGTTTGCTAGAGACGGTTTTGGTATCCGTTGCATGCACGGGTCCTATGCCGATGTAATCCCCAAATTCTTGCGCCTCGACGGCCTGTTCCTCTGTATGTGTGGATATGCCCAATATCCGGTCTCCGATGATTTCCCTGACCTTTTCAGGAGGTAGATCATCCTGACCCAGATGAACACCGTCGGAACCCACTGCTAGAGCTATATCGACCCTGTCGTTCACTACGAACAGAGTTTTCCCTTCACAAATCTCTTTTATCTTTCGGCAATCCTCGAATTTCTCCCTGTCCGTCCCCCCCTTTCTTCTATACTGGATCATCTTGACTCCGTTGTTCACAGCGATATCGACTTGTTTCACAATGGGAACGTTCATGTTCTCATCGGTTATGAAATAGTAATTCACGTCTTCTAGGGGTAATATCTCCTTCATCTTGTTGTTTCATCCCTTTCAAGATTATTAATTTTGTTATCGACGCAGTGTTTAATATGATACGGCAACGTATTTATATGTGAATATGGATATATAAGATGAGGACATGGTAACTATTGGATATGAAAATGCGACACCGATGTTCATAGAATCCGCAGCTGAAGGCTGCTGTGGATTGGTCTTTGTAATACTGATCATCGTTATCATAATCAAGTTGTTAAAAGAAGAGAGTTCCACCGTTAAGTTCGGTAACCAGAAGTGCCCCCACTGCGGTAACCAAATCAAGAAGTGGAGCGGCCAGTGCCCCTACTGTGGTTTCAAGTTGGATAGTGATCATGATCGATTCGACACACAAAATTATGACCAATACCAATATTGGGATCAGAAAAGGGATCACGAATACAAGACCAAATTTGAAGAGTACAAGTACAATGTAAAAAAGAAGATAGATAGGAACGCAGCATATCTCAAAAACCCGCTCAAGAAAGGTAAAGGCAAGTGCAAGGATTGCGGTACAGAGTTGATTTACCGGGAAGAATATCACAGCTGGTACTGCCCTAACTGTCACAGCTATCAATGAATCGGAATAACTCGTCTTCTACGATCTCTTCTACCTCTTCACCGTCGTAGTCCAATCCCGGCTCAACGCTTTCTACGCAGCCTATGGTTCTACCCCCTTCGATATCGACTCCCTCTTGCACCGTAGCCAACAAGCATCCAGAAGAGATCAATCTCAGGGGATCTAACCCCAGTTTTTCACATAGTACTCTTGTTTCCTCTCTTACTTCTATCCCCTTATCGATGACGAACCTATTACCTGATGCATGCGCCATCTCGTAGAGCCCTTGGAGAACACCCCCCTCGGTCGGATCGTGCATGGAGGTGACTTTTTCTTTGATTTTCAACGCGTCTTCTACCACGCTGATATCGTCCTTCCAACCCTGGATTCTCTGGATGGTATCCTCGCTTATCCCCCTATCTATACAGATTTCATAAAAATCAGAAGCTATGATCCATGACCCTTCTATCCCCCCCTCGTTTATTTGAACGATCTTATCCCCTGGCTGGCTTCCTGAAGTGAATATCGGTTTTTTAGTTACACCGATCATGGTATTGTTGATCAGAGGTCTGTCTATCCCCCTCACCCGTTCGGTGTGCCCCCCGATCACCGATATATTCAACTCTGACGCTGCGGAAAAAAGGTCCTTGAATATCGCCCTTATTTTTTCCTCCTCAAGGTCCTGTGGTAATTGTACCGTAGGCAGCGACCATCGGGGCACCGCGCCGGATACGGCTACATCGTTCGCCGGGATATGTATCGACAGCCATCCTATGTTATCTACGGCTCCAGATATTGGGTCCGGGTGTATCACAAGATGATCTCCACCGACCTTGACGACTGCAGAATCCTCACCGTACCGTGGTCCCATTATTACGCTTTCATCCCGCAGTTCTTGCTCGAAAATCAGCTCCTCTAGGAACTTTAAATCGAGTTTCGACATATGCTCACATCGATAAGGGTATGGTTTTCATCTCTCTTTCCACCTGTTCTACAACGTTATTCGCTCCACTGCACGAAAGTGAAAGTAAGGATTTTCTGAAGTTATCCGCCACCCCTTCCTTGTTCCCCTTCTTCTCCTGTAATTTCGCCATGGAGAAATAGGCCAATCCCAAAGAGTATGAGCTGCCCAGTTTTTGATAAATGGATATAGCTCTTGATAAGTTCTCTTCCGCCAATTTTTCTTCATCCAATTTGCTGTAAGCCTGCCCCATCAAAGCGAACGCATAGGCCCGATCCTCCTCGTTGCCGAAAAAGTCGAATATCTCCTCAGCGTCTTTTGCGCATCCAACGACCTTTTCATGCTCTCCCTTTTCAAGGTAACACTCGGCCAGGGTTATCAGTGCGGACCCTTTGAGTTTCTCGTAGCCCAATTGTTCACATATCGACACCGTTTCCTTGATGAACTCTTCAGCGTGCTCTAGATCCCGGATAACCTTGTAGAACATACCCATCTCGTGGAGCCCACCCACCCTTTTGTAGGTCTCGTCTATATTCTCCCACATCTGAGAGCCGTCTTTGAAATAATCCAGGGCTTTATTCAGATCACCCTTGTTCTTCCATATCCTTGCCAGATGGAAGTAAGCCGTAGTCAAGTACGAGTACATCTTCTTCTTTTTTAGAATTTCGACGGAATTTTCAAGATACTTTTGGGCTTTATCATATTCTCCCTTTATATCCAATATCTCCCCTAATCTTAGGTATGTGATGCCGAGGAGGTCCTTTCTTTCCTCCCTTAATCTCTCTGCGTTCTTCAGCGATTGTTTGTACTCGGTCAACGCTTTATTCACATCTCCGAGCTCGCGGTATAGCTTCGCCTTACCGTGTCTAGATTTTGTGATGATCCAATCTTCATCCGTATTGTCGATGGCTTTGTCATACAACTCTAACGCATCGTTGTAGTTCTCCTGGATCGAGTCGCATTCCGCCTCCCAAAAACTGATAGAACTATCGTTCTGTGATAATTGGAATTTCGTATCGTATATGATCCTGAGCAGGGAATCGCTGTACCCTGAAGAGGTTATATCGGGACCGTACTCCCAAAGACCGTCTGTGAACCTCTCGATATCACCTGAGTTTCCGAGGTGGTACAGGTATTCGACCTTTTCTATCTCGGTCTTTGCGGGAAGCTCCTCGTAGTAGTCAGCAGCGAAGTTATAGAGTGTTCTCTGCATCTCTTCGGGCATTCTCCCGATTATCCTCCTCCGTGCGAACGGATGAATCAACGGTTTCTCTTCCGTCGTCAATTTTACGAGTGCGGTGTTTATTATGTTGTTTAAAAAGTGTTTGTTAACAGGTTCTAGGTTCGTTATCTCGTTCTTCTCCACGGGTATGCGATGGATGGATATATAGGCAAGTGCCAGGTATTCTTCGGGTGTGAATTTGGTTTCGATCACTATATCTAAAACGGCCTCACATGTTTCCTTTAAAAAGTAATCTTCTGCAAGCTTTACGAACATGGGCCTTTCGCATTCCTCAAAATCTAAGGTTATTTTGTCGACTTTTAGCTCAGCCTCCTTCTTATCGACCCTGCAGAAACCAGGGGCTCCAGTGAATATGAATGTTAGGTTATCTAAGTCGCCCACATTTTTTACAAGATCGCACAGCTCTTTGCTTATCTGGTTGTTTTCATCTAGATCTTCGATTATGAAAAGCGTCTTCGGTATCAACTTTAAGTCCATCTCTAGGTTTATCACTACTTCCATAAAATTTGTCTTTTCAGATACCTCCAGATAGGAGGTCAATTTATGTTCTCCACATTTGGATAAAAAGTTAGCTATGTTATCCCAAAGGTTCCTCAACGTATGCCAGATCTCCAATTTCATGTAGAATATGTTGACGTTCTCCTCGCATTCGTTTACGATGCTTGTCACCAGGTTAGTTTTACCCGTACCGTACTCTCCCTCGACTAAAAGTATATTGTTTTCTCCATCTTCGAGCCATTTTTTGACGTCTTCAGCTTTCTCCGTATCTACATGACCTTGAGGAAGGTCTCTGTAGTAGGTGACGTTTTTCTTCCTGAACGATCCAGAGTGATACTCGAACTTGTCACCTTCAAGTTTATTCAATATCTCGATTATGGTGAAATTGGTGTGAAGGAACCTATTCAACTCCTTTAGATGGATCTCTTTTACCTCTCCATCAACCTCTAATTTTACATTTTTCTGGAATACTTTGTCCTTCACCTCCTCAGCCTTTTTGATACCCCTTTCCGTTAAAAAATACCCTTTCCTTCGCTGTCTTTTCCCTTCTATCCTCGTTGTTTTTTCGTAAACCATTTTTCTCTTAACAAGATCTCGGACCGCATAAGAGATGGTGTTCTGTTTTGCACCGATGCTTTCGGCCATACCTTCTTGTGTGATCTCTACGGGTTGAGGGTATTTGTCTTTCTCCGGAAAGTATTCCAGAAGGTGAACCAGCACTCTGTCCTTCGTAGTAAATTCTTTGGGCATTTCGTATGTTAATACAATAGGTACATTATAAGATTATTGATATATCAGAGTAGGGTTTATAAACCTCGTTGAGGCCATGACAACATTTATCTTCTATCGTCCTATGGTGTGGCTCGATATTTTGGAGAAAAAAGCCAAAGAACTCGCCGACAAGGTCCGAGAAAGCGATGAAGTTCACATAGTTTCACATATAGATGCAGACGGGATAACTTCTGCCAGCATCGCATATGAAGCGCTTAAGAGGTTGGGAAAATCGGTTTCGTACGAGTTCGTCAAGCAGTTGGAGAAACAAAAGATAAAGGAACTTAAGAAGAATAAAAGGAGTATGATATGGTTCACTGATCTCGGGAGCGGTCAAATTGACCAATTGGACGAATTCGACTGCGTTATAACCGACCATCACGAACCGTCGAGCGGTGGGAAGGGTTTAACGGTCCAAGATAAAGGGAACATACTCAGCTACTGCCGATCCTCCATCTTAGAATTCAACCCACATCATCACGGCATCGACGGCGCCAACGAGATATCTGGTTCCGGTATGACCTATCTCGTGTCCGAACATTTAGGAGACAATACCGATCTTACAAAGTTAGCCGTGAT
>JAWOBZ010000057.1:0-7091 GCA_046484045.1 Thermoplasmata archaeon | reverse complement strand
AATAGTTTTAAGTAAACAAAACCTTCATTTTGTCTGCGATCTCCAAAATCTATTTTTTGAATATATGTCTTAATCGAAAGGATTATTATCACCTCCCTTTTTTAATTGGTTGATACAATGTACGACGTATTGATAATCGGGTCGGGTCCGGCGGGTTATACTGCAGCGCTTTACACGGCGAGATACAAGCTGAAAACCATCATCGTCGGAGAGATGCCAGGGGGTTTGATAGCCGAAGCCCATAAAGTTTGCAACTTCCCATCTTATAAAGATATAAGCGGTATGGAGTTGATGAACAAGGTGGACGAGCAGGTGAAAGATCTTGGTGTCGAAGTGGTCATGGATACCGTGGAGAAGATCGAGGGCGAAGACCAGGATTTTACCGTAACGGCATCTAGGAACGAATACAAGGCAAAAAAGGTCATAATAGCGACCGGTACGGAGCACCGTCGGCTTGGACTGGAACGGGAAGGAGAACTCACCGGGCGAGGAGTGAGCTACTGTGCCACCTGTGACGCAGCTTTTTACGATGGAAAAACAGTAGGGGTGGTCGGAGGAGGCAACGCCGCACTAGCATCCGCACTCCTGTTGTCCGAGTACGCTGAAAAGGTATATATATTGTACCGCAAAGAAGAATTTTTCAGACCCGAACCCATAAGGGTGGACGAGATAAACCAGAACGAAAAGATCGAGCCGGTGTTCAACGTCGAAGTGGAGTCTTTGGTGGGGGAAGAGAAGTTGGAAGCCGTCGAGCTCAGCAGCGGAGAGACCATGGAGATGGACGGTTTGTTCGTCGAGATCGGCGCTACACCTAATTCTGAACTAGCCGAGGATATCGGTGTGAAAACAGTGAAAGGTGGTTATATACAGACAGACCGTGAAAGGAGAACGAATATCCCGGGTGTATGTGCCGCCGGAGACGTGATAGAATCACCGTTAAAACAGGTGGTGACCGCCGTCGGCCAGGCTGCAGAAGCCGCTCAGGCGGTCTACAACGAATTACAACGTCAAAAGCTTAAAAAATAGTAATCACAAGGTCATAAATTGAAAAAAAAGAGTAAATTATACGGTGTAATATCTGTCGTAGTCTTAGCTACTATATTCATAACGATATTCTCCGGTTTTTTTCTACCTGACTATTTCAGAGAGAGGGGTGACCTTTACGAAGACTTCGAGTACGCCCAGATGTACTTGAACGACGACGAATACACCAAGGTGAAGATCGAATACGATTACAGCGCTGGATATCTACCTTCCCCCTCGGCGAGGAACACGTTGACAGAGAGGATTAACCAGTACTGTGAAAAGGAGGATGTCTCTGATTTTTTGGACGACCAGCTCGATTTTGCGGACACCAAAGAAACGTACGATAAGGACGACATCTACAGTTTGACGAACAAATACAAGGATTCGGAGAGTGGAGGAGACACGGTTGTCATCCACGTGATGTACCTCGGTGGAAAATGGGAGGAAGGCAACGTGCTGGGCCTGTCCCATACTCATAACCATATCATCATATTCAAAGACACGATAACCGAGATCTCCAATAAATCACCCAATCTCAGCTCAAACACCATCGAGACGTCGGTGTTGATCCACGAACTCGGCCATCTTTTGGGTCTGGTAGGTATTGGTTACGAAAGCGATCATCAAGTCGAGGGGAGTCACCACTGTGACGAATCCGCGGGAGAATGCGTCATGGACGCGTCCGTCGAGGTGCGTGTCGGTGGATTCTCAAGCCAGCCACCTGATGATTTCTGTGTGCTTTGTCAAGAAGATTTAGACCATACAGCAAGCATGGAGGATGAGATCGGGTTGGAGGAGTACATGACTTTTGGGGTCATCGCAGGTGAATTGGTTATAGGATTGGGATGGGCGGTGGTGTTTGTAAGAGTTTTGAAGAAAAACGAGGGGGGTTATGAGGAGTACCGACAGTACTACGACGATCATAGGAAAAAGGAGTTTTGATCACTGAATCTCGTAAGAAAAGCTGTATGTCGTCGACGTATCGTCGAGTTTTGCCGTCCCATCTCTTAATTCTTTCAACCTTACAACATCGTATTCTCTACCCCTGATCTCGTGTTCGATGCCCTGGATGTGCCCGTCTCCCACGACTGCCAAAACCGTCCCGAACTTTTCCTCCAGTTTTTTAAGATTCCTCGCCATATGGATGTTCCGATCCCTTATCAATATCTTGGATATCGACGGCATACTGACCCGTAAGCCGCCCATGTAATCCTGATCCTCGGATTGAAACCTCTCCAGCTCTTTTTCAACCCGTTTTTTAGTGACGAAGAGCCCGGCTACGACGCTTAGGGCGAAGAATACCCTCTCTTTGAAACTCATACTGTTGAGCAATTTCTTGAATACAATCTGTGCAGGCATGTCGATCAGGGCTACGTTGGCACCGATCTCCTCGGCGGTTTTCACCGCGGCTATCATCTCCCCGCCGACCTGCACGCCGAACTTCTTGGCTATGCGCTTTTGGACGAGTGATAAGATCCGGTAGAACAACGGAGCCTTTCCCCCATGTTCTCCTGACATCAAGGCTTCGTATCTGGCTCTGTCGAGTTCAACGGCGACGACGCTCGGTCTCCTGTATCTGATCTGCTTGTTCAACTGGTCCTCGATATCGAACACGTGCCCTACGCCTATCAGTGTGATCATCATGTGTACAATTATCTAATGGCTATAAATAGGTGTTGAAAATACATCAGTGGTCGTGCTCTTCCAATTCCGGAGGGTGACATATCATCTGGACGGTTTCATCCCCGCATTCGATGCATTCCAATTCCAAGGTGGAATGGTAGATGTGGAATTCCTCGTGCAGTATATCCCTGATGTTTTTCTTGATCTTCTCGGTCTCCAACATGCTGATGTTGTCCACCAGTATGTGTGCGGAGAACGAGTTGATGCTGGAACACAGTGTCCAGATGTGAACGTCGTGCACGTCCCTGACGCCGTCCAGTTCTTTCAATCTGCTCACGACATCGTCGACATCCAGACCTTCAGGCGTCCAGTGCATTATTATGCTCACCGCCTCTCTGAGCAGTTTGATGGAGCCTGAAACGATCAGTATGGCTATTATGACACTGAGAAGAGGGTCGATGAGGTAGTTTCCCGTGTAGAATATCACTACCGTCCCGCCTACGATGGCTGCGCTGGAGAGTGTGTCCGCTACCAAGTGAAGGTAAGCACCCTTCACGTTGATATCTTTATGTCCGTGAAGGATGTAAGCGGCCACCAGGTTTCCAATGAGACCGATGACCGCGATGACGAACATCTCGTTGACTTTAACTGCTTCTGGTTCTAGGAAACGAAGGTACGCTTCGTAGAAGATGTAACCGCTGACTAAGAGCAGTAGTATAGAGTTGAATAGAGCGGACATCACCTCTGCTCGGTGATAGCCGAAGGTGGCACCTTTATGAGCGGAGATAGCGGCCAGATTGATGGCGATTATGGATGCGCTTATGGCTAGGATGTCCGTTGCTACGTGTCCCGCGTCTCCCAGGAGTGCCAATGAGTTGGAGATGAAGTAACCGAACACTTGGATTATAACCAGTCCCACGTTGATCAGAAGGGCGATCCAAAGCTTCTTCTTGATGCTTTTAGCCTTCTCGTCTAGCTCCATCTCTTCACCGCCGATGAGAGTATCTGGAGCCCCTTTGCTAAGGAACTAGGTTCGATGCGGAAGGTCAGTCTAACGTGATCTTTGAACTCTCCGCCTGGGCTGAAGTACTCACCTGGAGCCACCAGGACGCCTTCCTTGTACGCTCTCTCGGCGAACTCCGTGCCGTCTATGTCTTTCAGTTTAGGGAACGATATTATACCCATCGACGGTTCGACCCATTCTATTTTGTCTTCTGCGCTTATCCACCCTTTGACCATGGACAGGTTCGTCTCAGCTCTTTTTCTAGCACTTGAAAGCAGTGCGTCCCTCATCTCCAGCGCTCTTGATGCGACGATCTCCGACAGAGTAGAGTTGAACGGATGCATCTGGTCTTTGATGCCGGCCAGTTCTTGTAAGGCCTCTTCGTTTTTTGACGTTATCCAGCCCGATCTGAGCCCTCCCAGTCCGTAGACCTTGGACAAACTCGTGGTCACCAGCACATTTTCTCCGAGTTCGGTGGCGGGTTCGCTCTCCTCGATAAAATCCCTGTAGATCTCGTCCACTATCAGATAAGCTCCTTTGTCTTCCAGGAACTCCTGGGCCGGTTTAAGTTCCTCGTTGGTCATGTAGACCCCGCTGGGATTATGGGGATTGGTTATCAGCAGTGCCCTGGTTTTTTGATCGAAGCAGGACTCTAGGTCATCCACGTCGATCTTGAACCTCTTGTCGTAGGTACGTTTTAGGTAATGGACTTCCATCCCTTGGATATCCGGAGATGTGTAGAGTGGTTGGTAAGTGGGTATCTCCACTGTGATGTTTCCCTTCCCAAGCATACTGCATATAAGCGAGTTCGCCGACTGTGCCCCGGATGTGATGAGAGCACGGGTTCCAGTGGGGTTAATGGATTCTACTTTTTTAGTTAAAGCATGATTTATATCGAAGTCAACGTCCAGTCCGATGTCATCTTCCATCTCGCAGATATCTCTCAGGTGCTTCTTCTCCATGGAACTGGACGCCAGATTGAACTCCACGTCGGAGTTGTCTATCAGCCATCTGAGCAGCGGGAAATCGATGGAAGCCATAGTGAAGTTAAATAGGCTGTCTTTTGTTTTATATTTTTTTATTTGCAGTAGGTCCACTGACACTAATTGTGTTTTTCAGCACATATTTCGATATCTGTCAACGGCAATCGCAGATTTCGTCGATATCTGCGAATGACAATCGCAGGTTTTTAATATGACTTATTATTTTAATGTATTATGGAACTCGAAGAGATAATGGCCAGGCATAATCCCTGGTGGGAAGGTAGATACGAATCGCCGGGTATCCAACGTACTTCATACATTCATGAGATGAGTGAAAAGGTCGAAAAAAGGCGACTGGTGCTGGTCTATGGGTTAAGAAGAGTCGGTAAAACGTACTGCATGAAACAATATGTAGCGAACCTGTTGGACAAAGTGGATCCTGAACATGTTTTCTACATGTCTATAGATCATCCCGCCATCGAAGGCATGCCACTGCACGACTTATTGGACGAGTACAGGAAGATGTTTATGCTGTCTAGATACGACAAAGTCTACATTCTCTTGGACGAGATCCAGAACCGATCTGATTTTGAAAAGGAGTTGAAGGGTATATACGATCTTGAGGAGAACGTCTACTTGGTGGGTGCAGGGTCGAACAGTTTGATGGTAAAACACAAGAGCAGTGCATTAACGGGCAGGCATGCCAGGATGCACATCAATTCTCTTTCTTTCGAAGAATTCATAAAGTTCAGGGAAGTCGATATTAAAAGATCTGAAAAGTTCAAAGAAAGAAAAGCTCTAGAGGAATACATGTATTGGGGCGGTATGCCGGAATATGTGCTCAAAGAAGACCCGGAGTACATTGAAGATATGGTGGATGATATCATCTACAAGGACATAGTTCCGAGGTACGGAGTAGAAGATCCCGTCTTGATGAAGAAGCTTTTTCTACTTCTTTGTGAGCGGGTCGGTAAACGTGTTACATCATCCAAATTAGCTAGGGTCCTTAAACTGTCACATGATACGGTGACGTCTTATCTCAATCATTTCAAAGAGACCTACTTGATCGATCTGATAGAGAAAGAGGGGACGCCGAACGAGAGGACTTATGCACCCAAGAAAGCCTATATCTGTGACGTCGGTGTCTTGAACGTGATGAGGGGCAAGGTCGAGGAGGGGGCTTTGGCGGAGAACTTGGTTTTTCAACGCCTTAGAGAGGATGGTGTACCCCGATATATCATGAAAAATTCCAAGGAGATAGATTTCTTTTTAGACGATAGAGCGTACGAAGTTAAATTCAGAGATAATATCACAAAAGATGACATCAAGAATATCTTGACCGTCAAGATGGACGAGATCAAAGAGAGAACGGTGATAGCAAAAGAGAAGGGTTCGATCGAAGACATCCAGATAATAAGTTTGATGGATTTTATCCGCTAGAATGTTGAGTGGATTTTGAGATGTGCGGAAGATTTAAGAACAGCGAATCCACTGCAAAAAACATGTCCCAAAAGTCTGCCGAAGATGAGACGAAGAAGGCTGTTTCTATGTTAGAGCAAGGAAGGATCTCCTTCTCTGCAGCAGCGGAAATGGCAGAGATGGATGTTTGGGACTTTACAGAATATCTAAAATCTGAAAACGTAGAATGGGTAGATAGTGAAACGGTCAGGGATGATATCGAGGATTTATAGTGACTTATCCTCCCTCTTTTCTATTTCCTCTTGCTCCCCACCTCTCTTCCAGTACCAGTAGATCGCAACTCCTGCGACGATAACGACCCCCACTCCACCCCAGAGAAGTGGATTCATCCACGGTTTTTCCTGCTTCTCACCGAGTGCGTATAAATCTCCTTCATCACAAACGTATACCGTTCCATCAAGACCCAATGAAACTAAGGCACCGCTCTTATTGTACCACTTTCCAGTCTTTACGTAAATGTTACCGTCGAAATCCAGTATATGATACTTTCCCAGTTCTTCGTTCTCCGGAGTCCAATTCCATTTTACGTTTCCGTCGAAACAGTACAGGATGTCTATGGGATCGTGTTCCTCGTACACGTTAATACCATCTTCATCAATTATGAATACATAATCAAGAGGATAGGTATACCAAGTAGAATCAGATGATTTTTTAAAATGTATGTTCTCATCTTCATTTATTGATAGATTCAAACCATTTTCAATCAATACCTCATTTAATTCCGCATCTAGGTATTTCCCTGTATAAGATTGTTTAGAAGAGTTAACAATATTTGGTATATAATCTATAGCGTGATTCATAATTCTGGGTAGGTTATAATAATAGAGGAGGGAAAAATAAAATAAGTGGGAAAAAGATGCTGACGGTGGTTAAATTGTATGGGATGCCGTCAGACGTTTTTCCCGAAAAAGAAAAGGTAGAAGAGGTTATTAAATATTTTCGAGGGCACAATATACAGTTACTGGCAAGAATGAACT
>JAWOBZ010000097.1:0-26889 GCA_046484045.1 Thermoplasmata archaeon | reverse complement strand
TCATTCTTGCCAGTAACTGTATATTGTGCCCTCGAAAATATTTAATAACCTCTTCTACCTTTTCTTTTTCGGGAAAAACGTCTGACGGCATCCCATACAATTTAACCACCGTCAGCATCTTTTTCCCACTTATTTTATTTTTCCCTCCTCTATTATTATAACCTACCCAGAATTATGAATCACGCTATATATTATAATATAAAAAATTATTTTAACAGGCGTTTAATTCATAAGCCTAATGGATAATGAAGATAGGAAAAAAGAAGTTAGAATTGTAGTTATGGTTCTGATAGCAGTGAATCTAATTTTGTTCATATCGAAATGGACACCGACCTTATTTTATTCTTCTTTATCCATCAAAGCAGATTCTTTCAATTCATTGGGTGATTTCGCATATTCTGGATTACTACTTATCGGGTTTGAATATCTATACAGACCAAAGGATGAATCCCATCCACATGGGCATGACAGATTAGAACCCTTCGTATGTATTCTTATAGCTGGGTTTATAGCATTTACAGGTATTGTTATTTTAATAGAGGCATTCCAAAATATCGCCGACCCTTCCTATGAATTTACACCTATCTTCTTAGTAGTTCTCCTCTTCTCCATGTTAATAAAATATTGGCTTTTCAGGTACTTAAATAACAAAAGAGATGAGATCGAATCAACAGCACTAACCGCTTCTGCCCAAGATGCCAAGGCAGATATCTTATCCTCTATGGCTGCTTTAGGGGGCGTTCTCGGTGGATTCTTCGGGATGCCGATTTTAGACGTATTTATAGGGATGATCGTCTCGATTTGGATCTTTAGAACATCGTACGATATATTCATGGAAAATGTAGGTTATTTGACAGGAGCATCGGCACCTCAAGGAACGATCAAAAAGATAATAAAACTATTGGAGAAAAAAGAATATATAATCTCATACCACGACCTTGTAGCCCATCATGTAGGTCCAAAGGTGCATGTATCTGTATCAGTACATCTTCCAGATGACATGGAGTTTGATGAAGTTCACGGAGTTGAGGAAGAACTAAAACATGAGATCTGTACGATTAAAAATGTAGATGTTGTGTATTTACATTTAGAACCGGAAAAACATGAGCGATAACTATCACCATAATCACTCGATCTTGTACCTCAGAAGAGCACCGTAGCCGCCCAGAGCTTCCAGCTTGTCCCCTCCTTCGTGACCGCTCCCAATGACTATGACCTTCCCACCGAGCTGTTCAGTCTTCTTCATAAGTTCTTCGCCTTCCTCCGTCCTAACATTGTCATCGAGTATCAATAACGTCTCTACAGCACCCATCTCGACCGCCTTCCTCACCTGATCGTAACCGTACGAATAAGCGCCGTCTTTCTTGATCTCGGTGAGCAGATCCTCGACCTTCTCGGATTCGTAGGACACCCTCTGTCCCTCAAGAGCCCCCCTTTCTTTACCGGTTTTTAGAACTTCGTGGATACCCGTCTTCCCCCCGGTTCCCGCTGGCACGACCTCTGCGTGTTTGAACATCTTCGGGTATTTGTTCTTGCCGTATTCGAAGAAATCCTCTTTGGTGAACCCTGGTCCGAGTACGACCAAAGGAGCACCCTCTCCCATGATGGTCTCCAGCTTCTTCATGATCTCTTCGAAGAATTCCTCACGTGTCATCTTCTCCCCGTCGTACATCTTCCCTCCCATGTTTGGAGCTAGATGAGCCATCTCCTTGATACCGTACTGCCTCATAACCGCTATCACTGCATCGCTCTCCTCGAGAGCTACGAAGGTTATCACCGGCTTCTCACTCTGTTCGACCGCCTCTTTCAATCTCTCAAGTTCGTGCTTCTTCCACTTCTCTTTGATGATGGTCAGCCTGTCGCCGTCGGTGAGGTTCAGGGTATGGTACGAACCGTGGTCCTGAGGGCCTTCTATTATGACACCCAGTATCCTCAACCTGTCTGTAAAATCGTGGAACTCCACCTTCTCCACTTCGATGTCTAGGCGCATCCTCTTCTTCTCACCTCTGTCAGATCTTAAAGTATCGCTCCTCGATTCCTCTCTCCTGTAGGTCACCGCGGAGATTATGTCACCTTCGTTTATCAGGTTCTTCAGGTGCCAGAGGTCGTCGAGATTGTCTATACGTATCTTGATGGACCCTTTCCTTTTATCTTGGTGGAGTATCTTCATTCTAGGAGTGTAATCGGAGTGGTATTAATAATATCTACGTTTTACATCACACCACCTACATACACTCCGTCATGACAAAAATGTTTTATACCGACCGTCGATAGAGGTAACCCGAAAATAGATGACAGACACGAAAATCGGTGACCATGTCCTATTTGCAAAGGCCTTCTTAGCTTTTTTAAACTCCCGAGAAGACCCTATCAAAACTTCATCTCCCTTGATAGCTGTAAGTAATGCCTTTCTACAATCCATACCGGATCCTTCCGATGGAGAAGATTTTCAATCAACCGGGATGCTGGCCTGTAAGTAGTTTTTTATAAAATTTCCCAATCGCTGCCCTCTGAGGAGGAGTGATGCGTCACCGATCTTTTAGGTAAGCTCGGTTTCCAAGAACTTGATTTTTTCTTTTTATCCTTCTTACTTTTTTTTTCCGAAGATCTCTTCGGCTCTGAGTGGAACTGCACCCTCTTAAGGTCCTGCAGTCTTTTTTGGCCGTTATAATTTGCATTGGATCCCCAGCCGCTGGGTGCCGTTTTACCCGAATACAACCTTCTCTGGTCACCTGCACCATCATTTCTGGAGGAAAAAGAACGAAGGTCCGGCCTTATCTGGGCCAGATTGATGGTGACCGAGGGGTTCTCATCGTCCAGGGATCTGTCCAATTCTCTAACTTTGTCCACTGATATCACTCCTCCTACATAGGCAAAGATGATCGTTATTATGTATGAATTAGGCGAATAGGGTAAACCTCCCAAAATAGATGTAAAGAACGAACCCCAATACAGCTCCATGAATCTTGCATAGGGTGCTATGGCTTGGCTCTGGTAAGCTGCGGCTACGATCATGTTGGGATAGTTCAACGTGGCAGTAACAGAAGATGGGAATAGAGCATGAGTAAAAGCGAAATGGAACACTGCGATGACTATCAATCCTGTGATAGCGGCGAGTACGCCTTTCTTTGGACCTCCCGTTCTTCTACCGCCGACATACCCTGCCAACATGGGGCCGAACAGCGGCAGCCACCAGAGCAGGGCCGACAGTACGATGGTGAATTTAACTCCGCTCCAAAAATCGTAGGTCACCATACCGAATTCCTTTAAGATCTGAGTGGCACTCTTCTCTCCCTTATAATCCTCTGGAGTTCTAACCTTTATAACACCCTGTTCCAACAATCGTTTGGTGGTCGGGTCGACATATTCATCCTTCTTTTTTTTCCTGAAGCGCATCCTATCCCATCACAAATAAGGTCAGACGTAGTGTCTGACAATTTAATATATCTACTTATTTGTATTTATAATTTTGGTTTAACGCTAAAGGACGTCATACTCCATGTGATCTACAATATCAGAGGCTTTCAACGACCTCTTTTACGATCTTCTGGTGCTTCTCACCCAGTTCTTTCGCATCCTTGGAACTCTTCGCCTCAGAGTACACCCTGTACTTGGGTTCGGTCCCAGAAGGCCGTATCAATACCCATCCCTCGTCGTAGTAGAGTTTCAAACCGTCGGTATCGTCATGATCCACGCCCTCGAATCTCTCTTTGAGTTTGTCTAGAAGCAGGGGTTTCTTATCATCCGGACAAGGTATACCTCTCTTGTCCAGCGAATACTTGGGCAGCGAATCCACCAGTTCCGATAAAGGTCCTTGTTCCGCGATCATCTCGATTATCTTCACTGCTGACATGGCGGCGTCTCGGCAGTACTGATGGTCTGCAAATATCAACCCGCCGTTCTCCTCTCCACCGAAGACCGCCCCATCTTCTATCATCCTTCTCGCGACTATGGGACTGCCAACAGCCGTGTATATCAGCTCTCCACCGTTTTCAACGACAACGTCTTTCACACTGCTGGACGAGCTCACCGGCGTGACCACTTTGCCCCCTCCTTTCTCTTTAACGATCTCTCTCGCCATGAGAGTCAGAGTCTTATCGCCGTGCAGAAATTCTCCTTTCTCATCGACGAATATAGCTCTGTCCGCATCGCCGTCGTGTGCGATACCAAGGTCGGCCTCTGCCATCTTAACGGTCTTGATAAGGTCACTGAGATTTTCTTCCGTAGGCTCGCTCTCGTGACCGGGGAAGGTCCCATCCGGCTGTGCGTTGAGTGTTATCACTTTGCATCCCAATTCTTGGAGAAGGTAAGGTGTGGTGTAACATCCAGCACCGTTTGCACAATCCATGACGACGGTGATATTTTTCTTCTTTATTTTGTCTATATCTACTTTGGAAAGTACGGCCTTATGATACGGCTCCAACGGGTCGTCTGACGTTATCTTTCCCACCTTCTCCCAACTCACAAGCTCGAACTCTTCCGAGAAGTAGATATCTTCGATCTTCTCCTCCTTCCACCTTATCAACTCGGTACCATCACCGTCTATGCATTTGATCCCGTTGAACCGCGGCGGGTTGTGCGAAGCGGTTATCGCCACGCCGAAATCCGCTTTCTCCCTGGTATAGTACTGTATGGCAGGTGTAGCGGCTTCTCCCAGGTCAACGACGTCGCATCCAGTGGACATGAGACCTGCCGATACGGCGTTCTTGATCATCTGGTTCGACAATCTCGTGTCCGTGCCGACAGCGACTTTTCCACCGTCCAAAAAAGTACCTACGGATTTACCCAATCTGAGAGCTAAATCGACGTTCATGTCTTCATTGACCACGCCTCTGACACCGTTCGTTCCGAACAGTCTCTCCATGTTCAGACCTCCTCGGGTTCGTAATCTTCTATCTCATCCGGCTGCAGCTTTTTATCGATTATCTCTCCACCGGCTTCTATGACCAGATCATCTGGGATGACGGAATCTTTTACGGTGACGTTCTCTTCTATAACAACATCGTAGCCGATTATACTGTTCTCTATACGGCATCCTTCGTCGATCTCGACTCCGTCGAAGATGATGCAATTGGAAAGATGAGAGTCTTGGATTGTGCAGTCCATGCCTATGGATACGTATTCACCTGCATCTCCATGAACGTAGCTCCTATCTCCGACGATGTGCTTGACATTCCTCTTCCCGCTGTGGTGTTCTAACAGGATCCGATTCGCTTTCAAGAAACTACTGGGTCTACCACAGTCCACCCAGAAGCCGTCGAACTTGTATCCGTAGAACCCTTTGTCTATCAATTTGGGAAATATCTCTCTCTCCATGGATACCTTTCTATCAGCTGGTATCATATCTATGACCTCGGGTTCCAGAATATAATGACCGGCGTTGATGGTGTTGGAGAAAGCCTCCCACGGATTTGGTTTTTCCTGGAATCTCAGTATCCTATCGTTTTCATCTAGCTCGAATATACCGAACTCTTCAGGGTTATCGACCTCCCACGCCGATATCGCTCCCACGGCATCTTTCTTTCTATAGAAGTCAAGGTAATCCGCCAGCTCGATACTGGAGATTATATCCGCGTTAATCACGAAGAACGTATCGTACAGGTACTCGTCCACGTTCCTAACCGCCCCTCCAGTACCCCTTGGTTCCGGCTCATCTACCACGTGAACCGTTTTATCCGTATCAACTTCATTGAAATAATCCCTCAACATATCGATCTTGTAGTTCGCCGCCAGGACCACTTCGTCCACTTCATCAGGCAGTTGATCTACCACGTGCTGTATCAGCGGTTTATTTATGATGGGTAAAAGCGGTTTCGGTGTCGAGTATGTCAGCGGCCGCATCCTGGTGCCGAATCCTCCAGAAAGTATTACTGCTTGCATGGTTGAAGCATCGTGAAAGGGCTAATAAAATTTACGATTGAAGTTTACTTAGGCGGTATATAATCCGGCGGCCAAGATGGTTTTTTCTCTGATTTCTTCCTCCTGACGTAAAGAGCAAAGGTGATAGAGATTGTTACCAACCACACGATCAGGAAGCACCAGAAACAGAGTGAGATGATAGTATCACCGAACAGGAACGGATCTAGATCGTAGTAGGGTGCGGTACCCCCCTTCACCGCCTTCCATCCCTCTGCACCGCCGAACGAATCTTCATGAATTATCATCACTACGGGCGTGAGAAAATTTCTGTTGACGGACACGGGTAGAAGATGTATGGATTCCGGTTTTCCTCCTATATGATGGTCCCAGTAGACCCTCTCTCCATAATCGGAGAGACCTTCTCCCCATGTGTTTATGCAGTACATCGTCCCCTCTTGACTGACGGCATAGATCAGTTCATTTCTCTTGTTGTAAGCGGGACGGCATTTTACGCTCTCATTCAAAGTGTGTCTCCAGTCAACATTCCAGTCATAACCGTATTCATCGGATTCCACTGTCAGTTGATAGATCGTGCTGTCATAAGTTCCGTAGGATGAGAGCCATATCATATTACCGTTGGGACTTATCTCAGGAATAGTAAGATCGTTTCCAGAGTCCGCGTTTATATCGATCAAGTCTACGACGTCTTCATTGATGATGGGATGTAGATGTACCGCAGCTAAAAAATCATCTAGGATGACATAGAAGTACTGTTCGTTGACGTCGCCCTTTTTGACACCGAAGGGTATTACCGGTTCACTGATCTTATCTGCCGTTCCAACATATTCGCTGAGATCATCCGACCATATCACAGATCCAGTCATGTAATCCAAGGTGAATGTCAGACCCATACTGGTAGTCACAATTATCACCTTATCGGTTTCCATCTCCTCTTGATCTCTTACGTTTTTGAATATATCAGGTTGGTTTATTATTCCGAAATATTCTTCAAAGGTCTCAAAGCTTTGATTCCAGATCAACCTTGGTGTGCCGCCTTCCTTGTCATCTTTTACGGCATGAACGGAATCCTCGGTGGTGACGATCACCAGCAGGTCGTTTTTTTCCTTCCTCTCTGCGATGATCGGGGTGTGTGTTATGGAAACCCATCTGCCCAGATCCTCGGAAAGGTTCAAGGTCCAAGATGTATCTAGATCATCTCCGGTTTTATCGACACGATAAAGCATCCCGTTTTCGTCGCCAACGTATGCCCTCTCTTTCCAGTACTGATAGGCACTCGTCGTGTATCCCTTATCAGGATAGACCTGTGGTGATGAAGTCGGCCTACCCTCTAAAAACTCGAAAGTAGTACTGGGAAAGCCATGCTCAGGGACTATCTCATACAACCTGTACCTGCCTCCGTTCCCCCCGGAAAGGTACATCGAGTCTTCTCCATCGGATAGAGAAGGACCTCCGATGATTGTATCTGGCCCTGTCACCTTCCATTCGTCGGCGGACCATGCCTGTTCATCATCACCGTAGGCTTCAGCGGACTCGAAAGTAGGGGTAAAAGACAGGATGATGATCATAATTGAAATCGTTGTGACCAGAGATAGTGTTCTTGTCATATTATTCCCTGCTTACTATTCTTATCTCGGTTTTGATATATCGTATTTTGGGTGATTTTATAAAGCCTCAGACGAGTTCGACCAGAACGTCGAGTACATCGTATCCAGACCGGTGTACGGACACAGAATTGATATCTATCTCGGATATGTCGTCGAACCGCAGCAGTATTTCACCGACTTTTTGCACGATCTCGATCAGGTAGGTGATATCTCCCTCGTCTTTCAGGGAACCGCCTGCTTTTGTTTCCTCTATCATCTCATGTCCCTCTGCATCGTTTAGAGGCGCCAATCGAAAGACAACGTCCTCCTTCCTTTCAACGTCCACGCCTCCTCCTCCGAGCATAACTGCCGGTCCGAAAACTTCATCTCTTATACCACCCACGATGAACTCGTCACCCTGTACCATCTCCTGTATGGACACTTTATTGTTTTCTCTTACTACATCGATTTCCATCATATCCTCGTATGCCTTGATCAATTCATCCTCTGTCCTTATATCCAGCACGACGGCTCCCATCTCTTTCTTGTGTTTATACCCCCAGTACTTCAAGCTAACGGGATATCCGATGGTTTCCGCTCCCTCTATAACTCCACTTCTATCATCTGCGAAAACGATATCGGCATATTCGATATCTGCAAACGACAAAAGATCGAAGGATTCTTCAGCGGTCAGATGGAACCGTCCTTCCTCTCTCGCTTTAGAGATAGTACTCTTCATAGAGTCATAATCCATATCGAATTTATTTACCCGATTCATGTGAACCGCATCTTGAGCTGATACTCCCCGTACTTCCGTCTCTTCTCGATATCGTATCCCATCTTCTCGAAGACCTTTAGCATCTTTTTATTTTCCGCTAAAACTTCAGCGGTGAATCCGTAGAGACCCTGGCTTTTGGCTATCATGGTGAGGTACTCGACCAGTGTGGAACCGAGACCCTGACTTTGGTACTCATCCCTTATCATCACCGATATCTCGGCAACGTTCTGCCCTTCTTTGATCCTGTAGTCCGCTTCTCCCACCATACGTTCAGGACCTTCGATCTCCGGGTCGATGACCACTATGGCCATCTCATTGTTGTAGTTTATCTGGACGAAGTCCTGCCTCCTTTCGTGGGGCATGTCTTTCCTGGAACTCATGAACCTCCGGTACCGGCTTTCATCCGATAGTGCGTAGAACAGGTCCTTCAACAGCTCTTCGTCGGTTGGTTTCATGGGGCGGAAAATGTATTCTTTTCCATTGATCTCTTTTATCGTCTCCCACTGGTCGGGGTATTGACTTCCCTCACCGAGAACCAGTATCTGGTCCTGGAAAACGAGTTTATTTTTCTTTGCCTCTTTTAGAAGTTCCTCCCTGAACTTGGGATGTGCGATGTTGATCAATTCCATGGCCCTTTCCCGGATGTTTTTCCCGTGAAGGTATGCTACCCCGTACTCGGTAACCACGTATTGAACGTCTCCTCTCGTCGTAACGACGCCGGCACCCTCGTTCAAGTGCGGTACGATCCTAGATACGTCCCCGTCCTGAGCCGTCGATGCAAGTGCGATTATCGTCTTACCGTCCTTTGCAAAGCTTGCACCCCGCATGAAATCCGCGTGCCCACCTATACCGCTGTAGAAACTGTATCCCAACGAATCGGCACATACCTGGCCGGTCAGGTCGACTTGTAATGCGGTATTGATGGCGGTCATCTTGTGGTTCTTGGCGATGGTGAACGGATCGTTGGTGTAGTCCGTGGGTCTTAACTCTATAGCTGGATTGTCATGCACAAAATCATACAGCTTTTTGGTCCCCATCAAAAATGAGCCGACGGCTTTACCGGGGTTCACGGTCTTCTTTTTGTTCGTTACCACCCCCTTCCGCATCAGGTCTGCTAGATCCTCGGATAACATCTCCGTGTGGATGCCCAGATCACTTTTCTCGTCG
This sequence comes from Thermoplasmata archaeon, assembly GCA_046484045.1. Lineage (GTDB taxonomy): Archaea > Thermoplasmatota > Thermoplasmata > Halarchaeoplasmatales > Halarchaeoplasmataceae > CAZHUM01. The sequence goes on along the minus strand of JAWOBZ010000097.1, from coordinate 17,481 downwards.
AGGTGGAAGAGTATGGCGTTGGGTATGTTACCGTAACCGCACTGCAGGGTGGCACCGTCTTCTATCAATCGGCTCACGTGTTTCGCTATCTTTTCCGCGGTCTTCGATGCGGCTACTGGTTCGAATTCCAACAGTTCTTCTTCCTTGAAAACCAAGTAATCGATGTCATCCACGTGCAGAAAAGTGTCTCCGTGAACCCTGGGCATGTTCGGGTTCACCTGTGCGATGACGAGTTTGGAGTTGTTCACGGCGGCTTTGATGATGTCCACGGCGACGCCGAGACTCACCCAACCGTGCGCGTCGGGCGGTGAGACTTGAACGAGTGAAGCATCTAGAGGGACCCTTCCGTTCCTGAAAAGCTCCGGGATATCCTTCATGAAGATCGGAGTGTAATCGGCCTGTCCCTCTGCGACGGCATCTCTGGTGTTATCGTCCACGAAGAAAGCGTTGTGCCTGAAACGATCTTCGAATTTATCCTCGGTGTAGGCGGCGACGCCCAAGGTCTGGATGTGAAAGATCTCGGTATCGTAGAACTCGTTGGCCAGCTCTACCAAGCTGTTGACGAGATGCTGAGGCTCCGCCGCTCCCGAGCCGATGAACACTCTGTCCCCTCTCCCTATCTTCCTCAACGCCTTCTCGGCTTCCACATAATCAATATCATACGACATCCATGACACTCTCCTTTGTGTTGTGTGATAAGGAATAGAGATGGTTAATTAATGTTTCTGACGGAATGGTGGCGGGTGAAGAAAATTTCCCGTATGTAATTGATTGACACCACGACGGGAACTGGAGCGACGGTCGGATGGTGCGCTACACCCACCCGCTGGCGGGCTGTGGGATGGAGGGCTGCGGATCCCCGCACACTCAATTATTCCTCTTTTATTCTCCACATCCCACTTATCTCATATGAAACGTGGGGAAATGTTCATTCTGCAATCAAATCTAAATTTGACTGGATTCTACTCCTCGGAATCTAACAAGAACCTCCACAGCGGTATATATCTCACCTTTTTCCCCTCTGTCTTCTCCTCTCCCTCTTTTTTAGATGTCACTATAATCCCTTCTTCGAGCTCGAATTCATCCAACGCTTCCAACAGACCTTTTATCTCCCTATCTTCCGTTCTAGACGTAAGGTCACTACAGACCTGTACAGCATCGGTGACTTCTATACCTTCTTTTACTAGGAAATCACATTCTCCTCCATTTTTCCAATAAAATATCTCTCTATCCTTTTGGAAGAGATGTAGGAAAACGGCATTTTCATAAACCTGGCCCTTGTTTTCACTCACGTGAAATCCAGTGGTCCCAAAGTAACCAACGTCCATGATATACGTTTTCTTGGAACTTAACTGTTGTTTCCTTATTGAATAATCAAATTTAGGGATAAAGTCGAAAAGAAAGATTTCTTCTAAATATCCGATATAATTGTTCAAGGTATCCAGTGAGAGGCCGTATGTTCTAGAATATTTCCGAGGGCTGAAAAGAAATCCCGTGTTCGATACTAGATAGTCGATCAGATTTTTGATCTTTTTGTAATTGGTGTTATATCTCTCAACGATGTCTCTATGGACTATATCACTGAGATAATTATTCAACAGAGTTTTCTTCTGCATGTCCGAGGTCTTCAAAACGATTTCTGGTAACCCCCCCCATCGAAGATACGTCTTAAGCGAGTTCTTGATCTTGTTTTTATCTTCTCTCGAATACGGGGGGCAACTATCGATCTCCATCCAATCGAGGTACTCCTTGAAAGAAAGAGGATGTACCAGTATCGTAAGGTTACGGCCGGTGAGAACACTTGCGTAATCCTTTTTTATTATCTTAGAGGATGAATCCGTTATGAAGATCTGTTCTACCTTCTTTAGATCATATAATTTTCTAAGGAAAAGTACCCATTCTTCACACCGATGTACCTCATCCAGAAAAATATATGGATCCTTATCTGGATTGATATTCTCTTGATATGCATCGAATATCTCCTCTAGGGTTGATTTCGAGAGAACCGGGTCTTCAAAATTGACGAACAGTATAAGTCTTGGATCTACCTCTTCGTCCAAAAGGTGTTTTATAAATTGATACAGTAAAGTGGATTTACCGCTCCTTCTCATCCCTACTAGTGTTTTTATCTCTTTATACGAAAAAAGTTCATCAGCTCTTTTGGTCAGATCCCTTTCCTTTCCAAGAAGTTCATCGTCGATTTTCCCACTGGTCCACCACGAATTCCAATCAGAAAGTGCTTCTATCATGGGTTAACATCGATGTATCTCCATTTAAATGTTTCGATTAATCATAACAATAAACTAATTATTGATACGATTAAACATAACAATACGTGACTCAGATGTCACAACATCGTCCAGCGAAACTACTACGACGGTGACAGATACCGAAGGCAGTACTTACGACGACGAGAACCGCCTTCTCAGCACCGACGGAGACACATACGACTACGACAACAACGGCAACTTGATCGAAGGAGATACGGACTACCGCTATCTCTCGACTTTCCTGAACGGCGAGAAGGTGAACTGGCTGGCAACTATCGGGAATCCTTCTGTGACCCTATCAGATGTGTACTCCTATGGATACTCACTCGACGGCAGACGTACAGGAAAAGCCAACTACACGACAAAGATTCGCTACCTCTACGTCTAACATGAAATCAATGGGATTTAATGTGACCGTAGGAATTCAAAATTTCTACTAAATAGGAATCTGTGATTCCTATGACATCAGTAACCATGTTACTGAAATGTCTACAGGAAAGCCTATCGCCTTTCCAGATACTTGTCGAGCAGAGCTCTCTAAGTTTACAGGAAAACTCATAAGTTTTCCTTCGAGTGGAGGAATGAATTCCTCTAACATTGGAATCACCATCCCAATACTTTCCCGAACGAGTTCGGGATAAACGGCCAGAACGTCGCCTACGAGAACTTCACGAACGGACCGAACATCCGATACACCCACCCGCTGGCGGGCTACAGGATGGAGGGAAAAATAGAAGTGGAGTAATAATTAGCAAACAGGCCTAAAAAAAATCCTTGGTTTTTATCAATTTCTTATAACCGGCTTCTTTAAAATCTTTATCCTCTGACCATAGATAATTGTCAGTTTCTAATGCTAAGGCCAATATCTCAACATCTTTCTTATCAATCTCTCCAATAAGATCGAAAGCTTCCTCCTTACTTTCATCATAGAAATCTTTCTCTTTAATGTCCAGAGGTATCAGGTCAAGAGTCTTCAAGATATATTCTTCATCGGTATTTGTTTTCTCTGAGATCATGGGGATGTATTTCTTCACTTCGTTTATTGTAAATTCGGTAGTCAGAAATTTAAATCGATGATCAAAAAGGATCTCTCGTGGTGAACCACCTATCAGAGCAGAGATGATTATGTTCGCATCGACGACGATCTCGATCTTCATGATGAGGACCTTCTTTCCTCAAAATCGTTGAGAATATCCTTCTCCGTGAAACCTTTTTTCTTCAGTTCCTCTCTGATTTTATCTGTCCTCTCTATAAATTCATATTTTTTCAATTGTAGAATCCTCTCTTCAACGGCTTCGTTGATAAAATCCTCTACACTGGAGAATCCCCATTCACTAGCAATTTTTTCAGCGGCTCGCTGGATATCCTTACGCAGTACCGTCATCTTATCCGTATTAAATACGAATTGCATTTATATAAAATTATTCTTTACATAACTGGTTTAATTCCACGATTATCTACGACGGCACCAACGTCGCTTACGAGAACTGGAGCGACGGAACACACGTCCGCTACACCCACCCGCTGGCTATGAGATGTGTATCAGTGAAATACAAATCCAGGAATTTTGATCGAAGAGATAATACGAGTACGATAAATATTAAATGTAAAACGTCCATAGAAGGTCCGTCCTATGATGAGATTTGACGATGAGCTGATCGCCGTGATTAACCCTATGAGTTCTGAGGACAAAAAATTCAAGAAGATGAGATAAAAACGAGATGATAACATGCCGGTTAAACTTTACTTCGTAGGAACTGCTGGGTCGGGTAAGACGACACTGACAAATGAATTCAAAAATTGGATGACTAGAGAGGGATTTCAAACCGTCACGGTCAACCTGGACCCCGGAGTTAGTAATCTACCGTATGAACCTGATATCGATGTAAGGGATTGGATATCGATCAATGAGATCATGGATCGATACGAACTCGGCCCCAACGGTGCTCAGATCGTCAGCGCGGACATGCTCGCCGTTAACGCCCTTGAGATAAAAGAAGTGATGAACACATACGAGTGTCACTACTTTTTGATAGATACGCCGGGGCAGATAGAACTTTTCACTTTCAGAGAGTCGAGTCGAGAGACCGTAAGGATGTTGGGTTTCGAAAATTCCATGATAGCATTTCTATTCGATCCGGTTGTAACAAAAACACCTTCAGGATTCCTATCGATGAATATTCTTGCCGCTATAACTCATTTTAGGATGAACATTCCATACCTGCCCTTACTTTCAAAATCAGATCTCCTAAGTGAAGATGAATTAGAAAGTATCGAAAATTGGGCAAAGGACAGTATGGCTTTGGAGACCGATATTAGAGATATGGAAAGTCCTGAAAGCACTCTAGGTACAGAACTTGTCAGGGGACTTGAAGAGGTATCTCTTAAAGAGGGAATACAACCGGTTTCTTCATTCGAACAGACTGGTTTCGAAGACATCTATACGGAGGTACAGACCGTGTTCTACGGCGGGGAAGATATAGAAAGTAGTTGATCCCTTTATTGAAATTATTATTCTACTCCTCCGTGCAAGTTCAAGTGTTCTAGATATTCACCTTCAGTTTCACAATTCTCTTGACCGGCGCAGTAAAATCTACCGTACTTTTGACAAAATATCCCACAAACGGTATGACTGCATCCAGCACATCCAGATCCATGTTCGTCCTGTTTTTCATTCTCTGAAAATGAGTTTTGAGGAATATTGGTTTCTTCAATTTTACCTAGAGTGATCTGTTCTTCCCTGAACTCGCATTTTTCTTCGCCCACGCATTCTATAGAGAAATTTTTCGGATGAGCGCATCTATTATTCCCATATTTGTATCTGCACATTTGGTTCCCACCATCGGTGTCTGACATATAAGTAATACATTTAAACAACTTAAATTTTTCTATCGGATCGAATAAAAAATTTTTGTCAAAAAATTTTGTTAGATTATCTTTTTCATCTTTTTCTTTAACTTTTTCGTCAATGGATTGTAAGAGCTGATCTGAACGGTATCTTCTTCAAGGGCATCTAAACGCTGGAGGTCATTGTATCTTAACCTGATATACCCTTCCTCGACCAGGATGTCAGAGTAACCTTCGACCAAGACGGAATTCCCTCTGTATGAAACGATAACGAGGTCTCCATTTTGAAGTTCAAGTTTATCGAAGGAATCCTGTGCTATGCGCGCCCTACCACTTTGCCCGATACAGCTTTTTTTTATCCTTAGTTCTATTTTTTCCATCGGTTAGTTCTCCTTTTAATACATTCAGACTTGCAATCCCATCTCATGGATTAACATCGACATCCATCTAAATGAAAATGTGTGTCTGGTAAGAGAGATATTTCATTCCTTGATTTTTACCTGTATATTACTAGGTTTCTTCCTTTTTACGTTCTTCAAGCGTTTCCTAACTTCATGAATCTTCTCGGAAACTTCGTTTTCTTCGACAAACACCATGTCCTCTTCAATTTTTTTCTTGTTCAGATATCTAACTGCTATATACACGAGGAAGATGATTATCAACAATCCTATGATAAGCAGTATAACGCTCAATCGTCTTCCCCCTTAAGATTAAAACTATCATTCAATATGATCTTATTTGGGAGTATGTCTTCAACGTATTTCGTGTTTATCCTCATCCTTTTCTTGTGTGGGTTCAATCCCTTCGGTTCAACAAGTATCTTCCACACCATCCAAGGTTTTTTAGCCACGTATATCTCGAAGTCGTAAGCTCTACCTATCAACTCTTTTTCCTTATCTAAAACTCTGGACCGGATCAATTGAGACAGGAAGATATCTCCATCAGGTGTATTCCGACCCTTGCTGTAATCCAATTTCAGTTCTCCGTCCTCCCTCACGTCAGAGAGATATTCGATGGGGAAAAACAGTCCTTCTTTATCGATGAAACCCGTTTCGACCATCATCTCTCCAACATGCCAATGCTCGGTTTTATGCTCAACTTTTTTAGCTATCAATTCAACTATCTTGGCCCTTTTTCTACTATTCGGAACCTGTACCGACCGTCTTATTATGTTGGAATACAGAGTTGTTTTCATATTATCACTAACTCATCTCGAGACTGCCGCAGTACGGACATTCTTTTTCATAATTCTTGAACATCTGGCACTTGTCACAGAAAGCGGAGCCGTATCTATTTTCCTTGACCTTTCCCTCCTTTGTAAAGAGTGCGGCTTCGAGTTTGTCAAGCTTCTCTTGGTTCTCCATGATGTTGATCTGTCTGTTAACCATATCTCTTAAAGTTTTCAGGTCGATGTTAGCTATCTTTTTGACTTTCAGGAACTTCTGGAGTAGTTTCAATTTGGTGTATGGATCGTCCCTATGGGCAACGAGATAACTGTTGATCATCTTATCCAGCCGCTTATTCCGTGCTTTCTTGACCTTCTTCTTACTTTTCTTAGCCATCATCACACCTTATATCTTGGCTTCTATCCTTCTAAGCTTCCTCTTCATATCCGTGATGTCGGTGTCTATATCCATTTGGAACTCCTTGAGATCATCTATGCTGTCGACGATATACTTGTATCTATCCTCGTAGATTTCCAGATCCAGTTCTCTCACGAGATTAAATTCTTCGATATATTCTTCGAAGTGTTCGTCCAAATATTTTTCTATCCTCCTGTCGATTATGCTTCTCTCATAACCAGTTCCCTGGATTTCAACTTGTCCCGGGAATAGAAATTCTTGGATCTGGTCAAGTATGTCGTTTTTATTCAGATCTATGTCTGTGAACATCTCCTTATCTATGTATTTGTTCATCTAATTCACCTCCTCTCCGAATAGTTCCTTTTCAGCTTCTTTTAGATCTTTCAAGGTTTTGAGCAGCTTGGCATTGTCCGTACCTCTCTCTAATCTCTGCATCCTTTCTTCGACCTCGTTCATCAGTGCAAGGCTTCTTCTCGATAAAATTGCTTTATCACGTTGAATATCGTCGATCCTGGATTTCTCCTCGTCTCGGAGAACCATCGATGCGTTTTTCAACTGTTCGATGTACTTTTCTTTCTCTATCATATCCATCTTTTTGGATTTGATCCTGAGGTCAGCCAATTCTTTTCTTGATCGCACCCTCTCCCGTGTATTCAATATCTTTGCTATTATCAACAAAACGATGATTACAACGATCGAATAGAATATCGCCATGAAATTGTTGGAAACTATCTCTGCTGCTGTCATTTTATCACTTCTTTTTGCTCAATTTGCTTTCTATCTTATCGATTCTATTTTCTATGCCGTCTAATTCTCTATCGATATTCTCCCTATTTGATTTCAGATCAACAATATCTGAGGAAACGTTTTCGAGACGCTGGTTCATGTCCTCGGCCCATTCACCAGCCCTTTTCTTATCGACGAGATCCCAATTTTCGATGATCTCATCGAAGTACTCCTGGAAGTAAAGTTCTACGTGTCCGGGTACGTAACCATACATGTCTTCCAGCGCTTTATTTTTTGCTCTTCTTTTAAAATAGAAGTAAGCCAAAACTAATAATATCAGAATTATCAATAAAAGAAGGGTTCCTCCTGACATAATCATCCCCCCTTTAGACCGTATCTTTTCTCTAGTCTGGCGATCTTTTTATGGTATACTTCTACGCGTTCTTCAGTATTGATCTTCCATTCTCTCATCTCGTCGATCTCTTCTACGAACTTTTCGATCTTTTTGTCCACTCCGTTTAAGTCTTTAGACGTGGCTAATTTGTACTCGCTCACCAACTCTGGGAAATTACCGGTGATATACTTATCTACCTTATCTGACGGGAGTATCGGTTTGGACTTGATGAAGCCCTTGACCCTCTCTGTAATGCCAACCTTCGGCTCTTCTACCATTCTCTCACACCTTTGTAAAAATAATAATGTGTTATATGTATTTAATATTAATGGACGTGCACCTATTCATATTTATTACGCAGATGCAATTAATATGGCGTCAAAGAAAAAATATTTATAAGGATAATCTCTTACAACACGTAAAGGGGATATGCAATGAAATTGAAAAAGATTTACGCAATGTTAGTAATGCTGATGCTCGTTGCAGCAGTAGTGCCAGCGATAACGATGGCCGGTGGAATTGCCGGCGGAGAAAATGAAACAAAGGACGATGGTGAAACAGAGATCACTGAGGTAGAAGATCTACCACCGGAGATAGAGGGAAAAGAAATTGCAAAAATAAACGAAAATACTGGAGAAAAAACAGAGAAAGATATTTTGGATTCTAGGGATGAAGTTAAAGAGAGACAGTTAACCTTCCCGGAAAACAATAAACCTACTGATATAGAGAAAGAGAAGAGGGAAATCCAGGATATGAAAGAACAGGGGTCTGAATGGATCAAACCGAAAACGATCGACCCCGCCGAGGGAAGGTCGGAAAGCGACTGGAAAACTAAGGACATTATCACATCCGAAGACCCTCGAAAAAGCAGGGTCAGTCGTCTGGATCTGGAGATCGAGAAAAAAACCGATCTTGATATGAACGAAGAAGATCATTCTATAATGGGAACGAACGTAAGCGGATTGATAAGCGGAAACGTTTGGTGGAACTACAGCGACAGTCCTATCTGGGTGGAAGGAGATATCACGGTCACAGGAAATTTGACCATCGGTGCTGGAGTAAGGGTTCTAGTTAACGGCTCATACGCCATCGATGTAGGGGGAGGCGGATCTCTAGCTATCAACGGTATGCCTGGAAATATGACATATCTAATCAGCAATGCAACCACTCCTGCAGCCGGTGACTGGCAGGGGATCTACTTCGATCCGACAGCCAATGAAGGTATGTGTTCGATAAGATATGCGAACATAAGCCATACCACCGCGGGATTAGAACTCTACGGGGTGACTTTCCCGATAAGGTACAGTAATTTTACCGTCAATGATTATGGTATATGGGCGACCGAGATAGACATATCGGATTGTAACATAACTCATAACGTGAACTCCGGGATCTACATTACAGACGTTACCGGTTACTTCTATATACACGATTCATTGATCGGTTACAATTCTGATGGTATCGATATCGATCAGGTCTTTTTCTATGGAGGCAGTTTCGATTGGTTGTTAGATATCGACGGAAACGACTTTATGTACAACTCTGATTTTGGTATATTAATGTTCTATATAGCCTTCGATGCAGTTGGTGATGTGAACGTAAATTCTACAATAGAAATCAACAACAATCACTTCATCGGACAGGGACAAGCTGGGATATATTTCCTACCGGTGGCGTTCACAGACAACGGCTTCAGAGCAAAATTATACCACAACCTTTCCATGGAATACAATGTATTCGCTTTGAATGGATATGGTATCTTATTCTTATCGTCTCCCGGTTATGGACCCGGTTTAGCCCTTGCACACGCGCAGGACGGGCCCGCTCACGTTTACGTAGAAAGGAACCTTTCTAACAATACCATCGTATCGAATTATTACTCTGGGATCTTGATGGAAGATTGGTCCCTCGGATTGGGTGGTAACGCAACGATAGATAGGGTATTCAATTTCGTTGATAACGATGTATCCGGAAATGGCATGGCGGGTTCAGCGGACGGTATGTATCTCAATCATGTCGATTATGCAACAGCTCTTTACGCAGCAGATAGTACGGTGATGAATATCGAGAGGAATAACTTCTCAGATAACCCAGGGATAGGTTATGGGTACATCACACAGTCAGTGGCATTTGGAGGAGACGTGATATATGATAACACCTATACTATCGAGTCTAATGAAGCATATAACAATGCCGATGACGGTATATGGAATGTGTTCGTCGGGCAGCAGGACACCGGTTTCAACTTTACGATGGATGTCGATGCATATGCTCATGATAATACAGTTGTAAACAACGGCTGGGGCATCTCATTCTGGGATTATGTTTACCAAGATGCAGGCGGTTTGTCCTACAACAACGTGACAGTCGAAACTTGGGAGAATACATATATCAACAATACAGAGGCAACGTTGGGTTCTGGGTTGGAATTGTATTCATACTCAGACGTATCAGATCCCGGTACGGCTTTTGCCGATCTATATGGCTACATCCACGATGAATACGCAGCTCGAAACCAGATCGCGGGGATCGAGATAGCTGCTGAAGGTGATCATGCATCCCTATATGCAGAAATCGAGGACTGTGATCTAGAGGAGAACACCCCCTTCGGATTATATCTCAATTGGCATCATTTCAACAATATTCGACCTCTTTATTTACATGTAGACATCTACGATTCTAACTTCACGGATAACGACATGTACGGTATCTATACCGAGATGAACACAACAGCGGATTGGTATATAGATGATTACGGTGAAGCACACAACAATGACGTTTATTTGAGAGGTAATGTGACCGTACTTAACACAGGTAAACATTCACTTAGAAACCTGACCATGGAATGTTGGGATGTCGATGTGGACGGTTTACAGGAGGTTGTAAATGCACCCAACAGCGTTATATCTAGTAACCTAACAATCGCTGGAACCCAGTGGTTAAACAGTTCTGAATGGAGGATGAACTGCTCCTATGATGGAGAATATCGTATCGAGGTCACCCCGACCGGTCACATGATGATGCAAGATATCGGTACGGGTCCGTCCAATATTACCAGACATCAGAATTCAGCCTACGAGTTCTGGGTGCAGGACTATGGGATATTGGAGATATACGACAGCAATGTAAGGTACTGTGGTTGGCAGGACATGAGCGATGACTTGATGCACAGTGGGCTGTGGATAAATTCTGACAGCGTGACACTCAATAGAGCCGTTGTTGAATACGGATTCGCCGGTGCGGTGGTGTATGAGAAATCACCGTTCATCGAGAACTCTACATTTAGGTACAATAATTTCACGGGAATATTGTCCTCGGACACACCTTCTCTCACTTTAAGAAATGACACTGCGATCCACAACGGTGACCCAACACTTACATCTACTGTTGGGGTTTACATCGAGAACTCCGCTGTAGACATTTACGAATCCAATGTTTCCAATAATGGAGGAAGTCAAGCTGGTGCAGGTGTTTATTCTTTCAATTCTACAGTAACCGCGATGAACACAGATATCAACTGGAACAGCGGAACAGTAGAGGGCGAAGGTTTCATAGCTTTCGATACGATGTTGGACTTATCTATGTGTAACATAACCTGGAACGGACAGACCTCTTCACTGGGAGCCGGTGTTTGGATGGAAGATTCCTCAACCGCGACAATATCCAACAGCAATATATCGTACAACGGTGACGGCAGTGGAGGAGCATCATTCGGTATCCAACTGACTGATTCAGAATTGGACATCTCAGACAGCGATGTGAACTGGAACGGAGTGAACGGAGCAACCGCATTCGGTATATTTGCAGATACGTCCAATATAACGGTTAGTGGAAACAACATAATGTCCAACGGCTTGTACGCCAGCTCAGACGCTTATGGTATATTGATGGATAACGTGAATTTCGATATATATGACAACGAAATATTATCTAATGGAAGATACATACCATTGTCTGGATGGTTTGGCGACGGGATAGATGCATATGACTCCAACGGTACTGTGATAGAAAATAATATCACACTGAACGGTGCAGAAACATTCGGTGCATGGGGGATTTATACTGAGAATTCTGAGATTGATATTCTCAACAACGATATCAACAGGAACGGTGAAAACGCCATCATCGCATGGGGTGTATATCTTGATGATTGTATCTCTGACACACATAACAATACTGTAGAAAGAACAGGCGCTTTGGATAACTGTGTACAGGCAATAGCCATGTGGTTCTCCGGTGGAACAACAGTAGATTTCTATAACAATACTGTTTTGGATAACGGTGAAAATCCTAACCCATTCGGCCAACCGGATTTCGGTATAGGTGTATATGTTGATAGTGCACAAGCTGAGATCTATGAAAACGAAGTTAGCTCTAATGGTGATAATACAGACCAAGCCGTGGGTATTTGGCTCGTTAACGGTGCGGTAGCGAACGTAACGGATAATACAGTTAATTATAACGGTGAATTTGCAGCGGTTGCTGGAGTCGGTATTATGATCTCAGTATCATACGTAACCGTAGATGGTAACACCGTAGATTACAACGGATTCAACACCATGGGTGGTGGTTATGGTCTTTACATCGTAGATTCCGACCCATTGGTTACATACAACGAGATATCATACAACGGTGGTGAAGGTATATACTGGGAATCATCTGGAGATATCAACGCTACGATACATGACAACCATATCAACTGGAACTTGATAGACGGTATCTTCCTTAACGCCAACAATAACGTAAATATCCAAAATCACAACATATATGTGAACGAGATAACCAACAACACATTCGGAGACGGTATCTTCGCCGTTGCAAACAATGGATGGATAATGCTGAACTTTACTGGCAATAACAACTCCATCGAGTACAACGGATTGGACGGTATAGATCTTATAGCTCTTGATTATATCGAAATGGAAGTAACTCAAGACCTACGATATAACTCAAACAACGGAATCACGGCACAAACAATATTTGGAGATATCAGTGGAAATATAACCAATTGTAACATAGATGGAAACCTAAACAATGGTATCGGTATCATATCGGGTGCACACGTCGACCTGAATATCGATAACATGTTCGTGGAATATAACGGATACAGAGGAGTGGACATCAGCGCTACGACCAACTACACTGGTTCTATCACAAACAGCCAAATAAACTACAATTCAGATGATGGTTTACGGATTATAACACACAACGATTATCTCGACGTTGATATCGACATGTGTACGGTTAGCAACAACTCAGATACAGGCGGAGATAACCTTTACCTCAATTCTTCACACAACCTCACAGCAGACATAATGAACAGTCATTTTGATCACGCGGATGCCGGCGACGGTATAGAAACCAACTCATGGATAAATACGGACCTATACATCTACCAAGTAACGGCTAACGAGAACGCAGAGATGGGTATGAGACTGTTTGCAAACGAAACTATGACCTTGGATATATCATATACGGACACGAACTACAACGGTATGGACGGTGTGAATATGGTTGCTGAGTACGGAAATCACGGCCGGATAGTCGGGTCTATAGATCATTTGACGTCTAACGATAACGGTGGACACGGTCTAATGATGGAAACATATTATGTAGGTAGCTCCATCAGCGATAGATTCGAGATTAACGACTCTACATTCGGTTTAAACAGCAGACAGGGTATATCCGTGTCTCCAAATTTCTTGTCATATCTAGATCTTTACAATCTATATATCCATAATAACACCGAAGATGGAATATTCGTACATTCATGGGATATGAGATTGGATCTAAGTGAATCCATCCTATCCCATAACGACCGTGGAGTATTTCTGGTCACCGATGACGATCTTTGGGAAGGAGACTTTTACATGAACAGCATCTTATACAGCGATCAAGAGGGTATATTGATAGACTCCAATGACAGAACTTATCCCTATCTAGATGACAACGTTATAAGAGATAACTCACAAGTCAGTGGACACAACGTTGATATCACATCAGGAGGCTATCTCAATGCAGATATCCTCTCGAACCAGATAAATGACGCCGGTAACGGAGACGGTCTGAGGATACACGGTGATTATCTAGTAGTGCTAGAGATGGCCTCGAACACGATCAGGGGTAACGACCAGTGGGGCGCTCATATCTACGGAGATACTTATGTGAACGTTGATCTAGATATGAACGAGATCTATAATAACAACGACGGTCTATACCTGGAGAGCCCTGGATATGTATACGGATACTCGTGGGACGACCAGGTACACAATAACTCCATGAACGGTGTGGAGGTATACAACGCCAACGGACTTTGGTTCAACCACATAATAGTGAACGACAACGGAAACAACGGGTTGGAACTCCACGATTCCCAATACACTCACATCCAACAGCAGAGCGAATTCATGAACAATTATTACAACGGTATCTCCATGTGGAACAGCATGTACGTCTGGGTTGAATCAAGTGAAGTTTATGGAAATTATCTCGGAGTCTACTTGAACCGTTCAACCGATGTTTTGATCGGAAACAACACGATCACCTATAACTTGGGATCTGCTAGTGACGGTGATGGCGGCGGAATCTGGGCGGAGGATTACAGTGATATGACTCTGATGAACAACGAGATATCTTTCAACATGATGTACGGAGTTTACACAGGTGAGAACTCTGATTCGTCCTGGTATGTGGATTCTACGGTCGAAGCCAAGTCTAACATAATCCTTTTACAAGGTGATATCGAAGTCTGGAACGGTGGAAGTCTACTCCTGAAAGATATAAGTGGAACGTATCCAAGCGGCTTAGACCTTGGAGTTTACATCCGATCGGACAGGAACAACGAACACCACGTCGCGGTTAACGCAGGTGGTAACCTAGACGTTATGAATTCTTTGATATCCTCATACAGCATGGATTCCTATGAATTCGTAGTCGACGGAGACATGCTCATGAACGGTGCAACGGTCGAGATGGTTTACAGGATAGAACTATATTCCAGCAACGTCGATATAGTGGGTTCAACGGTTAAGGACGGCTGGTACGGTGGCATAGCCGTATACGGTAGTTCTCCGACGATAGAGAGAACACAGATAATGGACAACACGTACTACGGTCTATATCTGAACAATTCAGTACCCACCATCGAAGAACTCGAGATATCCGGAAACAGAGACGGTATCCTTTTGGACCAGACGACCATCAACTTCTATAACCTTGAATTGATGGGTAACGACAACGGAATCAAAGCGATGCAGACCAGTCAATTCAACATCTACAACTCGACCCTGGACAATACGGCGAATGATTTCTATCTGGAAGGCGGTAGTACAGGATGGCTGTTGAATACTGATTTCGATAAGACGGCTACTACGGTGTTGGATACATCCTATCTGGATGTGAACTGGTTCGCTCACGTAAAAGTCGAAGATCACAATGGGAATGCTTTCAGTGAAGCACCTGTAGATATCTACGACAGCACGGGAACTCCGGTGGCTTCAGGAACAACGGACACAATGGGAATGGCGAAATGGTTCGTACTACAAGAATACAGAGAGGATTCAGCTGGGATGACTTACTACACACCGCATAACTTCACCGCTACGGTCATGTCCAGTACGTGGTACACACATGAGAACATGGATGAAACGAAGACCGTGACAATATCCGGCAACAATATGCCTTACATCACGAGCACGGCACCGACTACGGTGGATGAAGATGCTGAATATTACTACAACGTCGATGCCACGGACCCCAACGGTGACGGATTGACGTTCAGTCTAACCGATAGACCTACGGGCATGACCATAGATGCATCGACCGGTGAGATATCGTGGACTCCTGTAGACGAAGATGTTGGAGATCACAGTGTGACCGTAAGGGTCATAGATGGATACGGTGGATGGGACGAACAGTCGTGGACACTCACGGTAGTTAATACCAACGACGCACCTGTTATAACCAGCACACCAATAACCAACGCTGTTGAGGATTCGATGTATCAATACAACGTGTCCGCCGAAGATGACGACTTGGACAGCGGGGACATGTTGAGCTACTCACTTGACGTGGCACCTGTGGGAATGATGATCGAAGATAACGGCTTGATAACATGGTTACCAACGAACGATGATGTTGGAGACAACACAGTAGTCGTTAGAGTAGAAGACACCAGTTCGGAATACGATACACAAACATTCGTTATCACAGTGCAGAACGTGAACGACGCACCGACGATAACTAGTGCCCCACCCACAACGGCCATGGAGGATCACGATTACACCTACGACGTGCAGGCTGAAGATGTCGATGGTGACGATTTGACCTATTCGCTGTCTGATAGGCCAACTGGAATGATGATCGACAGCACTACCGGCATGATAACTTGGACGCCGACTAACGACCAAGTTGGATTGAACGACGTAACCGTTCGAGTACAGGATGGAAACGGTGGAAGCGCGACACAGTCATGGCAGATCAACGTTACAAACGTGAACGATGCACCGATGATAACTAGTTCGGCACCGACGACTGCTATCGAAGACATGGAGTACTCATATCCAGTCGCTGCGGTCGATATCGATGGAGATAGTCTATCCTACTCACTATTGGTCGCACCTGAAGAGATGAATATTGACGGTAGTGGAGAGATAACATGGACCCCTGTAAACGACGATGTCGGTGATCACACCGTGATGATCGAAGTATCAGACGGAAACAATGGAACAGACACTCAGACATTCATTATAACGGTACAGAATACAAACGACGCACCGACGATAACGAGTGAAGCCGGTACATCCGCAGTAGAAGACGAGGAATACGTCTATGACGTGAATGCAAAAGACGTAGATGGAGATGATTTACACTACTCACTAAGTGAAAAACCCACTGGAATGACGATAGACAGCTCTAACGGTATGATAACCTGGGTGCCAACAAACGACCAAGTTGGAAGCCATTCGGTAAGCGTGATGGTGTCCGATGGAAATGGTGGAACTGACAATCAATCATGGGATATCTCTGTTAGTAACGTTAATGACAAGCCTGTGATAACCAGCACGCCTGTTTTGACCGCGGTAGAAGACTGTGCTTACAGTTATACAGTTAAAGCGACCGATATCGATGGAGATTCATTGACATATAATTTGGATGTGGCACCATCTGGGATGGTGATCGGTTCGGACGGAACTATCACATGGACACCGACAAACGACCACGTGGGTACGCATTCCGTGATGGTCAGCGTAGATGATGGAACCGAAGAAGTCGTACAGACCTTCCAAGTGACCGTCCAGAACGTGAACGACGCTCCGACAATAGTGAGTGAACCTGTGACGAGTGCAAGCGAAGATGAGGATTACGTGTACGACGTAGACGGCGAGGACATCGACGGAGACGAACTGACATATTCGTTGACACAAAAACCCACCGGGATGACGATCGATTCATCTACGGGCATGATCTCATGGACACCGACCAACGACCAAACAGAAGAATTCGATGTGACTGTCAAAGTATCCGATGGAAACGGAGGTACAGCTGAACAAGCATTCACAGTGACGGTAGGAAACGTTAACGACGATCCTATATTGAGTGGTGCATCGATATCTCCGAGAGACGGTACCTCCGAAGACAAGTACGAGTTCACGGTGACTTA
>JAWOBZ010000058.1:0-6121 GCA_046484045.1 Thermoplasmata archaeon | reverse complement strand
CACAATACTATTACGGGTAACACACTAAATCTAAACGAAGAGAATGGGGTCGGTATATCGTCCTCGGATAAATTGACCTTGACGGGAAATACTCTTTCTTCCAACGGTGAAGCAGACATTCTGTTGTCTGAATCTTACAATATCAGTTTATCACAGAACGATATGGCTGGAGGGGGATTGGAAATCTTGAGCAATGATATAGATTGCTGGACATCCCATACTATAGATAATACCAATACGGTCAACGGAAGAGAATTGGTTTACTGGAAGAACAAGAACTCTGGAATCATATCAAGCGGTGCCGGACAGGTGATCTTGGCCAACACCACAAATGTAGTCGTCGAGAACAATAACCTATCGAATTGTTTCAGAGGTATGATCCTGGGATTCTCAGATCAGAATATCATCAGCGATAATCACATCTCGTATGATGTTTACGGTATAACCTTGGTCCATTCAGGATCAAATACGGTAAGGAATAACACTATAAAAAATAATACTGAGAACGGAGTTCTTATCGATAACGGGGATAACAACTTGTTCTATCACAATAACTTCATCAAAAATAGATATCATGTAAACAACGGTATTGATAACACATGGGACAATGGATACCCCTCGGGTGGAAACTACTGGGACACTTATACCGGCGATGATAGATACTCTGGAGTGGATCAGGACATACCTGGAAGAGACGGTATCGGTGACAGCGCCTATAATTTTTATGCGGCATATGACCAATATCCACTGATGGAAACATGGCCCATGGACAGCACCGCACCGGCCATCTCGGATGTCACTATAACAAACATCACATTGGATACTGCCAGCATAACATGGACGACCGACGACCAGTGCGATAGTCTTGTTGACTATTCAACGGAATCCGACCTTTCTAACTCCCATACGATCTATATCGATGAATACGTCACCGAGCACATGGTCAATCTAACTGACCTCGCTCCTGGAACTACGTACTACTTCGAGGTTGCTTCCAACAACACCGTTGGAGATATAACCAAAGATGACAACTCAGGCAGTTACCATTCGTTCACAACCACTGAATTTACGACTCCAGAGATAAACGATCTCACTACTGGAACACCTACTACCGGCGATGCATTCACATTCGAAGTCAATATAACCGAACACTCGAAAATAAACACGGTCCAACTGGATTATTCTATCGACCAAGGAGGAGAGCAAAACGAACCCATGGCCTTTGCAGATGGTTCATGGTCTTTAGAAATTAACATTCCAGATGATGCAAGGATCATCAATTATTCCTTCTACGTCCATTATACAGGTTACGATTCAAACGAATACATGTGGACAGATACGGCCAGTCTCGATGTACAAGATAACGACGACCCGACCATTTCCATGCAGGTCCGCCACACAGCAAATGTAGGAGAAACGGTAAGATTCGAAGGCTATGGATCATATGACAATATAGGTGTGGTGAATCATACATGGGAGATCATAGAACTCGGAGATATCTTGTACGGTGCTAATCAGGATTATATCTTCGATAGTGCAGGTGATTACACCATCACTTTGACTGTATCCGACGAAGCTGGAAACGAAGCCACTTCTACCAGGAATATAACGGTAGAGTCAACGGGAGAAACCGATACGGACGGAGACGGTATGACAGATGCATGGGAGATAGAACACGGTCTCGATCCGAACGACCCCTCGGATGCAAACGAGGATTTGGACGGCGACGGTGTAAGCAACCTACAGGAATATCTAGATGGAACTGACCCCACGGACCCGGCTGATTTCGTACCTGTGGATGATGAAGACGATGATGATGAACAGGAAACCGGTGGATTCCCGCTGATGTGGCTATTGATGATCCTGGTTGCTATAATCGTGGTTGTAGTTGTATTAGTTATCTTAATGAAGAAAAAAGATAAAGTCACACCAGAAGATGTGTACGGTACAGAAGAAAGGCCGCTGGAAACACCAGCTCAGGAAGAATCTTGGGAAGAAACTGTGCCTGAGGAAGAATCTTTTGAAGAAGTAGAAGAAACACCGGTTGAAGAACAAGAAGAAGATACAGAATTCTAACTGCTCAATTCAGCACGTAGAAGTAGATAAAGAATATCACGCCTAACACAATAGCGATAACCACCCAGATCTGAGCGAATGTGATCAGCAGATACAGTTTAGCCTTCTTTTCCGGTGTATCGAAGTACCTCTCTATCAACTCTTTCAAATTAACCGCCCTGCTCTTCCTTTCTTTTCATGATAGCTTTGATCTTCTTACGCCTGAAGAAGTCCTCCCTTTCCCTCTCCTCTATCTGCCTTTCTATGTAATTGATGGTGGCTTCCAACTTGGGGATGTAGATGTATTCCAACGAGTTCACCCTTCTTTTCGCCTTCTCGATCTCATCCGCCAATCTATTCAACTTCCCTTCAACTTCAGCCAGCTGGAGTGCGATTTTCAAAGACTCTCTGAATCTCTCTACCGTTTCGTCCAGTTTTACACTGGTTTCCGCATAACCGTAGAATTTCTCTTCAGGTATTTCAGGCTTTAAAGAGGGGACGCTGACTCCCATGATATTATCGGATTCGATTTCAACCCCGTTCATGGCGGTAGCACCATCCGCGATCGATTCTATCTCCGTTTTTCCCATTATCATCTGGGCATCGGTCAACAGTCCATAACTCTCTTCCAAAATCTCTTCCAATTCATCTCTCAGATGTTTTCTTCTATCGACTACTTGGAAAAACTCGTTTATCAGTGCGTCCTTCTTCTCACTCAACAGATCGTGACCGTTCTCCGCCAGCATCTTCCTTTTGCGGATGCGGAGAAGTTCCATGCGGGTGGGTTTTACGTCCTCTAGCCTTTCAGCCATCGGTTTACTCACAAAGGCACCTATTATTATATCTTTTTCTATCGCTCACTCTTTTTGGTAAAAAAATATATAATTCTCACCGTTTAGCATGGACTAAGCTGAAAATAATCGTGAGTTTCAAAAAGAGGGCAATAATGCGGAGAAAATTCAAAATACTGTATCTTTGGTCGATTGTATTTATTCTTGTTATCCCAATCCTAACAATACAAATGTCCTCTACCGAAGCCCAAGGTCTGGACGATTCCTCTTGGCCCAGCTTCCAAAATGACAAGTGTAATTCTGGATACTCACCGATATCCACTGAAGATTATGATGGAAAATCGAAATGGAAATTCGATACGGAAAGCGTAGTTATCGGAGCACCGTCCATGGGAGAGGAGGATACCCTGTACGTGGGGACGTTCAGCGGCGAGTTCTTCGCAGTATCTAACAGCGGCCTCCTTAAATGGAAATTCAAAGCTGAAGACCAGATACGTACGAGCCCTGCAGTAGCTGACGATGGGACAATATACTTCGGTTCAAGGGACGGTTATCTGTATGCACTAGATGGGGGAGGGTCGTTGAAATGGAAATACATGACGGACGGTTATATCGATTCATCTCCAGTTATCGACGAAGACGGGAATATCTACTTCGGATCTTACGATGGTTATCTTTACTGCCTCAGAAGCAGCGGAAGCCTTAGATGGAAATTCAACACGAACAGTGAAGTGATCACTTCCCCCGCATTGGACGATGGTACGGTATACGTGGGTTGTTACGATGGAGTCATTTATGCTATAGACGATTCAGGCGAGCTGGAGTGGAAATTCACATCTGAAAGACGGATCCAGTCTTCCCCCACTGTCGATATCAAAGGCAATATCTACTTCGGAAACAACGAAGGTGTATTTTATTCGCTCTCCCCCGACGGTGAGATGAATTGGAATTATTCCACGGGCGGATGGCTGGCCGCTTCCGCAGCTGTAGATCTGAACGGGAACATTTTCATCGGTTCTACGGACGGATATCTATATTCATTCAACGAATCTGGAAGTTTGAAATGGAGATACGAAGTACCGAGTTTCATACGAGCCTCTTGTATTGTGACTTCTGACGGTAGGATACATTTTGGAACGGTAGAAAACGTGTTCTACTCTTTGAATATGAACGGCCAAGCCAGGAATAAGTACTACGCCGGCTCTTCATTTTATTCAGCTCCCCTCGTTGGCAGCGACGGGACCATATATGTAGTAACCAAGACAGGTACCATGCATGCTCTAGGAAAACCCGCTGTATCTCCTGAAACGCCATCCAGTCCAAAGAATATAGGGATAAAATACAAAGATAATTACGTCGAGATCAGCTGGGAAAAACCGGACGAAATTGGTACTTCGGAGATCACACATTACAATATATACAGAGGTAACAAAACGGGCGAAGAAACATACAAGTACTCCGTTACCGCGGACGAGCTTTCGTTCCGAGATACATCCGTTAAGGAAGGTGAGACATATTCATATCTGGTTACGTCGGTGAACAGTGCCGGCGAATCCGGACCGAGTGAACCCGTGGAAGTGACAACCACTGAACATAGCGATAATGTGTCCGGGCCGTTCGGAATAGAACTGAACTTTTTCATGATCGGGTTCATGATAATCTTGATCGTCATATCCATAAGCACCGTTCTGACGGTCAGAAGATCTAAACACTACAAAGAACAGATGGACGGTTTCGGAGACAAGGGTGATATCGATAAACATTTAATCTTCACGTGCCCACACTGTGGATATATCTCCAAAGTATCTAAAGATAAGGAAGGACCGATACGGTGCGCTAGGTGTAAGAGTTGGATACAACCGCCTATCTCGCTTAGAAAAGGTAAAACTTAATATTTGTTTTATGATAGTAGAGTGGAAAAATGAACGGACCAGGAAATAATAAGGGTGAAAATACGACTTTCTGTCTCTACAGGTACAATGAGAGCGAAGTACATGAGAAGGAGACTAAAAAGGTACCTAAACTTGATCTAAAAGACGGTGGATGGGTCTACTGGGTGAATATATGTGGGATCCATGATAAGGAGAAGATCGAGGAGATCGGTGAGGAGTTCGGTCTTCACCC
This sequence comes from Thermoplasmata archaeon, assembly GCA_046484045.1. Classification (GTDB taxonomy): domain Archaea; phylum Thermoplasmatota; class Thermoplasmata; order Halarchaeoplasmatales; family Halarchaeoplasmataceae; genus CAZHUM01. Next base: position 1,151 of record JAWOBZ010000058.1, on the reverse strand, counting down.
GTTAGTGGTCGAAGATATATTAACAACCAATCAAAGACCCAAGATCGAAGAGTTCGACGATTACCTTCTGATAGTACTCAAGATGATATACTGGGAGGAAGGTTCAGAGGATATCACCTCTGAACATGTGAGTTTGATACTCGGAGATAACTACGTGATCTCGTTCCAGATGAAAGAGGGAGACGTTTTCGATTCCGTGAGGGACAGGATAAAAACAGGTAAAGGGAGGATAAGGAATATGGGGGCGGATTACCTTGCATACGCCCTCCTTGACTCCGTAGTAGACGGTTATTTTGTGACATTAGAGAGAACAGGAGAAAAAGTAGAAGATATCGAGGTGAACCTGATGGATGAACCCGAGGAAGACACACTCTACAAGATACACGGGATGAAAAGATCGGTCATCCACATCAGAAGAGCCGTGTGGCCATTGAGAGACGTAGTCAACACTATAAACAGAGGAGAGAGCGATCTGATCACAGAGGATACCAGCATCTTCTTCAGGGATATCTACGATCATACCATACAAGTGATAGATACCGTCGAAACCTACAGAGACATGCTGTCCAGCCTCTTGGATCTTTACCTATCCAGTCTGAGCAACAAGATGAACGAGGTGATGAAGGTCCTGACCATCATAGCGACGATATTCATCCCACTCACGTTCATCGCCGGTGTCTACGGGATGAACTTCAGCCGTAATTCATCCAAATACAATATGCCGGAACTCTATTGGACCTGGGGGTACCCAGCAACGTTGACCGTTATGTTCATCATCTCGATAATCATGGTGATCTACTTCAAAAAGAAGGACTGGCTCTGATAAGGTGCTAATCTGAGATATATTTTAGGACTATATCCGTTTCGGGAAGAAACTTTCTTTTCCCTTTTTCCTTCTTTATCTTGTCCAGAGTCCAGTATTCACCGCGTTGAAATTCTTCTTCAAGGAGCTCGATATCATCTGGAGAGACCGTCACTTTGTACAACTTAACGTATTCGACTTCTTCCGGTATATCTTTGATGAATTCACCCAACTCCGTATATTCTCCCAGCGTACCTATCTCCTCTTCCATCTCTTTCTTTAGAGTTTCGTCATAGCTGTCTCCTGAGGTCACGTGACCTCCCATCACCACACTCCAGTAACCCGGAAA
>JAWOBZ010000099.1:0-2968 GCA_046484045.1 Thermoplasmata archaeon | reverse complement strand
TCAACCAGAAGCAGTACGAGGTCACCCGGCGAAAGGGTACCGAACCTCCCTTCTGCGGTAGTTTTTATGATCACAAACAAGACGGCATCTACCGCTGCGTGTGCTGCGACCTGCCGATCTTTTCATAAGAGGAAAATGGAGGCAAATAACTTGGCCGATGAAGAACACAAAGATGATTTCAAATATATAGTACGTCTAATGAATACGGATCTAGATGGAGAGCAGCCCACCCTCTACGCACTTCGAAGTATAAAGGGTGTTGGAACGAGAGTTGCAGAGAGCATAGTAAGGAATTCCGGCTTATCACCTAATAAGAAGATCGGATTACTGAGCGATTCTGAGATCGATAAATTGAAAGAGACATTTAAAGAATTTGTTAACGACGTCCCAACCTGGATGATGAATAGAAAGAGGGATCCATATTCTGGGGAAGATAAACACATCTTCGGAACTGACCTTGACCTGTACAAAAGGGAGGACCTGAATAAGCTCAAAAAGATAAGTTGTTATCGTGGAGTAAGGCACGAACAGGGTCAGAAAGTCAGGGGTCAAAGGACACGTTCTAACGGCAGAACCGGTATGACCATGGGTGTTCAGAGAAAGAAATTACAAGCGCAACAGAAAAAGAAGAAAGAGTAGTGATATAATATGGGCGATCCAAAATTTCAAAGGAAAAATTACCAAAATCCACCTCATCCCTGGCAGTTGGACAGGATACAGAACGAAAATGATTACCTCATGTATTACGGTTTGAAAAATAAGAAGGAATTCTGGAAAGTGAGATCGTCTTTGAGGACGATAAGGGGGCAGGCTAGGAACCTACAAGCTAGATTGAGGTACGGTGACAAGCAAGCTAAGATAGAGATGGATAACCTGATCAACAAGCTTAAAAATCAAGGTTATCTGATGGGAGAAGAACTCACCCTTGACGACGTGCTTAACCTGACCATAGAAAATATACTGAACAGAAGACTTCAAACCCTCGTGTACAATAAGGGATTGGCAAGGTCACCTAAACAGGCGAGACAGTTCATTACCCACGGACATATAAAGGTAGGAGATAGAAGGATTAACATACCTGGATACATAGTTAGAAGAGAAGAAGAACAGGAAATAGGTTACTACAAGCATTCTCCGTTGACCGATGAGCTGCATCCAGAACGGATGGAAGAGGAGAAGGAATCTGTCCCTATCCAGGAAAGGATGAAGAAGGATAAAGAAAAGCAAAAATACAGTAGAAGGAGGAGGAGATAATCATGGCAAAATGGGGCGTAGCACACGTATATGCTTCTTACAACAACGTTTTGATAACTATCACGGATATAACCGGCTCAGAAACTATAGCGAAAGCGACCGGCGGTATGGTGGTAAGACAGGACAAAGATCAGGCATCACCGTACGCAGCCATGGAAGCTGCCAGGAAGGCGATCGATGAAGCCAAAGAAAAAGGCATCACCAACATCCACGTCAAAGTCAGAGCTCCGGGCGGGAGTAAATCACATTCACCCGGTCCGGGATCACAGGCAGCGATAAGAGCATTCGCTCGCGCTGGTGTGAGGATAGGTACGATCGAAGACGTAACACCTATCCCTCACGATACCACAAAACCTAAAGGTGGACGAAGGGGTAGAAGAGTATAAAGAGTGAAAAAGATGAAGATCGAAATCCAAGAGATGAAAGATAGGTATGCAAAATTGCTGTTTTCTGATGCTAATCCAACCCTTGTCAACGCTTTAAGGAGGGTTCTTATAGCAGATGTACCGAAACTCGCGATTGAAGACGTAGAATTTCATCTAGGGACTATAGGTGACGAGGAAGATAAAGAGTTTGAAAGTACGACACCTCTTTTCGACGAGATAATAGCACACAGACTGGGATTGATCCCGATACCTACCGACCTAGAGTTGTTCAATTACAAGGAGGAGTGTGAAGAGTGCGGAGGAGAAGGCTGTCCTAACTGTACGGTGATTTACAGCTTGAACAAAAAGGGACCGTGCACGGTTTACTCAGGAGATCTTACACCAGTTGGAGAGACTGACCTTAGGGTCGTAGATGACCTTATCCCTATTGTAAAACTATCGGATGACCAAGCCATCTTGATCTATGCGACTGCTGAGCTCGGTACGGCTAAGAAACATGCCAAATGGCAGCCAACCAGCGGAGTCGGTTACAAATACTATCCGATCTGGGAGATCGATGAGGATAAATGCGATATGTGTGGAGAATGTATCGACATCTGTCCGGTTGATATCCTCGAAGAGGACGGAGACAAGATTAAAATAACTGATATCGAGGGATGTAAGTTATGTCACTCTTGTCAAGAGATATGTTCCAAAGATGCTATCGAGGTGACCGGTTCTGAAGATAGATTCATTTTGAACTACGAAACCGACGGGTCACTGACCGCTGAGGCAACGCTCAAGGAAGGATTCAAGCTCTTGGATAGGAAATTCAACCACTTCATAGAGATGGTCGAAGAGATAGAGTGAATAAACCCTATCGACCAGGACAATCAAATTTTTATATGATAGTTAGATTACTCTCTCAATCCAAAAATTAATACTTGAGAAAATGTGTTATTGTCTCAAAGCGAGGGTAGCCAAGCATGGCCAACGGCGCAGCGTTGAGGGCGCTGTCCTATAGAGGTCCGAGGGTTCAAATCCCTTCCCTCGCACTTTTTATTTTCGACTTTTCTGGAGAAAATGGAAAGTTAGTGGAAGCTTTGCTTCCGCTTGACACGAGAGCTTTGCTCGATGTTTCGGAATTCGGGACGAATTCCAAACACTGATTGGATTGCTGGGCAATTCCAGTAAGAGTAAAAGGGGGACGTTAGTCCTGCGTATCACGAGGGCTATGCCCGAGTTGAAGAAGGAAATTATTTCCTATATATCACGAGAGCTCTGCTCGAAGTGAGAGGAGGAAACTTCCCTTTGTAAAAAATCTTATTGGATCAAAACTCCCATCACGC
>JAWOBZ010000111.1:0-9022 GCA_046484045.1 Thermoplasmata archaeon | reverse complement strand
AGACCGGGTCTTCTGTTCATCTCCACACCCCTACGGCGGTCTCCCCCGCTTTTACTTTGTCTCCAACGGATACGGTGATGTCCACTTTCTCAGGCGATGGGAACTCCACTCTAACACGTGAACCGAAACGGATCATACCGATCTTCTGACCCCTTTCGACATCGTCCCCTTCCTTCACATAAGGGACTATCCTCCTGGCGAAGATACCCACTATCTGTGTCACCTTGACCTTTCCTTTGCTCGTCTTGATCGTTATCTCTCTCCGATTGTTTTTTTTACTCTCTTCGGAGTACGCGGGTGCGTATCCCCCGCTGATGCTCTTGGTTTCAACGATCTTACCGGCCGCCGGTGTTCTATTAACGTGGACATCGGTGACACTCATGAAGATGTCGAAACTTTTTTCGTCAGTGTAAACGACCTTTCCATCGGCTGGAGAAACCAACCCTTTGCCTATTTCACGGTCGGGGTCACGGAAGAAGATCAATACGAATAGAGGGAGAATCAAAAGGACTCCAGATAAGTAGATGAGCGGAAAAAAGACAAGGTTCGATAGAAAAAGAACTACCAGTGAAGGTATGAAAGAAATCGCTACAGGTAGAACTGCTCCTCTTGCGAGCATAGAGAAATGAAAAAGGAAAGGGTGTTAAATTTTTTGCCGTCTCAATTCACTAGGTCGATCCCGGCTTCTGTTGAACTTGAAAACACTGAGTCCGCCAGTTTTTCGGAGTCTGAATGCACGTTTGTTATCACCAATAATATCTTCATCGTGTTCTTCATGTCCTCTTCTACGTTGCATCCCCATATTATCCTAGCATCCGGAGATATCTTCGAGTTCACTAGATCCGCTGCTCTTTCCGCCTCACTGACCGTCATGTCGTGACCGCCGGTCACTCTGATGAGTGCGCCCTTGGAATCAGAAAGATCCACGTTCCCGAGAAGCGGTGATCCGATGGCCTGTTCTACGGCTTCGTCCACTCTCTGGTTCGGGTCGTCGGATTCGCCTATGCCTATCATGGCCAATCCGCCCTCGTCCATTATAGTTCTTACATCGTTGTAGTCTAAGTTGACCAGCCCTGGTTTCGTGATGATCTCGGTGATGCCTTTGATCGACTCCATAAGCACTTCGTCAGCGACTTTGAAAGCTGCGTCCAAGGGTAGGTTCGGTACCAATTCCAGGAGTTTATCGTTGGGCACCACAACGGTGGTGTCGCAAAATCTTTCTAGTTTCATCAAGCCTCTTTTGGCGTTCTTCATCCTTTCTCTGCCTTCTGCTTGGAAGGGCAGTGTAACGATCCCCATGACGAGAGCTCCTTCGTTTTTTGCCATCTCTCCGATTATCGGTGCGGAACCTGTTCCGGTTCCTCCGCCCATACCTGCAGTGATGAAAACGATATCAGAACCCTCTACGTGTGGTTTGATCTCCTGTTTAGCTTCGAGCGCAGATTCCTCTCCTATCTCTGGTCTAGCTCCTGCACCGAGTCCTCTCGTTTTCTTTCTACCCAGCAATATCTTTTTCTGCGCGTGGGTATGTAAGAGATGTTTTGCGTCCGTGTTGCAAGCCACCAGTTCAGCTCCAGTTATCCCTTCTTGTGTCAGACGATCTATTGTATTGCTACCGCCGCCCCCGCATCCGAAGATCCTTATCTTGACTTCTAACGTTTCTAAAAGCTGTCTGAGTTCTTTGTCTTCAGGCGCACCCTGTGGGCCTTCTTCGTCAATCTCATCGATCGTTTTTCCTCGTGGCTTTTCCATTCCGGTTTCTTTTTCTTTTTTATGCCTATTTAATGCATCATTAACTATTGATTCCATGGTGAATCCCATCCATTCTGGTTATCCCGATTGTAGTAACCCTATATAAGTATTTTCTTACATTTAAAAGAGGGGTTTTCTACTCTGGACAAAAATATGGGTGTCAGAAAAGCTAAATTATTTCCCCGTTCGTTCACGACAGTGTCAGACATAAATATCATTTACGTCTGACGGTTGTTCACTCTGTCGACTGCATAATGTTTTTATCTAACATGGATTTTTGAAAGGGCGATAGACATGTCAAAAAAGAAGGTCGAAGACTACCATCTAAACAAAGATACGAGTCTGGATGAACTGATCGAACAGTTCTATGATTCCGGAGGTTTCGTTTCTAAGAAAATTGGTTTGGCTTCGGATATATTGTCAAGGATGTTCGATGAAGATTGCATCAATTTTTTATCTTTCCCGGCTTGTATAATATCCACGGGGACACGGGGGGTTATCAAAGACGCTGTTAAGAAAGGACTTTTCGACGTGCTGATCACTACATGCGGCACCCTCGACCACGATCTAGCTAGGGTTTGGGATGACTATTATCACGGCTCTTTTACCGCGGACGATGCAGAGCTCCACAGGCAGGGAGTGAACCGTTTAGGTAATATTTTCATACCGAATTCATCTTATGGTGAGGTGCTGGAAAAGAACATGCAGCCTCTCTTGGAAGAGATCGTAGAAGAGAACGGACCGGTGTACGGTACCCGGGAGATAATACATGAGTTCGGAAAGCGGATAGACGACGAAGATTCCATACTGTATTGGGCCGCGAAGAACGATATCCCGATCTACGTTCCAGGCATAACGGACGGTGCCTTCGGCTCTCAGTTATGGATGTACTGGCAGAACAACAAGGATTTTTCCATAGATCTGATGAAGGATGAGCAAGAACTTGCGGACATAGTTTTCCCGGCTGACAAGACCGGTGCTCTCATGATAGGCGGCGGCATATCGAAACACCACACTATATGGTGGAACCAGTTCCGAGACGGGTTGGATTATACGGTGTACATCACAACGGCAGTGGAGTACGACGGCTCCCTTTCAGGCGCACGTGTAAAAGAAGCGGTGTCGTGGGGAAAGGTGAGAGAGGACGCGGATTACATCACCGTGGAAGGCGATGCGACGGTGCTTATGCCTTTAGTACTGGGTAAGTTCCTATAGCTCGGATATTTCATCATCCAGCTCGACTTCTGCATCTTCGGGTTCTTCCTCGAATTCTTCTAAGAGTTCTTCTTCTTTATCTTCGGGTTCATCGTCGAATTCATCTACCTCTCCTTCGACTTCATCTCTAGATTCTTCTGCACCTTCGGGTTCTTCATCGAATTCTTCTTCCTCTACTTCGAGTTCTTCTTTCGATCCCGGCTCCTCTACGGCAGCGGGTTCTTCCTCTCTAGTTCTTTTCCAAAGAAGGAATAAAATGAGTAAAACGAGTGCGATTATCACGATGATAAGTAAGGGTATCCACACACCGAAACCCTCTTCCTGTTCCTCGTCGTCATGGACGGTTTCTTCTTCTTCCGTATCAAAGGTGTTCGAGTCGGAGAATTCCGTTCCATCTTTGTAATCTATCAGTGCTGTAAACTCGTACGTAGAATTCGGTGACAGTTCTGAGATATCCTCCTGATGTATTGACGTAGACGTATACTCTACGGAATCCGTGTTGTACCAAGCCGTGGTCCCCACCCTTCTATAATTGAAGGATACGTTCACAGATGAGTAATTTCCCAAGGTGAACCTCACGGTCAACCTAGCTGACCTGTTTGTAACGGATGAATGACGGACGTAATCGAACTCCGGTCCAGCCATCGTCGTGAAACTCCAGGTATGGGTGCTGCCTTGATTAGAGTTGGAGTCGTAATAATTCCATAAACGTACGGATATTTCGTCGTCATTCTCCCACTTATCGTGGCTCCAAACTGCGGTGTCATAGGCAACGTTCGTGGTCTCCCATCCCTGGAAATTCCAATCCTCTGTCAGATCGTTCAGATTCTCGATATTGGGCTCAGAGTTCGTGTCCATGGTTTCGTTGAAAATGACCTTGACGTTTCTATCTAGAGTTATCCCTTGGGCACCGTCTTTGGGTAGAACCCGTTCAACTGACGGTGGGAAAGTATCGTAGAAGGGTGTCTCCGCGTGAACGGTAAGTTCGGCGCTATCCATGTGACTTTTTTCGTCCACTGCGTAGACAATGATTGTTTTCTCACCGGGTGTCATGGGATCCTGATAATCCAAAGTAAGGCGGTAAACGTCGGGATCCGTGCCGTCCTGGGTGAGAGGGTACTCATCCTGGGTCGTGTTAAGATCGCTGGTATTGACGCGAACAGAGCTCAAGTCTCCGTCTTCATCCGTGGCAAGTACTCGGAAGAAGAGTTGATTGCCCGGTTCGAGAGAGAAGTGAGCTTCGACATCCAAGTTATCCGTACTGTTCCCGACCAGTGCCTCTTCGATTACGGGTACGTGTTCGGCGGAGAAGGTTAGATTCAGTGTCCGGCCCGTCGCTGAATTACCATCCTCATCCCGGGCGTAGATGCTGACGTTTCTGCTGCCCTCTGATAAACTGGGATCGTAATGTAAAGTACAGTTGTAAACACCCATCTTCATCTCGTTCATCATGATCTTATCCGTGGTTAGATTAAGAGAAGACACGTTGACATACACTTCTTCCAAGTCATCATCGATGTCGGTAACGTTGGCTCTGAACTCCAAAGTGCTGTTAGGCAGCAGGTCCATGGTGGCGCTGTCCCCGTACTCGATCCCGTCGGATGAGACCGAAGAATTTTCGATGTTTGGCGGCTTTTTATCCAAACTCCGTAGATAGATGCTGTATTGGTAGGTCAGGTTCGGGTCTGTCGAGTTATGCTTTTCTTCCCAGGCCAAGTTATTGGAGTGGATATCTACGGACCTGACGAATGTACCGGTCGGATGCCAGGGCTCGTGTTTGATCTTCGAAATCAATCGTGTCTTGTTACTGATCATATCGTAAAACCAAACAGCGTCGTACGTGTGATTACCACTCTCGTAATGTTTTTCCATATATGGGAGTCTATACCCGAAAATCTTAGGATACTCTTCTTCAGATCCGTTATTGGATACCGTGTGAATTTTATCTCCAAGTTTGAGATATTTCACATCGTTGTCACCTGATTTGTACTCCGTCCAGGCGATAATATCTTTGTAAATGGACGGGTTTTTCTGGTTGACCGAATCGTTGTTCAGATTGGTTGTAGAATTCGCTGTACTCGTGGTATCCGAATCCTTGTAATTGGGAATTCCGTCTTCATCATCATCCACCGTTAAGTCATAAAGAAGGATGTCTCCCCTCGCTGGAAAACCTTCACTGCGGGTCCAAACTATCCTATCACCGTAGATATCTGGTTGGCTCAATTTACCATCAGAATATATCACGTACGTTTCCTCTTCCTTTAAATCATACATGTATATCTCGCCGTCGCTGTCATCCCTATAGTCGGTCCATACTATCTTACCGTCATGTATCGCTGGTTCGACCTGGTCGCTGTTGTCGGAGGTCAGTTGGTGCTGGGTCAAACTTGGATCCGTTAGGTCGACATAGTAGATATCGGCATTACCGTTCCTGTAATCCTCCCAAACGACATAGTTCTCCCATATCGCCGGGGTCCGCTGATCGTCGGTGTCCGTTACCAACGGTGTCAGATCGCCTGATGAGATATTGTACATATATATGTCTGCGTTTCTTAACCCTGGAGAACTCCATGAACCGTGAGAATCGTTCCTGTAGTCCTCCCAAACCACTAAGTCACCCCATATCGACGGGTTGATCTGCCATTTCGAATTGTTTGAGATATCGATGTTCAGGGATGTGGTGAAATTCCAGGAGTGGTCGGAACCCATATTTCCATTCACATCGTAATAATCAGACACCCTTAGGGATATCGATGAGTTGGTCTGCCAGCTATCGTGAGTCCATATTGCGGTGTCGTTTTCTACTGACGTATTACTCCAACCTGCGAAGTTGTAACCCACAACTGGCCCGACGGTCTGTTCCAGGGTGGGCGTGTGGGATGTGTTCATGGACTTGGAGAATGTTACTGTGACTTGTTGGTTGACGGGGACGTTGGTTTCGTCTGGTGAGGGTTGGGTGGAGGTGATCGATGGTGGTGTTTGACCTAGAGCGTAAAGCTTTTGATCATTAGACCCGATGTATACTGTACCATCCATCCCTATTGCCGGAGACGAACGTATAATATCCCCTGTTGGAAAATCCCACTTCTTTGTTCCATTCGGATGCACAGCGTATATACTATTGTCTTGTGAACCAATGTGTATTGTACCTTCTTTACCTATAGCTGGTTGTAATGTCGGCCTGTCACCGGTGGTAAAATTCCACTCCTCTATTCCAAATTTATCCACTGAATATAATTTTCCATCTGCTGAACAAAAATAAATTGTTCCATCTGTTGAGATAGCTGCTGAGGATACCAAATAACTTTGTATATTAAAGTTCCATTTCTTACTTCCATTATTATTTAAAACAACGAGATCTTCTGAGCTAACATAGATAGTTCCATTTTCATCAATTGTTGGAGCACAAAAGGAAAAGTTACTTGAACCTAAATAATATTTCCATCTTACAGTTCTATTGGGGTTGATTGCGTATAAATAATCATCATGTGAACCGATATATATAGTACCGTTATCATCAACAGCAGGAGGTGAACTGACTCCTGAACCAGGTGTGTAATTCCATTTCTCAGTTCCGTTAGGATATATTGCATATAATTTATCATGATCCGACCCGATGTATATTGTTCCATTCTCATCTATAGCTGGATCCATATCGATGTAGTCGCTAGTAGAGTAATTCCATTTCTCAGTTCCGTTTGGATATATTGCATATAATTTAGATGATGATGGGATATATATTGTTCCATCCTTTGCTATGGCTGCGGAAGACGTAACATTAAAGTTTGTATTGAATCTCCATTTTTCGGTCCCATTCGTATTTAGTGCGTAAAAGTACCCATCGTTACTCCCAACATATAATGTACCATCATGACCAATCGCTGGGGATGGATAAATCCAACTACCTGTTGAAAAATTCCATTTCTCATATCCATCCACGTGACTCGTATCGTATTGACTCTGTCCAGTGTGTCTAAGATCGTGACCGAACATGGGCCAGGGTGAGTCTGCTAGACCGGTATCGATACTTATTGAATGAATAAGGATATCTACTACTGGCACATCATTATGACCGGCTTCGGATTGTGTTTTCACACTTGCTATCTCATCTACAACATCCATACCTTCTACAACTTCACCAAAAACACAGTAACCATATCCATCGCTTGCAGTATCCCAATCTAAAAAACCGCTATTATCAGCATGGTTGATGTAGAATTGGCTTGTTGCTGAATCTGGATCGCTTGTACGGGCCATTGCGAGAGTGCCTCTATAATTCCTATGTCCACTTTCTGCAGCTTCATTTTCTATAGGTGGGTAAGTAGGATCTTTTTTTGTCATATTTGGATAGTATCCACCACTCTGTATGATAAAATCCTCCACCACCCTGTGAAATATTAAACCATCATAGAATCCATCATCTACATACTTCAGAAAATTTTCCACTGTTATCGGAGCATCTTCACCAAATAATTTAATCCTTATAGTTCCATTTGTTGTATTCATTTTTACCGTTGGGTTAACCGGATCTAATAGAATGTTTTGCTCCTGATTTTTAGTTTCTTCATTATTTTCATGTAATATATCCATATTTTCTTCTATTTCAGTAGTAGATCCGAACACGATGCCAATACTACTAACAATCATTAAAACAGCTATACTCATCGTAAATATCTTCATTCTGGTCATGGTATTGATCACCTTTGAATTGGATGGTTAATAATTCCGCAGTTAATAACTATTTTGCTTGGATTATATTAGTTCCACGAGTTTTACATCAAATTTTCGGAGATCTCTTCGCCGATCATCTCCCTCTCGCAGTAAAGGCACTTGATGGTCACCGGGTCTCCGTTGATCACCTTGAACTCCGCTTCCACGGGTTCGTTCTTGTTGGTGATGCAGTTCTTGTTCCTGCACTTTACTATCCCCTTCACTCTCTCCGGCAGTTTCACCCTGTGCTTCTCCACTACCTTGTAATCTCGGATTATATTGATGGTCGCTTCCGGGGATATCAGTGAGATCTTGTCCAATTCGTCGCTCCCTAGTTCCTTGCCTTCGACTTTCACGATATCTTTCCTGCCTTGAGAGCTCTCGACGTTCATGGCGATGCTCACGACGTTGTCTATTTCACCGTCGGTGATGTCCAGTATCTTCACCACCTTCAAAGCCTGCCCTTTGCGGATATGGTCGATCACCGTGCCGTTCTTGATAGGTGATATCTTGATCTTCTTCTCGTTCATTCTCTCGCCTCCAGTAAAAGTGCAAGAAGAGCCATCCGTGTCGGGACCCCGTTGGCAGCCTGTTGGAAATATCTAGCGTGCTTGGTGTCATCGACATCCTCGGATATCTCGTTGACTCTTGGCAGCGGGTGCATGATGATGAGGTCGTCTTCGACGTCGTCCAGCATCTTTTTCCTTAGATTATACACACTGGCGACCTTGTAATATTCTTCGTCGGTGGGGAACCGCTCCCTTTGGATCCTGGTCATGTACAGCACGTCGATATCGTTTATAGCTCCATCCAATTCCTCTTCTGTACCGTATTCCACACCTTTCTCGTCCAGTTCGTTCAGTATCTCCTCGGGCATCTGCAGAGAAGGAGGAGCGATGAAAGTTAAATCCGTATCGTACATCGAAAGCGCATGAGTAAGCGAATGAACGGTTCTACCGTACTTCAGGTCTCCGGCTATCCCGATGTGGTTCCCGGATATGCTGCCTTTTTCTTCCCATATCGTGTACATATCTAACAGGGTCTGGGTAGGGTGCTGTCCGGCGCCGTCACCTGCATTTAAAATCGGTTTATCGGAGAACTCGGAAGCTAACCTTGCGGCGCCTTCCTGAGGATGCCTTAAAACAACGATATCAGCATAACCCGCAGCTACTTTGATAGTATCCGCCAACGTCTCACCTTTTTTAACCGATGAAGCTTTTGAACTGGCAAAGCCGATGGTGTTACCCCCGAGTCGCTTCATAGCGGTGTCGAAGGAAAGCATGGTGCGTGTACTCGGTTCGAAAAACAGGTTAGCCAATACCTTTCCTTCCAACCTGTTATCCGC
>JAWOBZ010000015.1:0-55624 GCA_046484045.1 Thermoplasmata archaeon | reverse complement strand
GACACCATCTTTTCGTCCATCTCATCCTTCAATATACTCAATAATTTATCCCTGCTCTTTTCCAGTGACTCCAAGGCCATTTCTAGGTCTTTTTGACCGGTGCTCTTCAGTGCGTCGTTTATTATCTTCTTTCCGCCCTCGATCTCGAATCCCTGCTTTTTTGAACGAGTGAGTATATCCTTTATTTCGTCTGCCTTTTCTCTGATATCTGCAACTGTTATCTCTTCTTCCTTTTCCTCTGGTACTTCGGCTTCTACTTCCTCCTCACTTATTACCTTCTCTTCATCTAATCCTGATACCTCTGGTTCCCCTATCTCTCCTACTTCTATCTCCCCCGCGAGTTCTTTTTCCATCCCTATAATGAGTTCGTCAAGTTTCGAGATAGCTTCATCGTAATCCCCGCTATCGGCCCTGTCTTTTTCTTCCTTGATCATCTCAAGGTATTTCTTATATTCTATACCCTCGTCTTTCATCTCCTGTATCCTGGATTTTGCCTCTTCGATCTTCACCATAACCCTTAGAATTTTCTCCGTTTCTTCCACTACATCCTCAACTTTTTCCAAGGCCTCTTCATATCTTTTCTCTGCTTTGAGCATATGAACGTCTTCTATCTCCATTTCCAATTCATCGGTGTGTATCTTGGTGTGGGAGATCTGAGCTAGATTATTCTCTGCCTCTTCGAGCTTCTCGCCTATATCCACCATCATATCCGCTTTCTGTTCAGACACTGCCAGTTCTTCTTCCAGCTCTGCTTCTACCTCTGCATGATGCAGTTGCTCTTGGATCTTCTCTATCGTACTGTATAAAATGCTCATAGCCACTTCATATTCACCGTTATCGACCTTTTCCTTTGTGTTTTTTAATGCCTTCAGATATGGTTTGTAATCAATCCCCTCTTTGTTTAGTTCCTTGATCTTTTCCTTCGCCTCTTGGAACTTTTCGTTGAGCTTCAGTATCTTGTCCGCCTTTGTGTTGAAATCTTCTATGGTATTAAGTGCATCTACATAGTCCCCTTCCTTCCTAGCTTTCATGGAGATCCTTATCAAATTTTTTACGTTATCCAGGTTGAATTTGGTTTCCTTTATCTGGGAGAACTTGTCTTTTGCCACTTTTATCTGCTGATCCAGCTCTTTTTTGATCTTAGATTTTTCCTTCTCTTCTTCTTCACTTTCTGCGGCTCTCTCTTCCTCTTCTTCTTTTTTCTTAGATATCTGCTCATCACAATTTTCGTGCAGTGAATCTAGATATTCGATCGATTTTAAGTGATCCCCTTCGTCAGCTATCTTTTTGGCCTCTTTAAGTTTTTCGATTTCCTCTTCGTAGGCGATACCCATGTCTTTCATGTCTAATATCTTGCTTTTACATTCCTTGATCTTATCGAAGATTTCGAAGACCTGTTCCGAATGTTTATGTATTTCTTCCAGCAGTTCCAATCCTTTTTCGTAATTCTCAGCTTTCTTCTCTTGTACAGCTTGTCTAAGAAGGGTTTTGATTTCCGTGATATCGATCTTTGTGTCTCTTAGATCAGATATTTTGGATCTGGCTTCATCCAGCTCACCTTCGAATCGTTCTACGAGTTCAGAGTCGATCTCTTCCTCTTCTACGTCTTCTTCAAATTCTTCGGTTTCTGCGAACTCAATACCGCAAGAGGGACATTTGTCAGCGTCTTCTGGCACCTCTGCACCGCACTCTGGACATTCGAAGACGATCAATTCAGCCTCATCTATTTCCTCTTCAACTCCCTCCTCCATTTCTTCGCCTTCCTCTTTGCCTTCTTCAAGTTCTAGATCCAATTCCTCTTCTATCTCTTCCTCGACTGCATCAAAACTTTCTTCTCTACCCTCTTCCACTTCTCCAGGTTCTGCGCCCCCTCCTCCGATGTTCTTGATGGTTTCGATGAGTTCTTCATCTTCTACATCCCCTTCTAACGTATCTATCATCCCTCTAATATCTTCATCTGGCTCACCGGTTTCTATTTCATCCGTTAAATCGAATAGGTTAAGGTCTACACCGCAAACAGGGCATTTGTCTGATTCGGCAGGTATTTTTGAGTCACATACTGGGCAGACTATTGTTTCTTCTTCTGGCAATGTGAGCACCTCTTGATTATAGTAAAAAACATAGTATCTATTTAGTTTTTTACATTGAATATTAAATAAAAACTAAAAACACTCCCGGGGTAAAATCTGCAGATATAAAAAACTATCCAAAAGATTTTATGTATGTATATATCATGGAAAATCGATGACTCTGATTGAAGAATGCGAAAAGGGGGTGCCCGAGTACGTGAAAAGGGCGGCTTCCGAAGAACCTTTGGATCCACAAGAGCTTTCTAGGTTGGTCGCTGACGGACTCGCCGTAATACCCAGGAACATAATTCATGATCCAGTCCCAAAACCCATAGGCAGGGGATTGAAGATCAAGGTTAACGTAAACCTCGGGACTTCAAATGATCGGCACGATCTTGAGTCTGAATTGGAAAAGGTGAAGGTGGCGGAGAAATATGGTGCAGATACAGTGATGGATCTTAGCACGGGAGGCGATATAGATAAGATCCGAAGGACTATAATTAAGAGCACAAAACTCCCTATAGGTACCGTACCGATATACCAATGTGGACTGAAGAAGGCAAGGGAGAGCGCGGTGGTGGATATGAGCTCCGACGATATCTTCGACAGCATCAGGCTGCACGCAGAAGACGGGGTGGACTTCGTCACGGTTCACTGCGGTGTGACTAAAGCTGCTGTCGAGAGCTTGAAAGAAAGTGGAAGGCTCACCGACGTGGTCAGCCGTGGTGGGTCATTTCTCGCGGCATGGATACTTCACAACGAGGAGGAAAACCCCCTCTATTCCGAGTTCGATTATCTATTGGAGATCGCACGGGAATACGATCTTACACTAAGTCTGGGGGACGGTTTTAGACCCGGATCCATAGCGGATGCCACCGATAGGCCCCAGATACAGGAACTAATAACATTAGGGGAACTGGTAAAAAGGGCTAGAGAGGATAAGGTCCAGGTGATGGTAGAGGGGCCCGGGCATGTACCATTGGACCAGATCGAGACGAACGTCAAGATAGAAAAGGAGATCTGTGACGGGGCACCCTTCTACGTACTCGGACCGTTGGTCACGGATTTCGCACCGGGTTATGATCATATCACAGGAGCTATAGGAGGCGCACTGGCTGCATATCACGGCGCGGATTTCCTTTGTTATGTGACCCCAGCCGAACACCTGGGGCTTCCCGATGTCGACGATGTAAAAAAAGGTACCATCGCGAGTAAAATCGCTGCCCATGCCGCCGATCTGGCGAGGGGAATAGACAGAGATATAGACGATGACGTATCCAAGGCTAGGAAGGACCTGAATTGGGACAACATGTTCGATAAAGTAGTAGATCCAGATAAGGCAAAGAGATTCAGAGAGGAAAAGAATCCAAGCGATGAGGATGCCTGCTCCATGTGTGGAGACGTATGTGCATTCAAAATTTTGAAGGACTACCTGAATTAACAACCACCAATACTTTTAAGTAATCCGATGATAACTCGGGAAAAGTGATAACATGGAATTCAACGTTTTGGAAAAAACGGAAAACAGTCTCCAGATAAAGATTTTAGATGCCGATGCGAGTGTTATGTATCCCATCATGGAGCAGTTGTTATCCGATGATAGGGTCGAGGAAGCGAATTACTCCGTTGAGCATCAGGAACTCGACGATCCAGTATTATCTCTCAAGGCCAAAAAAGGAAAGGATCCGAAAGAGATCCTGGTGGACAATGCGAAAGCCATCCAGGAGCAATTCTCAGATGTCTTCGAAGAACTGTTCGAAGAAGAATGATTCCAATAATTGGACCCTGGTGTTCAAGGGAAGATAAAGATGGAACGAGAGGTTGGGATAGAGCTGTTTTATACGTCCATTCCCGGCATAGGAGGACGACTGAAAAAGTATCCCGAGGATTTTCAAGTTGAGGAAAACATCGATAAAGACAAGATAGAGGAAAGTGAAGGCGAATACACCATAGCCAAGGTATGGAGCAGGAACTGGGAAACGAACCGCTTGGTCAGGCGTTTTTCCAAGCTCTTGGGTATCAGCAGAAGGGGTATCTCCTTCGCAGGCACCAAGGACAAGAGAGCGGTGACCACCCAATGGATGTCTTTTCACACGGAACCAGATGATCTAGATATCATCGACCTTAAGGATGTAGAGATATCGGATATCAGAAGATCACACAGACCGCTGTACATCGGAGCCCACGAATCCAACACCTTCGATATCAAGGTGAGAGAGATCGATCTGACTCATGATGAGATAAAAAAGAGGACGGACTCCATCGGTAGCGAGATCCAAGATATCGGTGGATTCCCCAATTATTTCGGCGTCCAGCGCTTCGGCACTCTTAGACCTATAACCCACCTTGTGGGAAAAAAATTGATAATGGGTGATTTTCAAGGAGCGGTTAAGATGTACATAGCGAATCCTATGGAAAGCGAGAGCGGGGGGTGCAGGGAAGCGAGGGAACGATTGGAAGAAACGTGGGATTACAAAGAAGCACTTTCTAACTATCCAAAAATACTCACCTTCGAGAGGTCGATGATCCACTATCTTGCCAAAAAAACCGAAGATTATATCGGGGCACTACAGGAACTGCCGGATAACCTACTCAAGATGTTCGTCCACGCATATCAGTCATATCTTTTCAACAAGATGCTGAGCAGAAGATTACAGAAGGGACTTCCCTTGAAGGATGCGCTTGCAGGAGATATACTTCTGCCTGCTGACAGGAACGGGGCTCCAAATGTTGATACACCCGTCCATATAACCGATAGAAATCTGGAAAAGGCGTCTAATATGGTGAGGGGGGGAAAGGCTTACGTGAGTGCTCCTTTGTTCGGCTTCAGCTCTAAATTCTCCGAGGGGGAACAGGGTGAGATCGAGAAGGAAATAATAGAAAAGGAAAACATAGATAAAAGAGATTTTGTGATTCCAGAGATTTCTAATCTTTCTTCCAAGGGTACAAGAAGATCTATCTTCGCTCCGGTTCACGATCTGAATTGGAGTGTCGAACCAGATTGTTTCAACATCAAATTCACCCTTCTAAAAGGTACCTATGCGACAACACTACTCAGGGAATTTATGAAACTACCGGATGATAAATCCCATCTTTACAGTTAGAACATATCTTTGATCTTCAGCATATCTAAGAAAGATGCGTCGATCTTGACCTTTTTACGCGCGTATGCTTCCATGGGTTTCATCTCTTTCTCTATCAATGCATTGAATGTTTCAGTATCCGTCTTGATGACTATCTCGGACTTCTTGTAATCTCCCTCCTTTATATCACCCACATCACACTCAGAGATAGAAAAATGAAAATTCCCATCGTCTTCGAAAAGAATGGAAACGTTTCGCTCGAATCCGTCCAACTTTTTCTGTAATTTCTCGCTCTCTTCTATACGGCCACGGAACTCCTCGATCATCTTTTGAAGCTGGTCTTTCATCTCGTCTTTGTCTGTCATGGCAATCAACTTTTAATGCCCATAATCGGAGGTGAGTAAAAAAGGTTTCTTTCTAAAAATCGTCCAATTTTTTCGTCTTATGAAGGGTCATCAGATCTTGACAGGTCTTCCAAGACCTTCTCACATAAGGGGGTAGTTCACCTTTTTTTCCTATCCATTTTTTCAAGAACCGTCTCGTATTGGGGTCCGAAGGGTATCCACTCCCGATATCTTCACCGAGCTTCTCTTCTATCTTCTTGACTTCCTCGTCCCTCCTCACCTTGGCACATATAGATGCGGCGGAAACCACCGGGTAGTTATCGTCGGCTTTGTGCTCTGATATGAGGTCCACATCGACATCCAATTTTCCCTCTATCATACGGGCAAAATTTTTCTCGTTGGCTGACGCAGAATCCACGTAGACCGTATCTCCTTCGGAGCACAGTTCGTTTATTATGGATGAAAAAAAATCTGCTTCCATCACGTTCATGGTCATCTGGGTGCGCAGGGCGTCGATATCCTCGGCGGGGATCACCCTGACGGCACATCCGCCCATCTTGTAGATCTCCTTGGCTAGTTCTTCTCTCCTGTTG
Organism: Thermoplasmata archaeon; assembly: GCA_046484045.1. Taxonomy (GTDB): domain Archaea; phylum Thermoplasmatota; class Thermoplasmata; order Halarchaeoplasmatales; family Halarchaeoplasmataceae; genus CAZHUM01. Next base: position 49,535 of record JAWOBZ010000015.1, on the reverse strand, counting down.
GCCGTGTGCCTCTTCGAGTCCTTGACCTTCATCTCGATCAGTTTTTTATCTTCCTTCAAACAAACACCGGCGACTACCAAGGGTCCTATGACGGGACCCCTGCCTGCTTCGTCCACTCCACATATCATCGATTCAGGCAGTTTTACATCGAATAAAAGTTTTTGGATGGATAAGTATAAAAATGGGAGGAAATCATTTCGTGCCCATGAGGATCGTACTCAGAGGAACGGTGCAGGGTGTGGGGTTCCGTCCCACGGTTTACCGAGTTGCAGAGAAGCTCGGTTTGAAGGGGCACGTCAAGAACCTGGGTAACGAAGTCGAAGTGGTCATCGACGGCGATCCGGAGATATTTTTAAAAGAATTGAGAAAAGAATTACCTCCTCTGGCCGAGATATCAGAGGTCGATATCGAGGAGAAAGGGGTTAAGACCGATACATTCAAGATAGTGAAAAGCTCGGACGGGGAAAAAAGGTCTTCGACCATACCCGTTGACACCGCCCTATGCCCGGAATGCCTTGAAGAACTGAAAAACCCTGATGACAGAAGGAGCGGTTTTCCGTTCATAAACTGCACGAACTGTGGAGCCAGATATTCCACTATCCGGGGACTGCCCTACGATAGAGCTAAAACTACGATGAAGGATTTTCCACTCTGTGAAGAGTGCGTGGAAGAGTACAAGGCCCCATCGGACAGAAGGTTCCACGCCCAGACCATATCTTGTAAGAAATGCGGACCGAGATACGTCCTCTTCGACAAGGAGAAGAACAAGATAGGAGGTATCGATGAATTCTGTGCTCTTTTGGAGCAGGGAAAGATCTGCGTGGCCAAGAGCTGGGGCGGGATGCATATTATCTGCACTCTGGAAGAGATCCCGGCACTGAGAAATAGATACGGTAGGAAGGAGAAACCCTTCGCTTTGATGATGAGAGATCTGGAGACCGTGAAAAAATACGCAGAAGTGGAGAGAGAAGACGTTCTAACGGGACCGAGAAGACCCATAATGGTCTACACAAAAAAGGACATGGACAGCAGATCGATGGAATATGCCGCACCGGGACTGCCCACGGTTGGGATAATGCTTCCATACACGGGACTCCACCACTTGTTGTTCGATAAGATAGACCGCGATGCCCTGGTCATGACGAGCGCTAACCCCCCTGGTGAGCCCATGATCATCGAGAACGACGAAGCCTTCAAACTCGATTTCGATTGCTTCCTGCTTCACAACCGTAAGATCGCCAATCGTATAGACGATTCGCTGATCAGAGTACACGGAGATAGTCTGTCTATCATAAGGAGGGCTAGGGGATTCGTTCCGGATTATTTTATGTTCGGAGATAAACAGGTCATGGCTTCAGGAGCAGATCAAAGCGGCTGTTTGGCTCTATCCAAGGATGGAAAACTTTACCCGAGTCAGTACCTGGGTGATCTACGATCTTACAACGCAAAAAAGTTCTACGAGGATACCCACGAATACCTGACTTCGATCCTGGGTATCGATGAGATCGGAAGGGTGGCGGTGGACCTGCATCCATCTTATCAGAGCAGAAGATTGGGACTCGATTACGCAGAACAGTACGATTCTGATGTGATCGAGATACAGCATCACTGGGCCCATGGAGCATCGCTGCTCCTCGAGCACGATCTGAACGACATGATCTGCATAGCCGTTGACGGGACGGGATACGGGGAAGATGGCCAGAGCTGGGGCGGTGAGATACTGTACTGTAGTGTTGATGAATACGAGAGGGTGGGACATCTGGAGACATTCCCTCTTTTGGGTGGGGAAAAGGCGGTGGAAGAACCGGAAAGACTGGTGTATGCAATAGAGAGGTCCAGGGGTATAGAAAGCGATAGATTCGAACCCAATGAAAGAGATATACTTGATAAGCTCATGAAGAACAGTATTTCCACAAGCAGTTTCGGTCGGTTATTGGATGCCGTTTCCTGCGCACTGGACATATCATGTGAGCGAACGTATCAGGGCGAACCCGCTATGAAGTTGGAAAAGTATCAGATGCTGGGTAAAGAGGATATCGATTTCGATGTGGATATAAGTGGAGATACGATCCATACATTGGATGGCTTCATCCAGATGCTGGAGAGCGATGAGAAAATGGAAGATAGAGCCGCCTCGTACGTTGCCAGAGTGGCGGAGAAGATAGCTGAGAGAGCCGTGGGGTGTGCCGAGGAGAAAGGAACACAAAATATCGGCATCTCCGGAGGCGTTTCATACAACAGACCCATCGTCAGGATAATAAGGGAGCGGTTGAACGAGCTGGATTATAAATTGGTTGTGCACAACGGGGTACCCAACGGGGACATGGGTGTTCCGATAGGGCAGGCACACATCGCTGCAAATATTCACTAGGTTAACAAAAGAATAAAATACATTCAAATATTACACTGCTACCACACAATTATAGGTATGACTAAAATGACATCTGGGAAAGATTACTACAGGATGACCGTCGACGAGGTGTTCGAAATCCTAAATACTTCGGAAGAGGGACTCACCCGAGAAGAGGGTAACAGACGGCTGGAAAAATATGGGAGGAATGAACTTAAAGCAGAGATAGAGGTGCCGACGTGGCTTCTTTTCTTATCGCAATTCAAAGAACTTCTCGTGATAATCCTGATCATAGGAGGGTTGATGGCATATTTTATAGGGGATTATCGCGGTGGAAGTATAATATTTATCATCGTTTTAGTAAACGCTATCATAGGGTTTACCCAGGAGTATAAGGCGGGTAAAATAGTAGATGCCCTTAAAGAGCTGCTCAGATCTTCAGCAAAGGTCATACAGGGAGATGAACTTATCGAGATAGCACCTGAAGAATTGGTACCAGGCGACATCGTCAGGGTCGAGGAAGGTGACAAGCTGCCGGCCGATATCAGACTGATCAAAGTGTCTAACCTCAAAGTCAACGAGTTCTCCTTGACTGGCGAGTCGGTCCCTCAGGAAAAACAGGTCGATCCAATAGATGAAGAGGTTACTCTTGCAGACCGAAAAAACATGGCATATTCTGGTACAAATATAGCATCGGGCAACGCTACAGGGGTCGTGGTAGCCACCGGCATGGAAAGTGAAACCGGAAAGATAGCGAGCATGACCCAAGAGACCGGTGAGATGAAAACACCACTGCAGAAAGAACTCCGAGACCTGGCCCGTAAGCTGACTGCTGTTGTGATAATCATTGGGGTAGCCCTTTTCATTGCAGGGCTTATCCAGGGTTTTCCCATAACCAGAAGTTTGATCTACGCTTTAGGTGTGGCCATGGCTATCGTACCGCAGGCATTACCAGCGCAGGTAACGGTTGCGCTTTCTACTGGAAGTAGTAGATTAGCGGAAAAAAAGGCTGTGGTAAAAGACATGCCGTCAGTAGAGACTCTAGGTTCCACTACAGTCATATGTACGGATAAGACAGGAACGCTTACAAAGAACGAGATGACCGTTCGTTCGATATGGTTCGACGATTCCGTGTACAAGATAACTGGAGTAGGTTACAAACCTGAAGGAGATATCTTGGGTCCAAACGGGGATCCCCTTTCCCAGGAGAGGATCGACGAGGTGGAGATAATGATGGACACCGCCACCCAGGCCTCGAACGCCGAGATACACAAACCTGATGATGAACACGACACATGGTACCCTATAGGTGATCCGACTGAGGCAGCTCTCATCACGATGTCCACCAAGTTAGGAACCCGCTCTCCCACCGAGGACAAGGAGAACCCCGAGATACAGGAATTTTCTTTTGATTCCGAAAGAAAGCGCATGAGCTCTGTAAGAAAGGTCGACGACGACATGGTTCTGACCGTCAAAGGTTCTACAGACAGCCTTCTTGCAATAAGCAACTATGTTTACAGGGATGGAGAGAAAGTTCCTATCACTGAAAAGGACAAAAAAAAGATAGAAAAAATAAACCATAAATATTCTGAAAATGGACTGCGGGTATTAGCTATCGCTAGAAAGGAGCTTGAACCTAAAGACGAGTACGAGATGGAAGAAGTTGAGAAAGACGTCACTTTTTTGGGCCTGACTGCGATGATAGATCCGCCGAAAGAGGGGGTGAAAGAAGCGGTCGCGGAAGCGAAAAAAGCCGGTGTCCGCATATTCATCCTAACGGGTGACCATTCCATAACCGCCAAAGCGATAGGTCGGGAGATCGGACTTGCTGAAGAAGGATTGAAGGTCGTTACAGGTAGAGAATTTCATAATATGAGTGATGAAGAGATAAGTGAGTTGGTGAAGACGGAAGACTCCATTATCTTCTCTCGGGTTGATCCAAAGGATAAATTAAAGATCGTGGAAACGTTAGAGGAACAGGGAGAGATAGTCGCTGTTACTGGGGACGGCGTCAACGACGCTCCGGCTTTACAAAAGGCCCACATAGGCGTTTCCATGGGCAGGAAGGGAACCGACGTGGCGAAAGAAGCCTCACGCCTCGTCCTTTTGGACGATAGTTTCCCTACTCTTGTGGATGCAATAGAAGAGGGTAGGACCATATATAACAATCTGAAAAAAACCGTCTATTCAACGCTGACAACGAACAGCGGCGAACTGACTTTAGTCCTCCTCGGTCTTCTCGCCGTAGCTATGTGGGATCTTCCGATACCAATTTTGGCGGTCCAGATCCTTGCTATAGATCTATTGGGCCAGATCATGCCTCTCACCTTTTTGACTTATGACCCTCCGACTGAAGGGATGATGGAAAAACCGCCAAGGGATCCCCAGGAGCGTATGATGAATAAGCGCTCCGGCACGGAAGTCATGAGCCTAGGCGTCTTGGTCGGCATCTTAGCCTTCGCCAATTTCAACCTATTCATGGTTAGAGAGGGGATCGGCGCTGGAGAACTCGAAACTTCTGCAGCATACCTCGTAGCCACTGCCATAGCCTACGCTACCATCGTATTCTGTCAATACGTGAACACTATGGAACGAAGATACGAGTTCACTTCGATATTCAACCGCAACTTCTTCACTAACAAGATACTGCTGGTATCGATCGTCGCTTCTATCGGTCTGGTATTGACGGCGATATATGCCCCTTACATCAGAGATTTCCTTCTCTTCGGTCCCATGGGCTTGATCGACTGGCTGTATGTGGGTGCGGCTTCCCTTGTATACCTTATCATCTTCGAGATACTCAAGGTATTTCGCAGATGGAAAAAAGAAAGGTAGTAAATACTGGTGGGAAAAGACGTGTGAATTTAATAGGTTTTTATTATAATCCATTCAAAGGAGCCAAAAGCGAGGAGTAACAAAAGAATAAAATACGCTCATCCAATACACTTCTATCACACAACTTAAAGGTTAGATTCGAAATGACATCTGGGAAAGATTACTACAGGATGACCGTCGAAGAAGCTCTGGACGAACTGAATACAACCGATGAGGGGTTGACAAGGGACGAGGCGAATAAACGGTTGAAAAAGTACGGTAAGAACGAGTTGAAAGCAACGGTAAAAACACCGAAATGGCTCATGTTCTTGTCTCAATTCAAAGAGTTATTAGTGATGGTTTTGATAGTAGCTGGAATCATTTCGATATTCTTGGGGGTTTATTACAACGACCCTGGAAGTTTTAAAAATGCCATAGCCATGTTCATCATAGTGTTGATCAATGCTGTGATCGGTTTTATCCAGAAATACAAGGCAGAGCAGATAATCGAGAGGTTGAAATCCTTAATCAAGTCCCCTGCAAAGGTCATGCAGGACGGCAAGATGAAGGAGATCGGACAGGACGAACTTGTCCCGGGTGACATCATCAAAGTTGACGAAGGGGACAAGATCCCAGCGGATATGCGCATCATCAAATCATTCAACCTCAAGACCAACGATTTCTCTCTGACAGGGGAGTCCATGCCCCAAGGGAAGCACAGCAATGCCATAAAAGAAAAGGTTCTACTGGCCGATAGGGACAACATGGCCTATGTCGGCACGACGGTAGCCTCCGGGAACGCAACGGGCTTGGTAACCGCCACAGGGATGAAAACCGAGATGGGAAAGATCGCCGACATGACCCAGGAAACCATCGATATCAAATCACCTCTTCAGAAAGAACTGGATTTGCTTGCGCGGAATCTGACTTCTGTAGTGGTCGTCTTCAGCGTAGCACTATTCGGCATCGCTCAATATCAGGGTTTGAGGCTTGACACAAGTCTGATCTACGCTCTAGGTATAGCGGTTTCATCCGTTCCGCAGGCGCTGCCTGCCCAAGTCACGGTAGCACTTTCTACGGGGAGTAATCGGCTGGCCAATCGTAAAGCGGTGGTGAAGAACCTATCTTCTGTGGAGACCCTTGGCTCCACTACAGTCATCTGTACGGATAAAACCGGGACCCTCACGAAGAACGAGATGACGGTCAAAAAGGCATGGTTCAATGGAAAGGAATACAGTTTCACCGGTATAGGGTACAAACCCGAAGGAACCATAGTTGATGAGAGCGGGAATGAACTTACCCCGGAACAGATAAACGAGATCGAGATAATGATGGATGCGGCCACCTTAGCTTCCAACGCCGAAGTCCACGCCCCGGACGATTCACACGACAGCTGGTATCCGGTGGGAGATCCTACAGAAGCCGCACTGGTCACCATGTCTACAAAGATAGGGACCAGATCTCCAAAGGAGGATAAGGAGAATGTAGAGTTGATCGAATTTCCCTTCGATTCTGAAAGGAAAAGGATGAGCTCGGTGAGGGATATAAAGGGGGAATACGAGCACGAGGAGATAACAAAAGCTTTCGAGGGAGACACAGAAGGTATGGTCGTGCTGGCTATGAAAGGTGCCACTGACAGCATCCTATCCATAAGTAAGCACATCTACAAAGATGGAAAAGCGGTGCCGATAACAGAAGAAGATAAGAAAAGGATCAGGGGTATCAATGAAAAATACTCTAAGAAAGCCATGAGAGTTTTATCCATGGCATATAGACCTCTTGAGAAGAGCGGTAAGGACTACTCCCAGGATGAGGTGGAAAAAGACGTGATATTCTTGGGACTGGTCGGGATGATAGACCCACCCAAAGAAGGGGTGAAAGAGGCGGTCGAGGGATGCCATAAGGCAAAGATCCGTATATTCATCATGACGGGGGACCATGCTATCACGGCTAAAGCTGTAGGCGAGGAGATCGGACTTTCCAAGGATGGAAAAGTTCCACCGGTTGTAACCGGAGGAGAGCTCAAGGATATGAGCGATAAGAAGCTCACAAATTTGATGGCTAAGAGAGAAGCTCTCATATTCTCTCGGGTGGATCCAGAAGACAAACTCAGGATAGTGAATATATTGGAGAAGCACGGTGAGATAGTCGCGGTGACGGGGGACGGGGTGAACGACGCCCCGGCTCTCAAAAGGGCTCATATCGGTGTAGCTATGGGGATGAAGGGCACCGACGTTGCGAAAGAGGCGTCGGAGTTGGTGCTTCTGGATGACAGCTTCCCGACCCTAGTCCACGCTGTGAGAGAGGGAAGGACGATATACAATAACCTAAAAAAGACGGTCCTAGCGTCCATGACGACCAACGGTGCTGAACTCACGACGGTACTTGCCGGCTTGGCAGCGATAGGACTGCTTGGGTGGAGTCCGTGGGCGATACCGATATTGGTGATCCAGATACTAGCTATCGACCTACTTGCAGAGGTAATGCCTCTTACGTTCCTAACCTATGATCCACCTTCAAAGGCATTGATGAGATCGCCCCCAAGAAAGCAGGAAGAGCATATACTGGACTTTTTCACGTCAGCGGAGGTTATCTTCTTCGGTCTGCTGATCGGTTTACTGGCGGTGGGTAATTTCTGGTTCTACATGGGGAGGAACGGTGTTTCCCTTACCTCGTCATGGGACTCGTCGATGAGTTTGGATTACGCTAAGGCTACCACCATAAGTTATCTCACAATCGCCTACTGTCAGTTCATGAACATCATGTCTAGAAGATACGAATACGCATCTATATTCAACCGCAATTTCTTCAGCAACAAGATCATACTCTACTCGATACTCCTTTCCATCGGGATGGTGTTTCTGGGGATCTACGGTCCGTTCATCAGCGATTTCCTTGAATTCGCCAGCATCGGACTGCAGGGGTGGTTACAGGTGCTGGCCGGAGCCGGCGTGTTCCTCATGACCTTCGAGATACTCAAAGCCCTTAAAAGATGGAGAAGGGAATGAACAGTAATATTTTATTACACCGGACATATTAACCCCGTGATAATAACATGGCTCTGCGTATGATCGAAATGCTTATCTCGGGAGATAAGCAGGATGATGCTGAAAGGCTCCTAGAGGACAACGACCAGGTCCTTGATTTTTGGTACGATTGGGTCTCTGAGAAACAAGTTTTGGTGAAGATAATCGTACAGGTGGAGTACAGTCAAAGTATACTGGATACTTTGCAGGAAAAATTTTCTCATATCGATGGGTTCCGTCTTCTGCTTCTTTCGGTGAAGGCATCTTATCCCATGATGGAAGAGGTGGATGAGGAGAAAGATGAAGATGATGGAGCAGAGAAAAAGAAGGAGACCAAGTACGGCATAAGCAGGGAGGAACTCTACGCAGAGGTCAGGGATATGAGTGAACTTACTAGAGTTTACATTTTACTGATAGCTTTATCGGCTATCGTCGCCGCTATCGGTGTGATGAGGAACGACGTGGCGATCATTATCGGTGCCATGGTGATCGCGCCGCTCTTGGGGCCGAACGTAGCCTTATCATTATCTACTACTTTGGCAGATACCAGCCTATTCCGCAGAGCATTAAAAGCCAACGTGGTAGGCATCCTTTTAGCTTTCTTTTTGGCTTTCACCATCGGTGCCTTCGTATCCTTCGACATATATTCCGCGGGGATAACTTCCAGATCTACGTTCAGTTTCGGGGACATCGTTCTAGCTCTTGCCGCAGGGAGCGCCGGTGCCTTAGCGATGACTAGAGGGATATCCACCGCCTTGATCGGCGTGATGGTGGCATTGGCACTTTTACCGACTTTGGTCACTTCCGGTTTGTTGTTCGGAGCAGGGTATATAAGCATGGCAGTGGGTGCACTCATTTTGTTCCTGATACACCTTATCAGTATCAATTTGTCAGGAGTATTGACATTTTTAGTACAGGGAATAGAGCCCAGGGAGTGGTGGGAAGCGGATAAGGCGAAGAAGTCCACTAGGATAGCTGTTATAATCTGGATATCCCTTCTTGCAGTGTTGATCGGTATAATAATCTATACACAATATCTGTGAAGATTGTCAGCAATGAGCTTTTTCTTTCTACTGATAATTTATCTAAAGTTATTTTCACGGGTTTAAAAGAAAAAAAAGAGGGGTGGGCTAGAATGGAAGGATGGTGGGATGGGATGCACTCTAACCGACTAGCCCGATTAAATCCCCCTTAGAAAATTAGGAGGGATCCCCTGAGTCTAAAAATTTTTTGAGGGGAATATATATTTTATCCCATATGTGTTGATATATACTCCTAAGTTTTATATAGTATCTAATATTAGTAATAAATGTTGTCTTTCCAAACAGATATTTTGTCTTACAAAATTTGTCATACTTAAAAAAAGAAAGGAGGGTGAAAAGTTTTTCGTTCTGTTTTATTCTGTTAAATTGTCATTTGATCTAACCTCTTACTCCACCTTCTTCTATCGTGACGACAGCTTCTCCATCGGGTAGATTCGGTGAATCGACCAGTCTCGTTATCCTCTTGTTCCCCTTGCTCTTCCTCAGGTAGATCCTGAAGGTAGCAGTGTGACCGAGTATATGACCTCCTATCGGTCTTGTTGGATCTCCGAAGAATTGATCTGGATTTGCTGCCACTTGATTCGTTACGACTATAGCTGCGTTGAACCTGTCACCGAATTTTAACAGCTTGTGTAGATGTTTGTTCAACGTCTGCTGTCTTTCGGCTAGTGCCCCACGTCCCACGTACTCCGCTCTGAAATGAGATGTCAAGGAATCAACCACCAACAACCTGATCGGGTTCTCCTCGGCCATCTCCAGCGCTTTTTCCGCTAGCAGCATCTGGTGGTGTGCATTGAACGCCCTGGCGATGTGTATTTTGGAGAGCACTTCCGTGGGGTCCAACTCCATAGCTTCAGAGATCTGGATGATCCTCTCCGGTCTAAAACTGTTCTCGGTATCTATGATCACCACTTCTCCGTCCAGCCCTCCGTCTTCTATAGGCATGGTGGTGTTCACCGCGAGCTGATGCACGAACTGTGTTTTACCTGAACCGTACTCACCGAAGAACTCGGTGATAGAACGGGTTTCGATGCCTCCGCCCATTAGGTCGTCGAAGGCCTTCGCACTGGTCGTCAATTTTCCGATCTCTTTTCTTTTCTCTAGCACTTGGTCGCCTGTTTCGAACCCGCCGATGTCTGCCGCTCTTTTCGCAGCGTTGATTATTTTAGCCGCCGTCGTTTCTCCGAGCTCTGCTACGTCCGCTAGAACTCTCGGTGATTCGACTGCTATAGATAGATAATCTTTATAGCCTGCTTCTATGAGCTTTTCTGCAGTTGCGGGTCCTACTCCTGGCAACTCTTCTATTTTTTCTTGGCTCATATTATCAGCACTATTACTCGCTTGTCCTTTATTAAGCTTTCTCGATGGGGGAGGGTGAAAGTTGAAAATGGAAAATCATCTAGATATCGAATATCACTTCGATATCCCCGTCGGTGTTCACTTTTAGCTCGTGATACGACACAGCCTTGATCTCCGTATCGAAATCGTGCTTTTCGTGGTCTATCTTCTCACCCATGGCTCTGCAGGATAATCTTTTCTTTTCATCCTCTTCCAACCTGACTTCGAAATCGGAGAAAACTACATCCTCCACTTCGAATAGAAATATGAGCTCGGAGAGGAAATCGACCAACAGGTTATCCCATCCATCTGCTTCCAATTCGATCTCGAACTCCCCCACTGCATCCACTTTATCCAAGTCCGCGATTATGCTAAACATACCCAGGGCGGTTTCTTGGAATGCCTCATCCAGATCTTTTCCTTTCGCGTGTATGCCCACATCCGCCGTATGGTCTATGACTTCGTATGACATATCACTTCACCGAAAGTAGGTCTGCATCCACTTTTTCATCGTACTCCCTAGCCATCTCGACGTCTTTGTAAACGAACATGCCCAGTTCTAAAACGTTGAATACATTTCCTCCCTTGAGATGCCCCCCCCGAAGAACATGATCATCTCCCGCCAATGCGGCGTGGATGTGTATGCTGCCGTCGGAGGTGATGCTGCCCTTCATGGACACTAATTCCATAGGGTTGTCGTATTTTTTGAATTCGTAGCTTCCTTTTTCGAACTGGTAATAGCCTAATTCAAAGTTATCCAGCATCCCGATACCGGATAATATCAATATGCCCTTGGAGTCCACTTCTTCGTATATCTTTTTTAGTTGATCAAAAAGGTCTTCTTCATGTTCTAATTTACCTACCAACATACCGTTTTGAACTTTGTATTCCATCTTATCTCTCCTCCTAATTTGTTATTACCACATCGACTAGATGTATTTATTTTCCACGCATGCACCTAGTGATGCAGGGGTTCTGCGTCTATACCGAACCTCTCTTTTACTTCCTCGGCGAACTCTACTTCTGAACCGTGGACGGTGTATACTTTATCTGGACCGCACCGTTCTACATAGTCGAGAAGTTCTTGGAAACCTGCGTGATCGGATAGGGGGAACTGTGCGTCTATATCCATGGTTCTGAAGAAAGGATAGAAAGCACACCAACCGGATAGGTATGCATTGCTGCCGTCCATAGCTCTCGCTTTGCTGATCAATCGTGAAACTGGGTCCTTAAGGTCTCTCGGGGTAACAACGGCAGTAAAATCATCCTCTGGATCTCCCCTTTTAAATTCCAAGTTCACTCCATGCTTGTTGTAGATGTCGCATATATCCGCGATATTATCTGGAACGTGGGGGGTCTCACCTATGCTGTTGAGGATAGCGATTATCTCCTGGGCCTTACCGAACTCGTACGCACCGAAGACGACCGGTCCCTCTTCTCTTTGACTCTTCGTCCACGAGATCAAGTCTTCAAGCACATCATCTTTAAAGGGCAGAGAATACTCTGGTTTCCCGTAAGTGGTCTCGATTATCAGAGTCCCGCAGTCGTGGGCTTCGGCTCTCCCGCATGTCATACCACCCGCTGGATTGAAATCGCCCGTGTAAAGGATATCTTCGACCATGATCATAGATGAACCGAAAACGTGGCCCGCGGGGTGGAATGTCACATCGAAGCCGCCTATGGGATATGGAAAACCGTATCCGACCCCCTTGCCCCGCCTCTCCCCCATCCTGACGCCTAAAATATCCAATGTGTGGCGTGTCATGTAGGCATCTTTGATTAAGTGGTCCATGTGACCGTGGGTTACTATGCCTACGTCACTCTGGCGGGAGGGATCTAAGATAACTTTCTTTTCCCCATCGGTGATACGGATTCCACCGTCGATCTTGATTTCCATAAGTTTCCTTCCATTCAATCTTGTTTTTCGTACTCGAATCGGTACCTCGTCGGTACCCTTCTCTTAAGAGTGGTCCAGTAAGGACAGTTGGTGCATTGGTAACCCAGGTTCACGGTCCCTCCGAAGAGGGTCTCGTTCTTGGTAGTTTTTAACTTTGAATCGCAGACGGGACATTTACCTTTAAGGGTTTCAGTGCCCTCGTTCTCCCGTGCTTCTATGTTGACATCTACATAGGGTTCGTTAACCGCGATATTCCTCAAACGTCCCATGCTGACCGTGTATTCCGGGTCCTTGATCTTGAGTTCCCTTATGACGAGTTTCCTCAACTTTGTCAAGGAACCCACCGCTTTCATCCTTCTCAAGACGCTCTCGAGTGCATCCCTTACTTCGTCATCACTCGGGATGGAGTAAGGCATCGAAGGGGTATATTGTGTCGATTTACTTAACTTTACCTATCTGTTCCCTATTTTACTCCGAGTTCTCGTACATCTTCACTACGCTTTCTACTGCGGCTTTCGCCCTCTCGATCCTCACTTCTGCCTGCATCCTGGTCATACCGGGTCCGGTGATACCTAGACCCACTGGTTTCTCGTACTGTAGAGCCAGGTCGGTTATCTTCCTAGATGTCTGGGACATCACCGTCTCGTCGTGTTTCGTCTCTCCCTTGATAACGGCTCCGAGAGTGACCACGCCGTCTATCTTGTCGTCCTTGAGCATTTTCTGGATCGCCAGAGGCATATCGAACACGCCCGGGACGTGCACAACCTTTGCCACTTTAACTCCCAGGAACTTAGCGTGTTCCTTCGCCCTTTCCAACATCATGTGTGTTATGTCGTAGTGAAATTCCGACACCACTATTCCTATATTCATTTCGGTCGTCATATTATCATCTCCTTAAAGGTTCCGCGTCTGGATGACCTTCTCTTTGACCCGTTCCCGCCATCTCCTGTAATCTTTCGGGTCTGAAAAGGAGGTCGTAAGCGTTAACCGCATGCTCCCTGGCTCTGTTGTCCGCCAAGGAGGCTAATTCTTCATCTGTTTCGGCCTCATCTTCGTGGACGAACACCTCCAGTATGTGCACGTCGTGTTTTATCTCGACGTTCAGTATCGCCCTGGAGGCCTGGTCGGCACACTGCTTGTCTATGGGTTCGGGTCCCGGCATACCGAGAGCCATCACCAACTCGCATCCACTGTTGATAAGTTTCTGACATGCTATCGCTAAGTCCTTGATGCCTGGAACCGTGTACCTCTCTATAACAAAGCCCGTTCCGATGCTGTTGAGTTCGTCCACGGCACTGCCGTACATATCGTACCTCGCGAATGTCGTGTCCGCTATACCGATCTTCTTCATGCTCCCTCCACCCTCTCTAAGTTCTTCTTCATCGAGTACCAATCTATTATCTTTCTTATTATCTTTCTCGTCCCATCGAGGTCGTTGTCGTAGTGTCCCATCCTCCTGACCTCGATGTCCAGCCCCCTCTTTTTTAGTTCGTGTCTGATCATGTCCACGTCGTGCCTCTGGTCATAACCGAGGGCTATGATATCCGGAGAGATCTCCTTGACGATCTTGAACATGTCGCCCTCGTAGCCGATCTTGACTTCGTCCACGGGTTTCAAAGATTCGACCATCTCCGCCCTGACGTCTTGAGTCATAAGCGGTTCGTGTTTGTTCTTCCTGACGGTCTCGTCACACGCGACCACCACGACTAATCTATCGCCCAGTGATCTAGCTTCTTCGAGGTAATGTATGTGGCCCAGGTGCAGTAGATCGAAAACGCCTGCCGCCATGACCACCCTCTCAGCCATACTGTTCCTCCCACGCTTCCTTGACGTCGTCTCCCTCTATCAGCGGGATATCGTTCTCTTTACCGTACTTGACCGCATCTTCTTCCGATAGGCTGGAACCGTCGTCTGCCAGCATCTCGCAGATGGTCATGCTGGGGTAGATATCGGTGAGCTCTAAAAGGGCTGTTGTCAGCTCCGTGTGGCCTCTTCGGTTGCCTAGAAGTCCCTCGGTCGCATTGAGTAAGAAAACATGGCCAGGGCTCCTGAACTCTTCTCCGAACATGCGTATAGCTTCGTCGTGGGTCATCTCTGGAAACGTCTGTGACATCTCGGCGAAGCGTTTGATGGTAAGTGCACGATCCCTGTCTGGGATACCGGTGAATGTGTCCCTATGATTGATGGTGAGCGAGAAAGTGGACTTCTCGTCGTAAGGGATATCGTCAGCTTTCATCTCCTTGAGGAGTGGGTTATCCTCTGCGCACTTTGACAATATGTCTTGAAGGTAGGGTAATTTAAGCTTCAACCAGGTCACCGGAGGAACGGTCACGCATATGAGACCTCCTGCATCTTTTCTGAGTGTCCGGATTTTATTCGGTGTGATGGTGATAGACGGTGTGACTAGGTCCGTCTCGTTCTCTCTCTTGTCTGCATCGAATACCATCACGAACCCGCCGTTTTCCAGGTGAGCTATCGCATCTTCAATGGAATCTTTCATCGTTTTTAGGATTAAACGGGTTTATAATAGACTTTTGGTTATCATAACATATTTATTCTTCATCGATGTAAAGGTCTACAGTGAACGATCATGTTAGACGACCTGGATAAGATGAAAGAGATGGACTCCGAGGATATGTTGGGCGTACTGGAGAACTTTCCCGAACAGATAGAAGAGGTGGTTGAAGGCTTGGAACTGAACCTGCTTCCCTTCCAGCCCGAGAACATCGTACTCACCGGTATGGGGGGCTCGGGTATCGTGGGAGATACACTGAAGAGCTTCCTGGCTAACAGGATAAGCATACCTATCTATGTGAACAAGGACTACACCCTCCCGTCTTTCGTTTCCGAAAACACCCTGCTGTTCGTAGTATCCTATTCCGGGAACACCGAAGAGACGCTTTCAGCCGCTGATATAGGGATGAAAAGAGGTGCTAAAGTAGTGGCAATAAGCTCCGACGGAGAACTCTGTAAGAGATGCCAGGGGAAAGGTGTCGTCTTCATCCAGGCTCCGAAAAATTATCATCCGAGGGCTGCCATAGCTTTCATGTTCATCCCGGTACTTAAGCTGCTATCGGAATTGATGATATACGATTCCGACGTCGCTATAATAGATACCTTGGCAGAGGTCAAGAAGCTCAGGGACCTGATCAAACCCGAGGTGCCAGAGAAGGACAACATCGCTAAACAACTGGCACGTCGGATCCACGGTAAGATACCGATAATCTACGGTCATTCGATTTATAATGCCGTTGCCAACAGATGGCACACCCAGTTCAACGAGAACGCCGAAGTGCTCTCGTGGTTCGGAGAGATCCCCGAGATGAACCACAACGAGATCGTGGGGTGGAACGCGGACGAGCACGCCTCAATGTTCATACCGGTGCTTCTAAGGGATGAAGAGGAGGATGAAAGGATAATCAAGAGGATCGAGCTCACAAAGGAATTGGTCTTCGAAAAGAGGACGGAAGACATCATCGACGTTTGGACCAAGGGAGAGACCCAGCTCGCGCGTATATTATATTTAGTGTATTTAGGAGATTATGTGAGTATCTACTTGGCGTTCTTGTATGGAAGGGACCCGTCCCCGGTGGATATAATCGGGAAATTGAAAGATAGGTTATAATGCCCTTAATATCATCAATAAGTATATATACTTATTAACAAAATTTAGATATATGGAGTTGACGGAAAACCTTCAAAAATCGGATAAATACGAAAGATATCCAGACGTATTCAAAGCAGTGGGGAAAAGATCTCACCGCCCTCAGAAGAAGTTCAAATTGGTTATCAACTCTAAAGAAGATGCGAAAAAGGCATCGAAGTCCGGTATTCCCATCTTGTGGATAGATTCTTCGTACACCAGGGTCTTGAGATATCCCATGCGGATACCGGATACCGTCATCGTTCCCAGGGAATACAAAGGTGTTATCGAGGGCGAGGTCAGGGTAGAGACTTTTGAAAGCATGACCCCTTTCTCTAAAAGCACGGCCATACCACAGTTCGAGGATGTTATCGTATTCATGTTGAAATTAGATCCACTAGCTGCTAGAGGTATGGTAGACAGGAGTGATATCGATAGTGATTACCTGCAGAAAAGGATCGTCCAGGAAGGTCTTGAAAAGCAGGCCTCGGAAGTTTACCTGCAGGATTATCTTGATCTTCCCGCTGTGGAGACCTCGTTGGATAGAGAACGACTTTTGAAGATTATCGACAGGAACAGGGTGAGAGAGGTGATCCCGTGATAAACAATTTCTTGGAAGAGGTCTGTGGGGAATTGAAAGATATCGATGTGGATTACATAGTGGTAGGCGGTTCCGCCATAGAGAGTAGGGGATGGGATATCGGCACCGAGGATCTGGACTTCGTCCTGACCGCAAAGGGGTTTTCCGACTTGGAGATTAAATTGAAGGGCAGTCCCAGGTTTAAAGTGATCGACAGGATAAAGACCATGGTGGAGACGGAATTCATGCACGAGAATACTTGGAGAACCGTGGAGTTCATCGACCCAAGATATTTTTCCGGAAAAAAAACAGCGGACGAATTCGTAGATTATGTTAAACGGTACAGGAGTACGAAAGAAAAAATAGGTCACGTAGCGGATCCGGAGGTGGTGTTCTTCATGAGGTTGATGGTCGGAGACTGGGAGATCTACGTCCAGAAGATACTTAGGGATATAAGAGCGGGTCTCCCTGTTGAACTCTTGGACGACGTGGTAGAGATCTCTGATACCTTGGGCGTTAAGGAGAAGATGGAACCCAGGGTGGAATACACCAAAGAGATAATCGAGGTTAGGTTATGAATGAGTTAACTCTAGAGTAAGGTACTCGTGAGTAATTGATATATCCTTACCGGAAAATATCTGGAAATACTTCGATTCAAAAATGGATGGCATGTTCACCAACACATGTATTGTTTATACAATAATTGTACATAACGTATTTTTATTCAGATTTTGTGTGGCGGGAGGCGGGGGATGCATTTCAAAAAGATTTGAAACCGTAAAGTTTATTAAAGGGAGGGGTATAGAATGTTTCAAAATAAGTTGAAATGGGCCTAGATGCCATGTTGGATATACTTTACGCGGTCCTTATGAGCGGTCTGCTCAGCGTTTACGAATACCTATCAGAGCACGTGCTCACCTGTTTAGTCCCTGCGTTCTTTATCGCCGGCGCTATCTCGGCATTCATCAAGAAGGACGCCATACTGAAATATCTGGGCCCGGATGTGAAGAAGAGGATTTCCTATCCCATCGCTTCCATTTCCGGGGCGATACTGGCCGTATGCAGCTGTACCATCCTTCCCATGTTCGCCGGATTGTATAAAAAAGGCAGCGGGGTCGGACCGGCTACGGCTTTCTTGTATTCAGGACCGGCCATCAATATTTTAGCTATCGTTTACACGGCCAACGTCTTGGGATACGAGCTCGGATTGGCAAGAGCGGTAGCCGCGGTCGCCATGGCATTCGTCATAGCGTTTCTGATGTCTAATTTATTCAAGACACATGATGATGAGACGAGTAAGAATAATCAAATTACGACGATAAACGATGATGACCCTGACAGACCTTTCTGGATCAAGTTGAGTGTTTTTGCATCATTGGTTGCTATATTGGTCATAGGGGCTTCTAGCCTGGCCTGGGCACCAAAATTAGGCATCATCTACATACTGACGATCTTCATCGCTATCATACTCATATATTATTATGAAAAAAGTGAAGTCACAGAGTGGGGTTACGAAACCTGGGACTTGACAAAGAAGATATTTCCGATACTGATAGCGGGTACGTTCATCGTTGGCATAATTGCATATTTTTTACCCCCTGAGACTTTTAGACCTTATCTCGGGGACAACAGTTTATTATCATCATTTTTCGGGGCCATAATCGGTGCTATACTGTACATGCCCACCTTACTAGAAGTTCCGATAATCGGAACCACGTTTGGATACAATTCAGGGATCATGGGCGACGCCCCTGCGTTGAGTTTGTTGCTAGCCGGCCCCTCACTGAGTTTACCCAACATGATAGTGCTCTTCAGGATAATGGAGTTCAAACAGTGGGTAGCTTATATCGGCCTAGTTGTGATCCTTTCGACTTTGATGGGATTCACGTATGGTATGATAGTTGGATGATAGAATATAGGAAATAAAAAAGGAGATGGATAAAAAATGAGAAAAATAGAGATATTCGGAACCGGATGTTCGAAATGCAAAAGACTCGTGAAGAACGTTGAGAAGGCCGTCGAAGAACTCGGAATAGACGCCGAGATAGTAAAGGTCGAAAGTCTAGAAGAGATTAGTGCTAGAGGAGTGATGGCCACCCCGGGATTGGTGATCGACGGAGAAACCATAGCTACAGGGAAGATATTGAATTCCGAGCAGATAAAAGGATTACTCCAAGACTGAAAAAAACCTGTGACCTCTAGACACGGCCTTAAAAACCCCTTCATTGAAACTTTTTGTTTATTTATTTTCAAATAGTTTTTTAGTACGACCAACAGATATCAATCGGAATTGAGCTACGATCATTCATTGAACGACTTTACCCGCTTCCAGTATCCTCTTGGTCCGTTCGGGAAATCCTTTCTCGTCCAGTTTTTTCTTCACTTTCTCTATGTCGTATCTTTTCCTCTTGAATTCAACTTTACCATCTTCAAGAACAGCATAACTAGCCCTTGGATCACCGTCCCTGGGCTGACCTAAACTTCCCGGGTTTACATACCGCTTCCCGTCTATGGTCCTGTCCATAGGTATGTGTGTGTGCCCCAACAGGAGGATATCCTGATCCACATCGGAGAAATCGGAGAACTCCTTTTCAGGGGTCTCCGGTTTCAGGTATTTGTACAGGTCTCCTTTGGAAGCGTGGGTGAAGAAGATATCTTCTTCCACTTCTTCAAAAGGCAGGTCGTTCAGATATTTCAGGGAATCTTCGCTCAAAAGTTCTTTTGTGATCCCTCTCACCTCCTCAGAAAGATCTTTGATCTCATAGCCGCATCCACAGTCCGCTCCAGTCGCTACGGCGTTGTCGTGGTTCCCACGTATCACTATATTCACCTTATCTGCGATCTCCGTAATGCATTCTTCAGGGGATGGTCCATAATCGACTATGTCGCCCATACAATAGATCCGATCGTAATCCTCTTCAGTAAGAACTTTTTTCAGGGCTTCATAATTCCCGTGTATGTCCGATATGAGCAGGGTCTTCATCATGATCTCTCCATGTTTGTTTCTATAACTGAGTTATAGATGGATAGAGCGGTTAATTACATTTTTGGATGTTGTGAAATTTAAATGATCAATATGTTTTCGCACTGATGATAAAAGGAAGTGTCGTTATCTTTCTATTGGCCACATCGATTGGATTTCTATGTAGGGGGATATCCGGTCATTGAAGATCATCGTCGATAAGCGTGCCCGCACTACCAAAAGATTTTTTAATAACATATGATTAGTCAATCATATGAAGGACTCTTTATATAAGTGTCTGAGTAACGCCAACCGCAGAAAGATACTTTATTGTATAGGGAAAGAAGAGAAATGCGTGAACGAGATAGCGGAATGTCTGGATCTGGAACAATCTCTGACCAGTCATCATCTTAAAGAGCTGTACGACTGCGGTCTCATCGTAAAAAAAAGAGATGGAAAACGCATCTATTACAAGGTTTCCGAGCCTGCGATCATCGAAATTTTAGAGAAAGGAAAAGAGCTTGGAGATAGGTTGGAAGAGAGGTGTTAAATCTGGCAGAGGGACAGGGATTAAGTTTATTCGAAAAGTATCTGACGGTCTGGGTGGCTGCTTGTATAGCCATCGGTGTCGCTATAGGAAGATTCATCCCCTTTGTTCCTAACACGCTTGGTGAATTCGAATATGCGAAGGTCAATATCCCTATAGCCATACTGATCTGGTTCATGATCTATCCCGCCATGGCGGAGATTGATTTCAAAAGTATTCTAGGTGTAAAGAAAAAGCCCAAGGGTCTATTCGTCACTTGGACTTCGAATTGGGTGATAAAACCGTTCATCATGTACGGATTGATATGGTTGTTCATGACCGTTATCTTCAGTAGTTTTATATCTCCAACACTACAAAAGGAATATATCGCCGGTGCGGTGCTGTTGGGTGCTGCCCCCTGTACCGCTATGGTTTTCGTGTGGAGTTACCTGTCCGATGGTGACACTGCATATACTTTAGTCCAAGTTTCCACTAATAACATAATCCTTCTATTCGCCTACGTTCCTCTTGTTACGTTCCTCTTGGGCATAGGCGGTATAACGGTGCCTTATGATACACTGATATTATCTGTAGGTCTCTACGTCGGTGTTCCTCTTGCGGTCGGATATATCTCTAGAGTGTATCTGATAGGCAAGAAAGGAAAAAACTGGTATAACGAAGTGTTCTTAGAAAAGGTCGGCAATCTTACCATCCCTGGACTATTATTGACTTTGATACTTCTCTTTTCCTTCCAAGGAGATATCATAGTTAACAACCCACTACATATTTTACTGATAGCTATACCCCTGACGATATTCACCTTCACCATCTTCTCTATAGCATACGGTATGTCATATCTGTTAAAACTCCCTCACGAAGTCGCGGCCCCTGCTGCTGAGATAGGTGCCAGCAATTTCTTCGAGTTGGCTGTCGCCGTTGCCATCTCTGTATTCGGTATCACTTCGGGAGCGGTATTGGCAACAGTAGTGGGAGTACTAGTCGAAGTTCCAGTTATGTTGACTTTGGTTGCTATAGCGAATCGAACTAGACGTTATTTTAAATAAAGCATTTTCATCAACAGCAAGGATGTGATGCCCATGGCCGATAAAGAAAATAAAGTTCCCTTCGGCTTAAAAAAAACGCGCAAAGGCGGCGGATGCGGTTCATCGAGCGATACTACTATCATAGAGAAAGAAATTGAGGAAGGACCGGAAGGATGGCAGTGATCATGGGTCTAACAAAACAGTCACGGACCACACCTATTTAAAAATATTTTGAAACCGTAACTTTTATTTACCTGAACGATTGTTAATACCCAAGATATGACTGCTGAGGAGCGAAATAAAGATAAGGGATTTGTTCTCGACAGGGAAGACCTGCAGAAAGAGTGGGTGAAATGCCCAGTTTGTGAGGCAAGGGTCAAATCGGATAATGTAGAAGACCATATGTATAGGGTCCACGGTGAGAAATTAAAGGTCGAAGGTAAGCCAATAGAGAAAAAGTTTCCCTACGCTCTCCTGATAGTCGTCGTGGTGATCATCGTGGTGATCGGTTCCACCGGTTATGCCTTCTATGTGAATGAACTGAATGATACAGATGATATGAATACCGAATCCGACAGCAGCAGCGGTCAACAGGAAAACGATGATAACCAAGATACCAGTGGGGATTGGTTGGAATCTTATGAACCACGATACGACGTAGGCTCAGGACAAGATGATTGGTGGATAAATTATCCTGAGATCAATCCGGAAGCTGGATCCTCAGTAGAACATCTGCAGTGGGTATTGAATGATTTAAAAAACAAGCCGGTGGTAATTTTTGCTCACAGCGAGGGATGTGCCCCATGCGTTCAGCAACAAGAAGATATCGAACCGGTATTGGATGAATACGGTTCCGAAGTAGTTTATTACAATCTTATGGCGGATGGTAGCGACCCGAAAGCCAACGAAGCCTATGAGTCCTACGACCCGAACGGTCCCCCACCTTATATTCCTTTGACTGTTATGGTCACTCTAGAAGAACACGACGGGCAAGTACAGGTGGTCTGGCACAGTAATGAGGGGGCTACCGGACAGGATTGGATACGGGATTACATGAAGGATGCGATATATTATCATCAATTGAATTCTGAGGAGTGGGGAGGGGCGTAGGTGCCGTTGAAAGGCAGCAAATTGACTTTTTATCTGATAGCTGCCGCCGTAGTTTTGATAATAATATTTTCAGTATTTTTTTATACATACGATCGTGACTCAAGCGATGAAGTACATGACGCTCCAGATTTTAGTGCGGTAGACCTCGACGGAGAGAACATCACTTTGAGTGATCTCGAGGGCGAAGTGGTGGTACTCCACATCACCAATATAGAGAGTCCTTTGTGCCTGGAATGCGAGGAAGAGCTGAAGGAACAGTGCCGAGAACTGAGTGAATTACATTCATCTCAGACGAACGTTACGATAATAACCGTCAACATGAGAAAAAACCCTTATTCCGAACCAGGTAGGAACATGGTCGAAGATAGTTGGGGTATCGAGGTGAATTGGCACTGGGTTGAAGATCATGAACCATATGATATAGCGGGAAAATACATGGACTATTGGAACCTCGATGGTGGGGTGGCTAACCCTACTGTACTGCTGATAGATGGAGACCAGGATGTAGTGGGCATGTATCACGTCTATCAGATGGGGAAGGGGAGAGTTGACGGCATACAAACCGCAGATTCTTTAAAAACTGATATACAACAGATCGAGAGCGGAGAATGGGAAGATCAGCAGATGAATATCAGCGGGAGTAAGATAACCCTAGTCGGGATGTTCGCTTTAGGGGTGATCACATCATTTTCTCCGTGTTCCATCGCACTCTTGGTTGCCATGTTGTCCTATATCATGGCATCTATAGGGCAGGAAGGGAATGTAGATGAAGACGGCGTTAAAAATAAGAGTAAAGATCATTCCAAAGAAGGGTTCCTCATCGGTGTTTTCTTCACTATCGGGATGGCTTCGGTCTTCTTTTTGTTGGGTATCTTCTTATCCTACGTAGGTATATTTATCAAAAACTCAGCTTACTTTTACCTGGGGTCAGGGGTGCTACTGGTGTTATTGGGTATTAACAATATCTATCCCCTTTCCGAGGTGTTCAGCCCCGTGACTGATAAGATCTACAAAAGCAAGGGGGCGAAGGATTCGATTAATGATAGGATCAGAAATTCAATAGTTTCTTTATTCGACAATTCATTGGTCTTAGGAGCTTTTTTATTAGGGGTTTTCTTCGCCTTCGCATGGGCACCCTGTGCTATCTCACTCATACTGCCGGTATTCATATGGGTCATCTCAGAAGAACTGTCGTTTTTACTAGCCGGTTTGATGCTCTTCGTGTTCGGTCTCGGGCACGGAGCGCCGATAATACCTTTAGCTGTTGTGTCACGCTCAGCAAGGGCCAGCATAGGTGAAAAATATATTTCAATTGGTAAAACTATTCAGCTCGTCTTCGGGATAGTGATAATAGCGATAGGTGTGATCATGGCGCTGAGGTTTTTCGGTGTTTATTTTTGGTGAATATCAGACGTACTTTTTCCCCTTGTCAGTTATATTGTATATGACGAAGTTGGCGTCTCTTTCACCCTCTATAAGTCCTCTGTCCTTCAATACGGAAAGGTGGTAGGATAATTTCGAATCGGCTATGTCCAATATCTCTTTCAAAAGGCAGACACACAGATTCTGTTCGTTCAGGATAGTAAGGATCTTCAATCGTTTTGGATCCGATAGAGCTTTGTAGACCTGACTTTCCTCACTGATACGATCTTCATCGATGCTCTTGACCAACTCATCGACACCACCTCTGTTCTCCAACTCTTTTTCTACGTCGTCAGGGATCTCCATCTATGGCACCGTTTTCCTGAAGTGTAAGAGTGCTAATATACTTTACGAGGAAAACGAAGATGATGATGGAGCACCGTTGGAGATGCAGGAATACAGTGGTTGGACCGAAACATAATTGAAGTGTACCAGGGATACAGCGTGAGCTGGAACTTCCTTCATGTCAATCACCACAAAGTAAATAATCACGATTAGCCTATTTACGATTATATTAGTTGTTTTCACTCTGGTAACAAAATGTGATCTGCGAGTAGAGGTTCTAAGTGTATATATTTTAATACAATCAGACGATACTGGTCCGATGAAGATAACACCAGAAAAAGCCCGTCGAGTACTCTGCAGCCTTCACGGTTTCGATTCTCTGAGGAAAGGTAAAAAGGGTGCTGTAGAGCTGTTCGATGATATTCCGTGCATACAGGTGGACCCAATCGACCCCGCCGGCAGGAACCATGATCTGACGCTGTTCAGCAGGGTCGAGGATTACAGGCGGGAATACCTTAGTGATCTTCTTTACAAAGAAAATGAAGTTTTCGAGTACTACTGCAAGATGCTTTCTATCGTGCCTATGAGTACATACCCAGTGTTCAAAAATAAGATGGAGAAGCAGGAGAAGAAGTACGAACCGCTTTTCCATGAGTACAGTGATGTGATAGAATATATACTGGATGTATTGGAATATGAACCTGTAAGTTCTTTAGAACTGAAAGAGATGGGGGCTAACGAGATCGAAAGCTGGCGTACTACCAGGACTTCAAACCGGCTGCTTCGAAGTCTGTGGTTATCTGGAAAGATCAGTATACATCACAGGGAGGGGAGAAGAAAGTACTACACTTTGACGGAGAACGTGATCCCTAAAGATCTGTTGGAATGCGATGCTTTGAGTGAAGAGGAGGCTAAAAAGAAGATAGCTGAGATGATAGTGAACTCCTCTAAACTGGTTTCTCCTTCTAAGGCCTCCGCGCAGTGGAACAGTGTGGGAGGTGTTAGGGAAACTAGAAAGGTATTGAGCGAATTGGAAGATGAAGATGTAGTTTTTTCACTCGAAGTCGATGGATGGGATGGTGACCTGTACGCACTCGAAAAAGATAGAGAGCGGTGGGAAGAACCGCCGGGTCTAGGTCCTTCGTATGTCCGCTTCCTCGCACCTCTAGACCCACTTCTTTGGAACAGGGAGTTGTTCGCCAGTATCTTTGGTAGAGAGTATGTGTGGGAAGTGTACAAGAAAAAGGAAGACAGGAAATACGGTCACTATTGTCTGCCGATCTTGTACGACGATGAATATGCGGGCCTTATAGAGCCCTATTTTGATAATGGAACTTTGGAGGTCCGAAATTTTTATCTCTTCAACGAAGTGGATGAAGAAGGGTTTATCACGCAGTTTGAGAGAGAGATCAACCGATACATGAGATTTTTAGGTGCTGAAAAGTTAGAGGTCAAAACAGATCATCCTTCGTTTTCATGTATGTCGATTTAGCTAGGTAGATTTTCTTTAGAATTACCTTTCCCTCTGGTTGACCCATTCCACGACCGGCATCAACCGCTTATGAAGCTCTTTTCCATCCTTTGTCAAAGTGTATGTCACCTTCGGAGGGACGCTATCTTCCACATCTCGGTTAACCAGCCCCTCTTCCCCCAATTCCTTCAGTCTGTCAGAAAGTGATTTAGGGCTTATCCCGTTCAAAGATCTCTGAAGCTCGTTGAATCGATATCCGTCTTCTTCTATCCCTAGGTGACTGATAATACATATGGCCCATTTTTTTGAAACTACGTTGATTATCCCTTCTACAGGGCACAGGCAAGTTTCTTCATCTCCGCAGCAGACACCATTGTTATTTGTCATGATTTAACCTACTATCAATTCTTTTAGTATGTTTACAGCTTTAAACTCCGAGATTTAAATACTTTACTATTTGTAGTTAGTATCGATGTGATAGTATGAATGGAGAATGTTGCGAACCAGGACACGGACGAAAAGGAAACGGTCATCACGGCAGAGGACACCACAAGATGGGTCATGGAAAGAGATGTGGATGTGGCTGTCATCACGGATGGAGAAAGTTCAGGACGAAAGAAGAGATCATCGATGAGTTGGAAGATTACAAGGAAGAACTGCATAAGGAATTACAGGCAGTGGAAGAAAAGATAGAACACATGGAGTCGCACTGAGATCGAGAGCATGTCAGATAAGTTACAGATAGATTTCCTTTACGTGGATCTATCCCGATGTGAAAGATGTCAGTCCAGTGATGAAACTCTGGATAAAGCTTTGAGAGAATTGAGAGCTAGTATCCATCAAAACAACATCGATTCGATAACCATCAACAAGAGAAAGATAACCAGCGATGAGCAGGCTGAAAAGCACGGCCTGGTCCGCTCCCCTACATTGAGGATAAACGGAACTGATATAGAAGAGATCGTGAACGAAGATTACGAAGTTAAAGATAATTACTGCCCTTCCTGCGAAGACGTTACCGGTCCAGAGTGTTACGAGGTAACCGGAGGAGGGAACGAATGTCGGGTCTTCGAGTATGAGGGGAACACCTATGAAACTATCCCGAAAGAGATGATAAAGGAAGCCATCAGAAAGGCGGTCGGGATAGAAGAAAAAAGTACCTCAGGTTGTTGTGAACCGGAGAGTAAGACTTCGACATGCTGTGATACGACCACTACCTGCTGTTGATAAAATCAAAAACCTTTTCTTATAACCCTTTCTTTTATCTATAAAAATAAAAGAGATGATATCATGGAAAAAGATAGTGACCAGCTGGATGAGATAAAGGAGAAAGTGTTTGAACTGAAGAACCTGGTCGAATATCAACCCGGTTCGGTCGTGAGTCGTACTTTGGTCGATAAAGAGACAGTGACCCTGACCCTTTTCGCCTTCGACGAAGGACAAACTTTGAGCGAACACACAGCACCCCATGACGCACTGCTGCAGGTTTTGGAGGGAAGATCGAGGGTGATAATCGAAGGTGAAGAGTACGAACTGCAGGGAGGCGAGACCATCGTGATGCCCGCTGATGTGCCACATGCGGTAGAAGCCGTGGATAGATTCAAGATGTTCCTGACGATGGTGAAATAGGAGATCGGGAAAAAGCCTATATGTAACATTGTTATATAGTATATCGATGTGCAAAGATCTTAAACAAAAATGTAAACATCCTCATGGTTATCCAGAAGGTAGATGGCTGCAGTTTCTCATACTTCGGGTAGTCTGCGAAGAACCTATGCACGGATACGGTGTCATCAAAAGGATCGAGGAGCTGAGTGAGGGAAGACACGAAATCAAATCCGGAACCATGTATACTACGTTAAGAAGGATGGAGAAGAAAGGACTTTTAAAGTCTAGTTGGAAGGAAAGTGATACTGGTCCGGATAAAAGGGTTTACAGTATAACCGAAGAAGGGAGGGAACACCTGAAGAGCTGGCTCGAGATAATCAAGGAGCGAAAAAGGATGATGGAAAAGATGACTAGCTTTTATGAGAAAGAATTCGGAGATGAAGGATAAGGAGGTGAAAAAGATGGACACGTATGATCTGAATGAATTAGAAGGCAAGAAGCTGATCTACGAAAGAGATGAGTTTAAAGCGAGACATATCCAGTTATCGGAAGGTGACAAGATCCCGCCGTGTGATATGTCATCACATGTGATATTTATCGTGATGGAAGGAGGAGTAGAGATCACGGCGGACGACGACAGAGAAGCTTTGAAAGAAGGTGAATGCCTCTTCTCTGAACCCGGTGTTTATTCGATGAAAACGGAGAAAGGAGCGAAATTGATGGGGATCCAGATCGAAAAGGTGGATGGATGAGCATCACAGCCATATTCATCAACGCATTCGCGCTGATCTGTTTTATCTACGGCTTCTACAGAGATAGGGATAAGGCCATCCAGTCGTTGAAAAAAGCGGCGAAGTCCCTGTTCGGCATTTTGCCAACGGTACTCATAATCATCATAATCATAGGATTGATGCTCGGATTCGTCCCTCCAGCAGAGATATCACGATTCGTAGGCGAACAGTCGGGAATCTTTGGAGTTCTTCTTGTCGGGGCAGTGGGTGCCGTACTGCACATACCCGCTCTGATAGCATTTCCACTAGCATCTTCCATGCTTGAAAGCGGTGCTACGGTGATGGCGGTGGCCGCCTTCATAACTACTCTGACCATGATAGGTATGGTCACCCTTCCCATGGAGATCAAGATATTGGGAAAGAAGTTCGCTCTATTGAGGAACGGTCTCAGTTTCGTAATAGCTATCATCATCGCTGTATTGATCGGGGTGATACTGTGAAGGAGGAGAAAAAGAAAGAAAATAAGAAGACGATGAACCGTAATTGGCTTTTATTGGCAGGGATGTTCATCTTTGCAGTTATCCTGATCACCATCTATCCGGAAAGGCGTGGAGCGGTATTCAACACATCTATCGATTATCTGATGGAGATGGTGTTCATCCTTCCCGCGGTGATGGTGTTGATGGGACTGTTCTCCGTTTTTATTCCGTCGGAAACAGTTGTCAAGCATCTCGGTAAAGCTTCGGGTTCTAAAGGCTTCTTCCTCGCACTTTTATTCGGCACTTTACCCACTGGCCCTCTGTATGTGGCCTTTCCCATGGCATCTACTCTGATCAAAAAGGGCGCCAGGATATCCAATATAGTCTTGTTTCTTTCAGCCTGGGCATGCATAAAGATACCCCAGGAGATGGTGGAACTTCAGTTCTTGGGTTCTAAGTTCATGCTGACACGGTTGTCGCTTACTATCATATTCGTTGGATTGATGGGATTTGTTATTGAGTGGATTATGGGGGGAGATGTCTCGAAAGGTCTATCGGCTTCCAACTAAAAATGTAGAAACCCTTACCCCGTTTTCCTGTATCCGATACAGTCGGCAGGACATACATCTTGGCACTGGAAGCATTTGAGACATTCATCGTCGATCACCTGTCTTTTTCCAGAGTTCAACGTTTCTATGGTATCTGTGGGACAAGCGCTCTGACATTTACCACATCCGATACACTCTTCGGTATCTACTTTCATAACATATATCGATGGCTTAGAGGTAAGGCTCAGTATGGCTCCATACGGGCATAAATACTTGTGGAATAACTCTTCATCGAAGACCGTCATGAAGGCCACACCTATCGCCGTTATGATGAGGAGTACCGACAGCTGCATACCTAAAATCCTTAGAGCGATCATCGTACCGAAGAAGATCAGTACTATCGAATACCGGAGTTTCTTGGATCTCAATATATCTGGAACACCCAGATCACCTAGAGATAATTTACCTTTCAACCAGATGATGGGTCTTGACAACGAGTTCATAGGACAGATCCACCCGCAGTAGAACCTTCCTAAACCGATGGAAGCGACGGCACCGATGATGAAAACTATTATCCACAGTTGTAGTCGGTTTATATAGAACAAAAATGCGAACAGCACCAAGAAGATCATCTGGCTTGCGATCCTAAAATATTTTTTTGATTTCATTCTTTATCACCCTTCTTCAATATCTTGAAAAGGTTTTTTGATCCGATATCAGCTTTTTATCATACAGAGTACAGTTTGTCCCCTATGTGATGCAGGCTCTTCACCGCTTTCCCCCTCTCCCCTTCGACCATCTCCCCCCCATCGATGAGAGCTTTTCCCACCGCCAGGGGTTTGTGATGTTCTACGTCTCTCACCCAGACCATGTCTCCCTTTTCTATGGTCTCGTCAGCTTCCACGATCCCGGGCGACATTATGTCAGCACCGTTGTAGACGAACTTAACTGCCCCCATGTCCACGGTGACATACCTTTTATTTGCTTCCATCTCCAGCAGCCCGTCGATTGTCGGGAAGACCTGGTCGTCGAAGAAGGAAGCTACTACTTTTGTATCCACCAAAAGAACATTTCCGAGGTCTGTAGTGGCGACGTCCACGCCTTTCTTTTCTTTGAACGGTGTATCACCAAGCTTCTCTTCCAGCTCTTGGGAGTACTCTTCGACCTTTTTTTCTTTCAACCTGTGGCGGTTTCTGTAAGCCATCGATTTGAGATAAATACATGGATTATATATCATTTGGGAGTTGAAAAGACTATTACACCCACCCCTCCCCGAACGTCAAGTTTATTAGTATGTTCAGTTCAATAACGAGGATAGAAAGAGAGAAGCGATATGAACATAGAAGAGCTGGATATACCAGAAGAAGCGAAAAAGGTCATCGTAGAGATGGGCATCCAAGAACTGTACCCACCGCAGGAAGAGTGCATAGACGATGTGATAGAGGGGAAAAATTGTGTTCTAGCATTTCCCACCGCTTCGGGTAAATCGCTTCTAGCTTACATAGCGATAATGAAAAAGGTGCTGGAAGAGGGAGGAAAGGCTCTGTATATAGTGCCTCTCCGTGCGCTTGCTTCCGAGAAGGTAAGGGATCTAAAAAAATTCTCCGAGGTCGGTATCAAGGTAGCCGTTTCCATGGGGAACTACGACCGGCCGGACCCGAACTTAAAGGATTACGACGTTATCGTCGCAACGTCGGAAAAGGCGGACTCGCTCCTCAGGCAGAACATAGACTGGATACACGATCTGAACGTGGTCATCGCAGACGAAGTTCATCTCGTAAACGACAGGGAGAGGGGGTCCACCTTGGAGGTCACGCTGACTAAACTTAATCACGTAAACCCCGATGCTCAGATAATCGCTCTATCGGCTACGATCAACAACTCAGAGGCCGTCGCGGGATGGCTGGACGCTGAGCACCACAAGAGTGAATGGAGACCCGTTGACCTGCGGAGCGGAGTCTATCTAGACGGAACTATCAGATACGACGATAATGGAGAAGAAAAGGTGTCGGGAGGAAACAAACTCTACAGCATCTGCCGACCCGTGCTCGAGAAGGGCGAACAGTGCCTGGTTTTCGTCTCCACCAGGAGATCTACTGAGTCCGTGAGTCGGAGCTTGGCTGGAAACGTGGATAAGATATTGAAGGACGATGAAAAAGAAGAATTGAAAAAAGTCAGTCAAGATATACTCGACAGGAGCACTACCTCCATCGGAAAAAAATTGGCAGAGCTGGTCGCATCCGGTATAGCTTTTCACAACGCGGGTCTGAACAATTATCAAAGGAAGAGGGTGGAAGACGCTTTCCGAGCGCGTCTCATCAAGCTCATAGTGGCAACCCCCACTTTGGCAGCGGGCATCAACATGCCTGCAAGGAGGGTCGTCATCAGAGACTACAGGAGGTACGATTCTCTGCTGGGATACAATGCACCTATACCCGTTCTAGAGATAAAGCAGATGTGCGGTAGGGCCGGGAGACCGGGCTACGACGATATCGGTGAGGCCGTGATAATGGCAAGGAACGAAGGCGGTATGCGCCAGATCTTCGAGAATTATATCATGGGAGAGAGCGAGGTGATCGTTTCCAGGATGGCTACTGAACCGTCTCTGAGAAGACACTTGCTCGCCCTGATAGCGACTACGCACTGCCGGAACCAGGAAGATATCCTCGATTTCATGGGCAGAACCTTCTACGCTCAGCACAGCGATATCTGGACCATCGAAGATAGGATAAACAAGACCTTGCAACTGCTGAAAGAAAAAGAACTCATAACACAAGATGAAGAAAGATGGAAGGCGACTCTGTTCGGTAAGCGTGTTTCAGACCTTTACGTCGACCCGTTATCAGCGGTCATCATCCGCGAAGCCGTCGACCGAGGGAAGATGGGGATCCCGATATCCTATCTGCACACGATCTCATCGACCCCTGACATGTACAATCTTTTCATCAACAAGACCGAGATGGCGAAGTACGAAAAGAAAGTTAGAGCGGTCAGGGCGGATATGTTCCAGGATATTCCCCAAGACCTGGGCGATCTGGAATACTACCTATCTTCTTTCAAGACCGCCTGTTTATTGAATGACTGGATCCGGGAGGTGTCCGAGGATGAGATCACGAAGAGATACAACATAGGGCCTGGAGATATAAGGAACAAGGTGGAGACCGCGGATTGGCTTCTTCACTCCGCTGCCGAGATCGCAAAGCTGTACAACAAGCAGAAGGCGGACATGATCCATGATATCAACAAAAGGATGAAACACGGGATCAAAAAGGAACTGATTCCGCTGACGGACATAGAGAACGTGGGAAGGGTACGTGCCAGGATCCTATACGATGCGGGATACAAAACCGCTAGAGAGGTAGCCAATGCATCTAAAGAAGATCTTAAAGCACTGCCCGGCATAGGAAAGAAGATCTCATCTGAAGTAACGGATGAAGAGGAGGAAGACGGACAGGTATCTCTAATGGACTTTTAGCTCAAGTAGACAGCTCTTTTCCCAATTTTTGCTTGACCGATTCTATCTTGCCTTCCAGCCTGTTCTCTGCACCTTCTCGGTCGTCGATTTTAATCGACGTGTCCACTCGGCGGGAGTGTTCTCTCATGTGGTGATGGCATTTTTTTATTAAGTCCATGACCTCGTTCCAATCTCCTTCGACGATGGTGGACATAGGTGTCAATCGGTAATCCAGTCCGCTTTTGTCGATCATATCTACAACCTCTGATACGTATTCACTCACGCTTTCTCCCTTGTCTAGGGGCACTATCGAGAACTGCGCTAACATATGATTCACGGTATCGACTATGATTATTTGGATATTAGTATCTGTTGATTCGATTATATGGGTGGTAAATGGGTGGTAAGTCTATTAAGAAAAATATTTATAGACGGGTTTCATAAAGTGGAATTAGAAATAAGTTAATACTTATAAGTG
Organism: Thermoplasmata archaeon; assembly: GCA_046484045.1. GTDB lineage: Archaea > Thermoplasmatota > Thermoplasmata > Halarchaeoplasmatales > Halarchaeoplasmataceae > CAZHUM01. The sequence goes on along the minus strand of JAWOBZ010000015.1, from coordinate 16,727 downwards.
GTGTTTAAAAATGAAGAAGAATGTAAAGTTGTTTGGCAGCATGGCTACGATTTTCGGAACCCTATTTGTTATGTTGATTTTATTGATCGGCATAGCAGCGCCAGTAGCGAACGCTGACCGAATGGATGAAAATGAATCGATAGCAAAAACACGTGCAACCACTGATCAATACTTGACCTGTGCTTTCCAGAGCCAGATCGAAAACCTAAATACGTTGACGATCCAGGATGTTTGGAGTTCCTACGCAGTCAGAGTTGCTTACAGTGGTTTGAGTTCATATCACGAAGAGACTCAGAACATCATCCCATGGATGGCATACGATTGGAGTCCGATAGGACCCAGCGGATCGGGAGAATACGACCCGTCTTTGAATTACGATGATAACGGAACGTACGACCCGAGTCGGGTTTATGAAGATCCTGATCCAACAACAGTGGCGAATGAAGCTCTACCCAGCGCGGATCTCCAGGTAGTTGTAAGGATGAGGCCAGATATCTTGTTCCACAGAGCTAGAGATTGGTTCGATTCTGGAGAAGATTGGGAGTCACCTCATTCTAGTCATACTATGCCAGGAGAGAAGATGGAGGTAGCCACCGCACATGATGTTGTTTTCAGTGCTGAGATGCTTCAGTGGGAAGCACCCCTTTATCAATCCGGTTTCCTACCCCTCCTACAGGGAACGCTCGGATCAAAAACGGATATCGAAGATGAAAATTGGGTCGTCAACGGTGGAACCGGGATGTACGAAGGACTTCAGCTCTATGAAAACGGAGACAGCACATATGATTACAGCATGAAATTTACATTAAAAGAAGCCTACTCTATGTTCTATGTAGCTACTTTCCCAACGGTGCTACCGATGAAAGTTTGGGCGGACCATACACTGTTGACAAAGGGCGACGATAATGCATTAAGATGGGACTGTGGACAGAGTGGTTCGATAAAGGATCAGAAAGAGGCCCTATCGGGTAACGGTATGTTCATGTGGAATGATTGGGACGAGGGTTCATTCATACAATTGGATACGAATCCCGATTACTTTGTGGACGGGACCCTGGATGAAGATCGTCCCGAGGGTCTTAGCTTGAAAGGGGTTGATTTCAGACCTTCTTTCGCGGGTATCGAATTCCTGATCAGAGCCACGACGGATGCCGCCGTTATATCACTCAAGAACGGCGAGGTGGACAGTTTCGCATGGGCTATCGACCCAGGGTACATTTCTGACATCCAGAATAGCCCAGATACGGACGTTATGTCCACCCCTGATTTCGGTTTCTTTTACATGGCATTTAACCACGAGGTTCCCGCTTTCGGTTATAAAAACTACCCGGGATCGGGAGAACAGCTAGGGACCTGGTACGGTGAAGATACCGGTCAACTCTTCAGGGAAGCTATAGCCCACGCTTGCGAGAAATCATACATCGTTAACAATCTTCTTCAGGGCTATGGTAGCGTAGGTTGGTCCGTGGTTTCACCGGAGAACGGTATGTATCACAATGAAACCGTTGAAACTTACGCTTTCGATCTTGATAAATCGGAAGAACTTTTAGTAGAGCAGAACGATCTGTGGCAGCAGGAATTCTCTGGATTCCCAAATTGGGACGGTCCATCAGACGGTGTTTACCCGATACCGAGAAGAGACTCTTCCGGAGAGATATACGCGGATAAGGATCAATTCGAGCTTCTTACACCGACAGCAACATATGATCCTATAAGGGCTAAGGCGGGAATTAGAATCGCTGACACGCTCAGAAGCGAACTGAATGTGAACATAAAAGCGACCGGCCAGAACTTCCAGTCTCTGGTAGGTAGACTAGATCCAGGCGTGAGGGACTACGATATGTACGTATTGGGTTGGTCTATCGGAGGATTCGAATCACTAGGAAGCTTGGAAGCTTTCTTCCATTCCAGGAACGATAAAGCCGGCGGTTACAACATGCCGGGTTTCAGAAACGAGAGGTTCGATAAAACGGTCGAAGAAGCAGAAAAAGAGATGAACCCCGAAAAGAAGATCAAGTTGGTCAAAGAGATACAGGGTATAATATCTCAGAAACTTCCGTACAACGTCCTCTACTACAGGAACCAGATCAACGGATACAGAAAAGATTGGCAGGGATGGGTTTCATGGCCCGGTGGAATATGGAATGGTTTCAGCTTCGCCAATCTTGAATACGGTCCAGGGTCCGGTGGTGTTCAGATAACCGCTCCCAATGAAGTCAATAAAAATTCGGAACACGATATAACTATCTACCTTACTGACAAAAACGGTGATGCGATACAGGGAGAAGAACTCGAATTGGAAGTATCAGATAATGATGCAACTTTCGAAGCGAAAACATCTGCCGTTACAGATGTGAACGGTGTCGTCAACGCAACATTTGTCGCACCCGATGTGGAGATACCGACAGTGGTCACCATAACGGTTATCAGACCTGAGAAGGACGATCAGAAAACATCGAAGGATATACAAGTTTCTTCAGAGCCTTTAACGGAGCTTTATTTAGACATAGATGTTGATCTGAACCTCATAAAATACGACTCAGCAGCAACCACCACCGTCGAAGTCACGTCCGGAGAAGCAGACATGGATTTCATCAACGTGACCGTTACCGTGGCACCAACATCAGGCGGTGCCCAAGTAACACCTCAGGAGTTCATGTTATCTTCAGGAGATAGTGAAACAGTAGAATTCCGGGCCGCTCAAGTAGCAGAAGGAGAGATCGAAGAGTACACACTAACGTTCACCGCCAACAGAGATGGACATCAAACTGCAATCGAGACGGAAGAGATACAAGTGGAAGGACCAGCAAGAGTTGATGACGATGATGACGATGATGGAGGGGATGGTTTCCCACTGTGGGCCATCGGCCTTATAGTCATCATACTAGTTGCCATCATCGGATACGTTATGTACAGTAAGAAACAGAAAGGTTCAGAGATCGAAGACGAAGAAGAGGAACAGAAAGACTAAAAAACCAAACCCCTTTACCCCCTTTATATTTACAATCAAAAAAAAATGGAAGTGCTATAAATGAAATTGTATAAATTCATCATCGGAAGGGCGATACAGGTCTTCGTAACATTGTTGATTATCTTGACGATGTTGTTCCTGATATTCCGTGCGATGCCAGGAGATGCCGCGGACATGGTGATCAACCCTCAGATGAAACCTGAAGCTAAGGAAAAGTTAAGATCAGATTTGGGATTAGACGAACCTTTGCACGTTCAGTATGGTCTCTATATGAAGAATATGCTAACCTTCAACTTAGGGAGATCTTTCCGGACGCAGAATCCGGTATGGTTGGATATTTCTCCTAGACTCCAACCTACGTTGATGCTGTTCGGTTCTTCACTTATATTGTCGTATCTGATCGGGATCCTGATAGGTATGGGTATGGCATGGTACAGAGGTTCAACATTCGAGATCACGGCCATCATCGGCAGTTTAGTTTTCCGTTCCATGCCCTATTTCTGGTTCGGTATCTTGATGTTATTTATATTCTCATCCCAACTCGACATATTTCCCGTAGGGGGGATGAAAACCCCTGGAGTTGAGATGCCTCTCCATGAGAGGATAGTAGACGTGCTTTACCATATGGCACTTCCGTTGATAACTCTGGTCATTGTTAGTCTCGGAGGAATCGCACTTTTGATGAGAAGCACGATGCTTGACACCCTGGGAGAGGATTACATAATAACTGCCAGAGCCAAAGGTTTACCGGAGAGGAAGATAATGATACACCATGCAGCCAGGAACGCGATGCTGCCCATCTTGACTTCTGTAGCTATCAGTATCGCATTCATCTTTGCTGGCGGTGTTATCACTGAACAGGTTTTTTCATGGCCCGGATTGGGCAGACTCTTGATCGAGAGGACACTGTCCCATGATTACCCGGTTGTCCAAGGTGCATTTTACATCATAGCTATACTGGTACTTGTAGCAAATGCTGTAGCAGATGTGATGTACGCTTACCTGGATCCAAGGGTGCAATTGTGAGGTGAAGAAGAATGGCATTCGATAAAAAAATTGTAAAGGATAAGTACAGGGATTTCAAGAAGATATTCAAACAGAACTGGAGATTGTACAGACGAAATAAACTTGGGATCGCCGGCATCATCATCCTCATCTTCTTCTTGGTGATGGCTATATTCGCGCCGTTCTTAACGAACAGACATCCTACACAATGGACGGCACCTAACAAAGATATGTTCGATGCTGAACAGCTTTGGACCACGGAGAACTGGAATGCAAACGGACCCAGTAAGATCTACGGCATCCCAGCCTTTGAAAAAGCAAATAACCCCTCTTCATTCTACATCGTAGGCGAAGATGGTGGAGATGCTAGATTATACTGGTGTTATCCAAAAGAAGGTACTGCTCCCACCCTTAGTTACGTGCAATTAGAAGGTAAGGGAACAAGTACACCGCAAGTATACCCTGAAAAGGGTGATACCGACGAAAGTTTTCAATATATATGGGATGAAAGGGTTTACGTCGGAACCGACGCAGGCATCCTCTACAGGGTTGAACGTGACAGCGCTAACAACCTGGATATCGTATGGAGTCTTGATCTCAATGAAAAACTTGAAGGTAATACATCGGTATCCATAGAACATACGCCGGTTATCAATGAGGTCAGGGAAGAAACGAACTACATAAGGATAATAGTAACCACCGAGAATTCAGTGCATGCGATAAAGGATACACAATTCGGCCATGACGACCCTGTAATGGTGTGGAATCAAACCTTCGAAGGTGTTTTAGATGATACGTCAGATATAATATTAAATCAGCCCGATCTTTTCAAAAACCCTAAAGGAGAAGGTTTAGCTGACACCCAAACGGTCATATTCACAACGGAATCGGGTGATATGCTTTACCTTTACTGCGATAACGGTACATTGATGTGGAATTTTAATATCGAAGAAGTCACTGATGCCGAAGTCATACTAACTCAACCCGTTATCCCATTCGATATCAAAAAGGGAGAAAGCGCGAATCAGTTCTTCTATACCGCTGGTGATGACGGCAGGATCTATATCATACCCAGCAACCGTACTATAGACATCGATGAACTGGGTGCCGATAACATCGCCGATGTTGAAGAGGGCGCTGAGCTAACGACTCCGACGGTAAGACCCAACGGCAATGGAGTTTGGATCGGGGCAAATAAAATGGGTGTTGGAACCATCTACTACATAGCAAGAGAAGAATTAACAACAGCCCCTGAAGAGAGGATAGCAAGTTGGAACTTCAGATTGAGAGGACCCATTTATGGTAGGATATACTTCCTGGACGGTAAAGAGAGAGTTTACGCTGCAACAGAAGAGGGTAACATTTACTGTCTCGAAGCGTCAAAGATGGAAACACAGTTGGTTTGGACCGTGGACGTAGGAGGAGCCCCGAAGAACGTAGTCGCGATGCCAGGCAACATGGTTGAAGGGGCTTTAAACCCTGCACTAGCGATCATCCACGAAGAGGATAGAATCGGTGAAACGACTTACACGGGTGGTATGGAAGGTTGGGAAGCTCAGGGGAAATTCCTTGCACCGTTAAAACCATCATGGGCCTCGGACATTGATCAAAAAGAAAGTTATATTCTGGGTACGGACAACCAAGGCAGAGATATATTTTCACAGTTGGTTTTCGGATCTAGGGTCGCTCTGCTGGTGGGTTTTGCAGCTGCTTTCTTCGCCGTTGTTATAGGCACCTCGATAGGCATAACAGCGGGATATATCGGCGGGACCGTGGATATCATCCTCATGAGATTGGTTGACGTTTTCTTATGCATGCCCGGTTTAGCACTCATGATCGTTTTCATATCCGTGATGGGTACGAGCATCTGGAATATCGTTTTTGTGATCGGTGTAGTAGGTTGGCCAGGTATAGCCAGGATCATTAGATCCCAAACACTCAGTCTCAAACAACGACCTTTCGTAGATTCCGCTAGAGTAACGGGCGCTAGTAAAGCGAGGATCATGTTCAGGCATATAGCACCCAACGTGCTTCCACTAAGTCTTCTTTACATGACTTTTCAGATAACCGGTGCGATACTCGCTGAAGCATCGCTTAGTTACCTGGGTCTAGGTGACCCGACTACGACAAGCTGGGGACAGATGCTGTACAGCCTGACTAGAGGTTCTGGATCGACGTACACCGCATGGTGGTGGTTCCTACCTCCTGGATTGAGTATTACCGTCTTGGTTCTTGGATTCTTCTTTATCTCCCGAGCGTTCGATGAGATAGTCAATCCAAGACTCAGAGAGAGGAGGAGGTAAGAGGTGGTACAATGGGAATAAGCGAGAAAGTCATTGAAGATGAACTAACAGAAGAGGAAGAAGTCGTAACTGAGACACAAGAGATCGAAGTCGATATGGAACTTGCACAGGAATTCGCAAAGATCAAGGAAGAATACACTGGAGATACTCTGATAGAAGTAAAAGATCTGAAGATCAGGTTCGAAGTCATGAGCGGTGAGGTCAAAGCGGTAGACGGAATATCTTTCGAGCTCCAACCCGGTGAAACCATGGGGTTGGTCGGAGAATCCGGATGCGGTAAAACTACCGCTGCTTTTGCAATCAACCACCTATTACCAGATAACGGTCGTATCGCAGGCGGCGAGATATGGTACAAAGGAGATAAGATCGCTGAGAAAGGGAAAAAGTACGCAGGCTTCTTGTCTAGAGATAAAGGTGCTAAGGAAAAGCGTGAGATGATCAATAAACTGCGGTGGAGCGAGATCTCTATGGTCTTCCAGGGTGCCATGAATGCTTTGAACCCAGTACACAAGGTGAGCGAACAGATAATCGAAGCGATTTTGGAACACGAGGATATAACCTATGAAGAAGCAAAGAAGAGGACGATCAAACTGTTTAAGTTGGTTGGACTCGATGAATCAAGGGTCGATGGTTATCCACACGAATTCAGCGGTGGTATGAAACAAAGAGCAATGATAGCCATGGCCTTGGCGTGTTCGCCTTCGCTGATCATCATGGACGAACCAACAACAGCCTTAGACGTTATAATGCAGGACAAGATACTAGCTGAAGTGAGAGACCTTCAAAAGGCACTCAATATCGCTACGATACTCATCACACACGACATCAGCGTCGTCGCTGAAACGGCTGAGAAGATAGCGATCATGTACGCGGGTAAGTTCATGGAGTACGGAGAGATCGTTTCTATATTCTATAACACTGCTAATCCTTACACAGAGGGTTTGAAAGCCGGTTTCCCGAACATAAGGGGTCATATAGACGAGCTAAAAGCGATACCGGGCAGCCCGCCGGATCTTGTTCATCCTCCGAGAGGATGTAGATTCCACCCTCGATGTAAATACGCCAAAGCGGTCTGCATGGAGAAAGAACCGGAGATGGTACTCGTGGAAGAGAATCATTGGTCGAGGTGTCACTTCGCCAAAGAACTTTACAGCGGAGAACTAGGAGGCGATTAGATATGGCAAGAGAACAATCTATGGTAAAGGTAAGGAATCTTAAGAAGTATTTCCCGGTAAAACAGGGTCTTTTAGCAGGTCTAAAAAGTGAACAAGAGTTGTACGTAAAAGCAGTGGACGGACTATCTTTCGACATGAAGAGCGGAGAGATCCTGGGGCTCTGCGGTGAATCTGGTTGTGGTAAAACCACGACAGGAAGACTGATGGTTCGCTTGGAGAAGCCAACTGAAGGACACATGATTTTCAAGGGTACGGACATAGCGTCACTGGAAGGAAAGAACCTGAAAAAATTCCGAAGGAACGTCCAGATGATCTTTCAGGATCCTTATGAATCACTCAATCCACGTTTCACGGTATTCCAAACCATATCTGAACCGTTGAACGTTCACAATGTTGGAAGCACGATCGAAGAGAAAGAGGATATAGTCTGCAAGGCACTCGAAGCTTCCGAGTTAAAACCGGCTATGGAGTATCTGCACCGGTATCCTCACGAGTTGTCAGGCGGACAGAGACAAAGGGTCGCAGTCGCTAGGGCCCTGGTGCTCAGACCCGAATTCATCGTGGCAGACGAACCCGCTTCTATGCTCGATGTATCGATACGTGCAGGACTGCTCAATCTACTTCTCGACCTTAGAGATGATTACGGCATACCTTTCGTATTCATAAGTCACGACATCGCTGTTTCGAGGTACATGTGCGACAGGATCGGTATAATGTACTTGGGAGATATAGTGGAACTAGGACCGACTGAGAAAGTCATACACGAGAGTTTACATCCATACACAAACGCGTTGATATCCGCAGTACCGATACCAGACCCTAAGTTTGAAAGAGGTCGTGTCGAAGTCAAGGGTGAGATCCCCAGCCCGATAAACGTACCCCCTGGATGTAAATTCCATCCGAGATGTCCATATTCTGAGGACATCTGTAAAACGAAGAAGCCTACGCTGAAGAAGATCAAGGAAGAACACTATGCGATGTGCCACTTTGCCGGAAAATTGGACTTCAAGAAAGTGTAGTACAATATACCAAACCATTTCTTTTTTCCATTTCTTTTTTTCTTTATCCATATCATAGTAAAATACATATTTGGAACCAACTGAATTGTAAAGAAGTTTTGTCCTGCACTATAAATCGTGGAGCTTGTAACTTATTTTAAAAAATTACGAGTTCCAATATAGACTAAAATTTATAATGTATATCTTCTTTCCATAGTAACAGTGTTCAAATGACCGCTATAGGAATAATCGGTGGCACCGGCTTTAAAACATGGAAAGAACTTGAGGACGTCAAGAGTGTGGAGAGCACAACACCGTGGGGGACACCATCATCCCCTTTATTCAACGGCTCTCTACACGGTACAGATGTTTATCTCATAATGAGACACGGAGAGAAAAAGGATATCCCTGCACACATGGTCAACCATCGTGCCAATATATACGCCCTCCAGAGGCACACGAAAAAAATCATCGGAGTTTCTTCTGCTGGAGCTCTAATAAAGGAAATCCAGGTGCCGTCGATATCAATACCGTCAGATTACGTTAACCTTTGGAACATAATATCATTTTTCAACGAGTCCATCATGCACGTGACCCCCTCTTTATCCAATGAGTTACGGGATAAGCTGTTGGATTGTTGTGATGGATCTGATGTTCCCGTTAGAGATTCCGATATATACGTCCAGACCGTAGGACCCCGGTTGGAAACCAAGGCGGAAATCAACGTGTTGGGAACCATGGGCGACCTGGTCGGTATGACCATGGCCGCGGAGGCCACACTGTCTAAAGAAGCTAATCTAAAGTATGCCTCGATCACTACGGTGGATAACTATGCCAACGGCATCATCGATGATAAGATAGATTACCAAGAGATAGTAAGCAGGGCTGAACACAACTGGGAGAATGCGACTAAGATACTGTCATGCTTTATCAAGCGATATGGAGATGAATAACATGAAAGATAAGAACCTAGTTATCCGAGCCGTGAAGATACCGGGTCGAGAAGGGACGTGGGATGTGAAGGTAGAGAACGGGTTGATCTCGAGAATCAGCCGTGAAGAAGACGGTGAAGAGGTGATCCACGGCGGTGGTAAGTATTTGATACCCGGCCTGGTCAATACCCATACTCATGCAGCCATGGTCCTTTTCAGGGGTTATGCCGACGATCTCCCTTTGGATAAATGGCTGCGGGAGGAGATATGGCCTCTCGAAGGTAACCTGACGGAAGACGATATCTACTGGGGAACCAAGTTGGCCTGTCTGGAGATGATAAAGAGTGGGACCGTAGCTTTCAACGATATGTACTTTTTTATGGAGAGGGCAGCCGATGCCGTCGAAGAGATGGGGATGAAGGCCACGCTCAGCTATGGATTCATAGATCTGGGTGATGAGGAAAAGAGACAATCCGAGATAGAAAAAACGGAAGATCTAGTTGATTATTTGAAAGGAAAAAAGAACATCTCGGCAGCGTTGGGCCCGCACTCGCCGTACACCGTTTCCAGAGAGGGGCTAGAATGGGTCACTGAGTACGCGGAAAAAGAGGATATCTCGGTTCACTTTCATCTGGCTGAAACCGAAGAAGAGATCAAGGATTTCAGAAAGGAACACGATGAGAGCATAACGGAGTATCTCGATGATATCGGCATATTGAACGAGAGGATGACAGCAGCCCACTGTGTTTGGCTGTCTTCAGATGATATCGAGTTACTAGGGGAAAGAGGTGTCACCGTCAGCCACAATCCATCATCGAACATGAAATTAGGTGTGGGTAAGCCCATGCCCTATGGAGCTATGATAGAGAACGGGGTCAGAGTCACTCTTGGGACAGATGGATGTGCATCGAATAATAATCTCGATATGATAGAGGAGATAAAGATAGCGGCCCTACAGCAGAAAGTCTTCGGAGAGCCTACTCTCATGCCAGCGGAGGAAGCGTATGAGATGATCACCAAGAAAGGAAGTGAAGCTCTTGGTACTGGGGGAGGTCTGATCAAAGAAGGTATGGCAGCCGATCTGGTCGCGATAGACAGGGGGGTCCAGGGCGTGCCGACTCACAACTTTGTTTCGGACCTGATTTACTCCCTGAACGGCTCCTGTGTCAACGATGTTGTGATCGACGGAAAGGTCGTCATGAGAGATAGATCTATCGAGGGGGAGGACGAGATCATCAAGAATGCCTGTGAAAGAGCTCGTGAATTAGTAGCCAAGGTGAAGAGTTGATAATATGCTGGAAAAACTGAAAAGATCGTTAGAAGAATGCCCCGTCGTTGAGATGAAGGACTATCATTACTTTATACATCCCCTTACGGACGGCCTGCCGCTCGTAGAAACGGAACTTTTAGAGGAGGTAGTGGATACGGTTATGGACATCGCCGACCTCGACTGTGATTATATACTCACAGCTCAGTCCATGGGGTTCCCATTGGCAGCTGCCCTTTCGATGAAGAGCGGGATACCGTACAAGTTCATAAGGAAAAGAAAATATGGTTTGGAAAACGAGTTCCCGATTAAACAGACCACGGGGTACTCCGAGAGCAATATGTATCTCAATTTTGTGGAAAGGGGAGACAGGGTGTTCCTTATCGACGACGTTTTGAGCACGGGAGGGACGTTGAGGTCTATCGTTCAAGCTCTGGATAGGATCGGTGTGGACATCTGTGACACAGTCATAATCTTTGAAAAGGTCGGTGTAAAAGAGGAGCTGCAGGAAGAATTGGGATTAAAGATTAAAACCTTATTAAAAGTAAAGATGGAAGGCTCCGATGTCAAGATAATTGGAGAGGGTTTCTAAAGCTCTGAATTGATTCACGGCTCTCATTAGTCGTCATTTCTCCTCAACATCCTCAATTTCTTTCCAGACCCAGAGCCGCTTTTATCTTGCTCTTCTTTTTCGACCTCTTGTTCCATATCCTCTTTTAATTTCCTGCTTTTAGGTCGGATGATCCTTCGCTGACCTCTTAAGAGTCTATGTTTTCTGGAGCCAGTTAATTCCACGGCATCCATGTCCTCCCCTCCCGATCCCATTTGATATTGATCTGATACGCCTTCACTTTCTGCAACCTCATCATCTCCGTGTTCGTCTGCTCCCTCTGCTTCACCCACTATATCAATTTGGACCGATCCTTCCTTTTCTGATGCATCCTCTTCCGTGTCACCCTCTTCGAGTTCCTCTGCCTTGATCTCCGGGTCGTCTTCAGCATCGAAATCTTCGGTTTTTAACTTCCTTATCCTTCTTATTGGTTTACTATCTTCGGAGGTTTCCAAATCATCCGTTGGTTCTGTGATCCCCCCGGTTTCTTCCTTTTCTTCCGTTCCTTTCGTCTCTTCCGTTTCTTCCTCTCCCTCGGATTCATCTATATCCTGCATTTGATCTTGTTCTAGCTCTTTCTCTTTTTCCAACTCTCTTTTGGACTTCAATACTGGAAGAGGTTTTGGACCTATGGAGGATTTTCCTTTGGATACTTCTCCCTCTTCTCCTGGCATCTCGATAAATCGATCCTCCTTTTTACCAAGATTTTCTATGTCTCTCTCTATGGTCTCTATTATGCGGGATATCTCATCACCCTCGGATTCAGTTTCTTCTCTTTCCTTCTCCTCACGGTATTCCTCTAAGATCTCATCCGTCTTGATATCGCTTTTTGGTGAGGATAATTTCGAACCGTAAACGGTGTATACGGCTGAGATCACTATCACCAGTAGAATTATCATCAATACCAGGAGGAGCCATACGTTGTTCAACAGAGCGGGGCTGGTGGGGTCCATCGAAACATTTTTAGACCGAGTTTTCGCCAGTGAATTCTCCCCCAAATCGTTGTTCTCTTCAGCAACGTAATAATAGTTGTAGTCCCCGGGCTCTGTGTACTTCTCGAAGCTATAAAGTTTACCATCAGCATAGTTATTGTCGTCCGGGTTCACTTCCTCCATAGGGAAATGGTCTCCGTTGATGACTATCTCGATGTACTCTGGGGGAACGTTATCACCGTCTGTGTATGACACGAGCCACGTGATCTTATCCGGACTGTACGATTTGTTCACATACAGCTCCTTTAGAACGGGGAGGTCGTTCACCGGGGTGACTTCCAGTGACAGGGGTACGGTGGTCAACCATCTATTCGAGAAGGTTACATTGAATGTCATATTCACCGTACCACTAAAATTTTCTGGCGGCACTATATCTATGGTATTCCTCCTTATCGTTACCGTTACGGATCCGTTTCCAAACACGCTGTTTATCTTGGTATCAGGCGGTAGATGCTCCAATAGATCGTAATCATCCAACCTCCTGTCTTCTTTGATTGTAACTTCTATCGCATCCTGGAGGTACAGTTCACTTTCCCCATCCATCCACACCTTATCCTCATCCAGATATGAGGTTATCGCTGTAATCCTAGATGATACAAGGTAGAGATGATAGCTGCTGCCCAAAAGACTGCATGACTTCAAAAAGGTGTCACTGTTTTCGAACTTGACGGCGTAATTTTCATTGAGAGAAAGTATGAGGGTGTCTAGGAATGGAGATGAGTCTTTTATCGAGATACCATAAATATCGTTCCTGCTCACCGTGTTGTTCACGAATCTTATGGATGATGATAACTTTACACCACCTGAATTGTCTATTATGCTGTTACCGTTGGATATTCCGTCTGCATCCTCTATTATAAGACCGACCCCTCCGTTTTCTGTGATTGTATTGCCATACAGCGTGAAATTGTTTGATTTGTGGATCCTTACACCTTGATTATCCATCCCCTTAACATCGTTACCTTCCGCGATTATCGTGTCTCCAGATACCTGGATTCCCGTGGACCCGTAGTACAGTGTATTGTCTTTGATCTCAGAATCCGAATCGGATATCAACAGGCAGCCCCCGGATCCGTTTTTGATGGTGTTATCTTGTATGGAGAGGGTGGATGCAAATGCCTTTATTCCAAAGCCCACGTCCTCCAGCTCATTGCCGTGGATAGTTAGATTGCTTTCCGTACAATAGATGCCCCCACCCACGTTGTAGAATTCGTTCGTGTAGATCATCAGTTCCGAGCTTTCACTTCTAACAGCGCTTTTAAAGGTGTGAGAGAAGTAATTTTTCTCAAGGAAAGACCTACTTCGGGTGAACATAACACCGGATCCACCGAGATGTGAAAAATTGTTCCTCATCAGCACTCCCCTCGAATCATAAACACGTATGCCGTTGGCACCGTGGATACTGTTTCTCACTACCTCTGGAGAGCCGTTCTCGTAGTGCACTGCCCATCCCATGTCCGAATCGAAGGTGGAGTTGTAAAGGTTGAACGATGAGTCCCGTGCGTATAATCCATTCACGGAATAGTTAAGAAAACTCGTATCTATTATGGATGGGTCTGAATGTGAGATCGATAGGGGTATATCAGATCCGATAAAGGTGGATTTTTGGACCACAACGGAATTCGACTGTATATCCATGATGTTGGTGGTTTCCAAGGAATCTGTTTCGCGGGTGCCGTGGAAAACGGTGTTTTCTATCGAACCTAAACTTCCCTCATGGAACGTGAGCGATATCCCTGTAGACAGCTCAAATCCTTCTGCCTTGGCCGCAGAGATCCCACCGTTTATGTTAGCACTCCAATCCCTTGTATTCTTCATATTCACCCAATAACCGAAACCCGGCTTCATGATCTCGTCCGGGCCCAAAGTTAATTTGTACACTCTGAGCGCTTCATCACCTTCCGCTATCTCGTACAGATGCATACCGTCTTCTATTCTCCATTTTCCGTCGGTAAGGTTGACAACTTCAGCATCCGAAGATAACGTTATATCGTTCTCCTCAAATTCTTTCATGATAGTTTCATTAACTGGACCCCCGACTAAGTACTCTTTATTATCGTATGACATATTGAATAAAAGATCATCCTCTCCGGCCGCCACCTTTTTTACAACGTCTATATCGGACATTATATCCGGGAATACTTCAGACACATTTTGTTCATGGAGAAAGGGATAGGAGAACATGTTGTATCCCTCTTTAAGCGTGGTATCGACATGGTTCCTGGGGTAACCGCTCATATTTACCACGATATCATCGTTGGTTTCGACGATTAGAGCCATATCCTCGTCAACTTCTTTAAGATCGTTGAAGTGAGGGCTCCGATCTGGGTCGTATATTTTTACGTGGTCTTCCTCGTCCCAAGGGTCGTAATACCAAGCAGATTCTATGTGACCTTCTAGGGGGGAAAGCACCGACTCGACACTGTTATCCACTCTGTGGAACGCGAAAGAGAGCATATTCTCTCCCTCTTTCAGTTCTAAAGTCAGTTCCTTTCTGTAGTACTGCTGATACGGTATTACTTCTGAATCGCGTAAGGTCAACATCCCCCCATCTTCCACTTTGTATATATTGCCCTCAGATGTGTTCAGGACGAGGGTCACGTTCTTGTAGTTCAATGTACCCCTGACGGTAAAGCCTTCGTTCTGGGTGATCACCTTGTTTTCCACGGTATAGGTTTCATCATCTTCGATAATCCAGTGAGCCCGGGACTCCTCTACTACATTCAAAATCGGACTCAAGGATATTAAGAACATCAAGATTATTATACAAATACTGGTGGTTTTACGCTCAGTCATTTTAAATAACCACATTATCCGTTTTATATAAATATATTTACAATTCCTGCATTTACGAAGATATCAACCGCCGCTGACCGGTGGTAGAAAGGCGATCTCGTCTCCGTCTTCTAGTTCTTTTTCCACCTCACCAGTGTTCTTGTTAACGGCTATTATCACCTGTTTCTTTATGGATTCCAGCGTTGGATATCTACGGCTGAGTTCTTCAAAAACATCCTTCGCGTTCGTACCTTCATCGACCTCCAATCTCATAGTTTTTTGTCCGACTGATTCCCTTGCAGATGCAAAGAATTTCAGCAGTATCTCAGGTGACATCGGGCGGCCATCCTACAGGTCGACTATATTTTTTATGTATCGATTTTCGGCTGCATGATAAAAATTAAGGTAAAGACACAACAGTTATTAATGACCACGGCTTATCAACAGATATGACCTTTGAAATCAAGATGACTAGTCACACGCCGGTCGTTTCAGATGACCTACATGAAGTGCTGGAAAGATTCCTGCTGGATATAGGTTATCTCTCCGGCAGAAGAACGGGTGATGAAGTCTACGACAGCGTCCCTTTCCGACTATGGACCGACGTTTTTTTGAAGGCACCGGATAGATCTAGGACGGTGGACGAGATAGCAGCGATCCTGGGGGCTTCAAAACCGACTGTATATCGGCACCTGAACAAGCTCAAGAACATGGACCTGCTGGAATCGGAAGATATCGCCATCGAAGACAACGGAGAGGTCATCAAGAAGGGATACCGGATAAGGCACGGCGATCTGTTGACCGCATGGCATGTGACGGAGGCCAACGTTGAATCCACGATGAAAAGGTACAGAGAAACGATACAGAAGATAAATGAATTGATGGAAGAGTGAGCATTGTGATGAAAGGAAAGATAGAGAAGGAGTTGGTGAAGGGATCCAAATACGTGATAAAATCGCTGTACACCCGAGAAGAAACGTTGGAAACTAGAGGTGTTTTCAAGGGATATATAATCCTGGGGAGGGATCACGGTCTTAAGATGGAACTGGACGACACACACGACGATCCGGGTAGGATCAGGGTTATACCGAGCCATATGATCATCCATCTGGATGTCATAGAGCAAGCTGAAAAGGAAGAGGAAGAAGGTACGAAAAAAGGCAGTTCCTACTTCGGGTGATCACATCACGATACAGATGGATAGCGATTCTCTGGAAGCTAAGTTGATCAGACTTCTCATGGAGGGTAGACCCGTGACCGTCGAAGATGCAGCCCGCGAATTGAACATATCTGAAAAGAAGGTGAAGAGGGTGGCTAAAGGTCTAGCTTCTAGGGGGATCGTGGAGATGGAACCCCTGCCGGATAAGACCTACCTAAGATTGAAAAGGACCGACGTTTCTTTTCACGGAACGAACCCATCGCAGGAGAGGGCGGTCAAACATAAAAAATCTAAGAGGAAGAAGAAAAAGGAAGAGAACAGAAGCACGGACATGATGTACCAGTAGCAGGGGCTTCATCCCGAAACTATTTTAATAAGATTTTTATCTAATTATAAATTACTTTGGGATGCACTAGCAAAAGGATGAACCCCAAGGTAGTACAGCAAGTGAACAGGGAAATTGATTCTCTGTTCATCAAACATCTTTCAAGGGCTTTGAAAAAGCTTAAACCACCATGGGAAAAGAGTGATACAGGTCGC
>JAWOBZ010000001.1:0-3414 GCA_046484045.1 Thermoplasmata archaeon | reverse complement strand
GGGATGTTCACCATCATGAAGATGATCAGGTTCTGTATCAGCAGTATCTGGGTGAGATAGACCTCGGTCTTGTATGCAGCGATCAAACCGCCTAAGATGACTGCGATGACCACGTACGAGAGCCAATACATGATATCGGGATACCGCTGGTGAAATATATTATTATTGAACAACTTAAGGATTCAGTGAATAAATCTAAATAATAAATCTCTTTAGCTACATCCGGTAGAATCGTGAAACCGACAAAGAGGTTGCCAGCCATATGCATGCTTCTGTTGATCCTTCTCTCCGTTGTTCCATCTTTTTATCAGGGGCGATACACCGTAGAGGGGGCCGCGGATCCGGATGACTATCTCAAGATAGCGTTGAAAGAACCCGTGGATACACTCAACCCGCTCCTTGCATACGAATCGTCAACAAGCCTGTTGATATTGGACCGTATATACGAGGGGATCAGTATCAAGCATGAAGATACCCACAGGATCATCCCGTGGCTGGCTTCGGATTGGAGTCCCATAGAGAGGAGCGGTAAAGGTGTTTACGACCCGGAGGTCACATACACTGACCCGGACCCTTCGACCGTCGCCAACGAGGATATACCCAGCGAGAAATTGGAAGTCATCATACAGATCAGAAAGAACGTGTCCTTCCACAGATCAGAAGATTGGCTGGATATAGGAGAAGACTGGCAGTCACCCAAGTCCGACTTCACTCTACCTGGAACCACCATGGAGACCATGACAGCCCACGATGTGATATTCACTGCAGAGATGATACTGGTAGAGATGTCAAAATACGATCCGAGTTTTACATACGTATCCCTAGAGCCCCTGGGTGATGAAACCAGTACTGAAGATGAACACTGGATCATCAACGGCGGTTCCGGCATGTACGACGGCATGCAGATGCTGGATAATCATACTATCAAAGTCACCCTCACGGAAAAATGGCCGAGATTCTACGAACTCGCGTTCCCCATAGTCCTGCCCATGAAGATATGGGCTAAACATACCATGCTGGACCCTTCTGGAAGAAGTGCGAAGAACTGGGGCTGCGGCATCTACAAAGATATTTTCAGACAGAGAGAACTGGTCTCTGGGACAGGTCCGTTCATGTGGACCGATTGGGAGCCTTCATCTTATATCAGACTCGATAAGAACACGGATTATTTCGTCGACGGCTCCCGCGATAACGATAAAAAATACGGTTTCAGCATGAAGAATATCGATTACAGACCGATGTATCCAGGTGTTACTTTTAAGATCTTCTCCAATGTAGATGAATCGGTAGTGGTCTTCGAGGAAGGCGGTTTGGACGCGATCGGTTGGGGGGCCGATAGGGACTACGCTTCTAAGATCCTAGAAATCGAAGGGACCCGGACCATCGGTTCTCCAGAACTCAGCTATTCTTTTTTATCTTTCAACATGAGAAAACCCGCCTTCGGATACAAAGAACACCCGGGTCCGGGTAACGGGATACATGAATGGTACGGGGAGGACATAAGCTGCAACTTCAGGAAAGCGATCTCTCTTGCGGTCGACAAACCATACATAATAAACCAGGTCTACAACGACCGCGGGGATACTGCACACTCGATGGTACCCGAAGCGAATAAACTCTATCACAATGAGAGCGTCCGTAAATACACTTATGACCTCCAGAGGGCAAAAGAATTGTTGGACGAGCAAAACGAGATATGGCAGAACGAATTCCCCGGTTTTCCCGATTGGGATCCGCCGGGATATGATGAATTACCCGATGATTATCCCATCCCTACGGTCACGGATTCAGGTTCCGTTGCTCCATCTACAGACACGATTCAATTGCTGTCGGTAAACAACCATCACTCCCCAGTGAACCATCAGATAGCCATCTCAATAGCAAACACCCTGAAGGGCGAACTGGGCATACAGATAGAAGCGAAGGCGATGAGCAGAGATAATTTCATCTCCGACGTGACACTTCCTTCAGAATACGATATCATACTGCACGATTGGTTCTTCGATGGGTACGAATCTATAGGAAGTTTAGCCCTGCTTACGGACTCCATTTCCGACGATATCGGTGGTTTGAATTTACCTGGCTTTAGAAACAAAAGATTAGACGAACTGGTAGAACAGAGCGGTGTTAAGATCCAGATATCCGTTAGGCAGTCCCCGCCCCCGCCCATCGATCCTCCGCCTCCGCCACCGATCATCATCTTCGGTTCGTCGATGGATACCGCTTCCATCGATACGAACATCAAGCGTGGAGAGATCATTCTAGGAGTGAAATACGGGCCTGAGTACTATCTCGAAGGCGGTGAACTGCCTGATGAAAGCGGTACGAATATCGATTACAACACTCGGATAAAACTGCTCAAAGATATGCAGGGCATCATCTCGGAGAGATCACCCTACAGTATTCTATTCTCTAGAAAACAGTCTTTCTTATGCAACGATGAATGGCTGGGTTGGGTACCTTCCCCGGGTGGTATACTGAACATATACAGTTTCGGCCACCTCGAGAGAACGAAAGGAGAAGGAACGATAAGGATCACCGCCCTTTCAAACATGATGTGCAACGAGAAACAGGACGTGTCCATCATGATACTGGGTGAGGATCTTTTACCTAGAGAAAATGTCGCCGTCAAACTATTCTGCTCCCACGATGAAGCCATCTTCAAGAGTGAGGATGGTTACAGCAGTGGTTCCGACGGCAGGATAAACGCCACCTTTATCCCACCAGAAGTCGATGAACCCACGATAGTAACTATAAGGGTTGAAACCGAGAACGAAGAAAGTTCATCGGCTATAATCATGGTTCATCCCATCGAGGATTCGGAGTTCTACCTTAACGTTGAGGTCGATATGAGGTTCCTCGAATACGATGAAGAAGCCATAATCGAGCTGGAATTGAATTCGTACGACATCAATCTTCAAGATGTAAATGTAAGCTCTGAGATAGAGCAGGAAGGCTCCGGCCGTCCAAAACTCAGCAGGAAATTTCCGATAAAGATGGATGCTGGACAGATGATGCAATTCACTTTCAGCGCATCGGATATCGAGAACGGGACTATCGAGGAATACGAGATACATTTTGAGGCAGCGACCAAGGGGGTAGAGCCCGTTCAAGAAAGCATCAAGATCCAGGTCCAGGGAGGGCCGATCGAGGAGAAAGAAAACAAGAACGAGGATTCTCCTTTCCCGAATATCACATTCTTTATACTCGTAGTCATCCTGCTCACATATTTAAAGAAGAAAAAACCCTATTCGCGCTGATTCATGGAAAAATCTTTAATGTAAATGGTATATCCCTCGAGTAGGTGTATCAATGTATGTCGTTATAATCGGAGGTGGACGTATAGGCACGGACCTAGCCCAGCTTCTCCTCCCCGAAGGCCATGATGTCGTTATCATGGAAAAAGATGAAGAC
>JAWOBZ010000095.1:0-6985 GCA_046484045.1 Thermoplasmata archaeon | reverse complement strand
CTAACTCTCCATAGTTAACGAAGAGGCGTAGTTATTCTACTATATATATTTTTCAATGGATGTGGATAAAAAATAGCGAGTCAAAGCGTCACAACGGTTAAGTACCATGAGCACATAATCGTATGATGATATGAAACCTGATTTCTCCGTTAGTGATGTAGATTGTGACAACGTATTAGAATGTCTTTTCGACCTTTCAGAACTTGATAAGAAAGTTTTGAAGAAACTGAATGATGGAGGTGAATACCGTTCCAGTGAGTTGGGTGAAAAGCTGGATAGAGACCAGAGTACCGTCTACAGATCTCTTGAAAATCTGGTATCCTGTGGTTTAGTTTATAAAGAGAAGAATACCATCAGGAAAGGGGGTTATTACTATCTCTACTCGTCTAGACCACTGGATAAGATCCGAGATGAAGCTAAAAAATGCCTCGACGAGTGGTACTCAAAGATGAGTTCTTCCATAGAAAAACTATAGAGATGCTTTAAAGACCGAAGACTTCTTCTATTTTTTTAGCCATCTTGTCTTTCTGGACCGCACCCCTGAGCTGTTCAACAGGTTTACCTTCCTTTATGAAGATGAATGTAGGTATAGCCTGGATACCGAATCTAGATGTGATCTGTGAATTGTTCTCAGTGTTCACCTTACCGAACAGCACTTCATCGTATTCACTGGCGAGATCCTCTATCACCGGCTCCATCATCTTACAAGGTCCGCACCATGTGGCCCAGAAATCCACCACAACGTTTTCGTTCTTTTCGACGAGTTCATCGAAATCTTCGTCGGTCATATCCATAGGTTGATTTTTTTCAGACATCTATGCTCCTCCTTGATCTAATATATCCTATGACAGAGAGGTGGGTATTTAACTCTTTCACCCGGTTTTCAATCAAAAAGTTAAAATCATTGTTCATATTTATTCGAGTGATGACCGAAAAAGATGGAAAGATCGAGATGGAATTCATCTATTCAGAGACGTGCCCGGATAGTTCTCAGGCAAAAGAGCTAGTAGAACGAGTCAAGGACGATTACGGCGACTTAGATGTGAATTTTATAAAGGCTAAAGACCGTGCGGATATAATCAATAAATACGAAGTTACACACATCCCCACTATCGTTATAAATGGTGAAGTGGAGTTCGTCGAGACTTTGACTGAAGAGAAACTGCGGGCACGGTTAGAGGAAATACGTAATGCATAAGTTCATTTTCGAATTGCGTGGACCTGAATACGACCTGGCTTCTGCGGAAGTCAGAGCTGTTTTATTGGGTTTACATGGCCGATCCAGCTTCGAGGATACATCGAAGTATGTTTCGGTGGTAGAGATGGATAAGAGTGTAGAGTCGGTGGGTGAAAGACTGGGTCTCACTCACCGGGTACTAGACCACGGTCGGGTCTTTTCCAAAGATGAACTTTTTGAAGGAGAGGTGGAGTTCGAGATACCCAGCGGTAGTGTCGCTGTGGAAACCCGTCGGTTAGGGGGTAAGGAAGCGGATTCGAGGAGGGTCAAGAGAGAATTAGGGGCGGTGTTGGCCGAGAAGAATGAGATCGATCTCGAAGATCCTGACCAAAAGGTACTGGTGTTGATATCCGATGAGTTTTATTCCGGTCGTGTAGCATATATTGTTGATAAAGCGGATTTTAGGGAGAGGAAGGTCAAGAACCGTGAGTTCTTCAGTCCCGTATCTTTGGAGCCGTGGTATGCACGTGCTCTGGTGAATCTTGCTAGGGTCAAGGCCGGGGACAGAGTTCACGATCCCTTCTGCGGTACGGGAGGTTTATTGATCGAAGCCGGGATGATGGGTTTGGACGTCTCCGGTGGAGATGTGGATGAGAAGATGGTGGAAGGGTGCAAAAGGAATCTACGGCAGTTCGGTGTGGACGGTGAGATTTCGCGTGGTGACGTATCTGAAACCGTACCCTACGATGTAGATAGTGTCGTGACGGATCCTCCGTACGGTCGAGCGGCCTCTACCGGTGGTGAAGATTTAGAGAAGATCTATAAGAGGTTGTTCGAAACGTGTCGGGAGAGGTTGAGGGAAGGCGGTTACCTGTCAACGATATTTCCCGCACGAGAATTCGTTGAGATGGGAGAAGGATATCTAGAACTGGTGGAAAGTTATGAGAGCAGGGTACACGGCTCCTTGAAAAGGATATTCTGTATTTTCTCTAAACTATAAAATTTAAACTTTGACTCCTACGAACTCGAAGTTTAGAGTGCGTTGGGTGCCCTGGGATCTCAGCTGTATCTCGAAATAGAGATCTGCCTCGCCCGAATCCGTTAATTCCTGGGCCGGATATATCTCCATATCGTTTTGCAGTGATGAATCCCTTCGTAAGGTCATGTTGACACGGGTCGAGGTGCCTGGATATAGGGTGAAAGAAATGTTCTCATGGATATCGTCGTAATAGATTTCCCAGTTCTCTTCTGATACATACTGAGTGGTTATATTGTAAGAGTCGATACGACCCTGATTCGTAACGTTGAGTGCGAATTCGTACTCGTCCTGTTCCTCTCTCATCAGGAAGATATTTTCATATAAGATATCACCGGTGATCTCCGTTCCGAAATCGTACCCTATGTTTACTGTAAGGTCTAAAGTCTTCCTCAGATTGGTGACGTTGGAATCGACTTTGAGTTCGATATCGGTCTTTGTGGCGTTTAAGTCTGCAGGTTCGGCAACGAGTCTTAGGGTAGTATCTTCATCTTTTTCGAGGGTTTCCGTTCGATACTCATCCCCAACACTTATCCAGTCACCGTTAGAACGGTGGTAGAATGTTATGTCCCAGGAATCGTTACTAGAGCCGTAACTTATCCTGTAATCATCGCTGATATCGTATATGTCGTCATCGGACCTCCCATTGTTGGTGATATTGAATGTGTAGACGGCGCTCTCGTTGATGCTTATGTTCTGCATCTCGGGTTGGTCCATCTCCACAGAGTAATCGAAGCGGTAATTAGCATCCTCGATAGGGACCGGATGGAAGCTGAGGAAAAGTATAGCGACTGCCGCTATGCCGAGTATCTTCCTTTTGTTACCTAACTTTGTGAAATCGTTCAAAGGTGGTGGATGTTTGACACCTACCAGGAAAAGTATGAAAAGGGCGAAGATAAGCCACGCTATATACTGCCAGATCCCTACGACTATAAGGAATATCACCGCTGCATAGCTCGCGTATTTCGCCTTATCTCCTAACAGTGACCTTACGACATGTCCGCCGTCAAGTTGTCCAGCTGGGAGGAGATTGAGTCCCGTCACCAAAAATCCTAACCAGCCAGCGAAAAGCGTAGGATGGAATACGTCGATCTCACCGAAGGGGAGCAGAAAAGAGATCACTCTGAGTAGAGCCGGGAACCTGAAATTGAAAAGCATGCCCTCTGCGTTGATCGGAGCAGTAGGCGGCATGACATCACCCAGATAAAACCCAAGTATCGAAACAGGTATAGCTACCGCAAGACCTCCTAGAGGTCCAGCTATACCCACGTCCAATAGTGATTTATTGTCGGGGATAGGGTCCCGGATACTTATGACTGCCCCTAAGGTTCCCAGGGGTGGTGGGGCCGGGATGAAAAACGGTAATGATGCATGGATACTGTGCCTTCTAGCCATGTAATAATGGCTGAGTTCATGCACGCCTAGGATGGTCATCAGAGGGAGTGAAAAGAAAAGTCCTCCTCTCAGGATATTGTGAAGTGAGAAAAAACCGCCTACTGGTCGGTAAGAATGCCACCAGAAGGTACCCGCTATCAGGGTGGTGACGATGGTGATACCCAGCATGATTATATTGGTCTTGACGGAGCGGTAGTTCTTTTCTTCAGTCTTCTTGACCGATATGACGTATTCACCGTTGTCCTCCCTAAGGTGAGGTATGTAGTTTTTTGGAACCAGTTCTTTCCGGAGATCGTCGAATCTTTCATCTATATCTTCCCCTCGATAGACGTTGATATAGACTGAAACTATATCGTATTCGATCTCAGTCTTATAAGTGGGGAAGTACTTACCGATAGTAGACTGGATAAAATCTATCTCGTCTCTGTAACCTTCAGGACCGTAGGCCATCGGTTGAAATCATAGAATAATGGTGTTAATAAGTGTTATGTACGGGGGATCTTGGTTTTATCGATAATCTTTTCTTTCCACCTACCTCTCTTGTAAACGACGTAGGCGGCTGAACCGGCTATCACGTTGCTCAAAGCTATGGCAATCCAGACTCCGGTGGATTGCAGGGTTAGTAAAAAGGCGAAGATGGCTACGAAGGGGATCCGGATAGCCCAAAGTCTTGTTATGCTCAAAAGCATCTGTTTGAAGGTGTGTCCCGCACCGTTAAGAGTTCCTGAGACCGCCTCGAATATTCCGAAGAACGGTCCTCCTATAGCTAAGATCGCTAGGAACATGGCACCCATACGGATAACGGTTTCGTCCTCTGGGATGAAGAAAGTCATCAGCGGGTAACGTAGAAGTACTAAAAACAAAGAGATGATCACCATGAACCCGGCCATGAGCATCATTCCTTTTTTAGCGATAGTGTCAGCTCGGTCTATTTTTTCTGCGCCTAAAGCTTGACCTACCATGGTGCTTAAAGCGATACCCAGACCGAATACTATGACGAAAGTGATGTTGATGATACGGCTGCCGATACCGTAGGCTGCCAAGACTTTTTCCTGCCGTGGTAATCTAGCTAGAAGTCCGGTGAGTACTACAAAACCCACTGCGTCGGTTACCCGTGCACCTGTTGCAGGAAGACCTATCTTGAAGAATTTTTTTATCTTGTCGATGTTCGGCTTTAAGTAGTGTAGTTTAAGTTCTAAACCGACTTTCCCGCTGAAGAGTAGGTACAGGGATATCACCGTTCCAACACCTCTTGAGAAAACCGTTGCGATGGCTGCTCCTCTGATACCCATAGCTGGGAAAGGCCCCCATCCAAAAATGAGTACTGGGTCTAAAACTATGTTGATTATAACTGAAAGTGACATAACAGCCATGGGGGTGATGGTGTCACCCCACGCTCTTAAAGCGAAGGAGAAAGCCGCGAAAGTTAAGAGTAGTGGAAATCCGAGGAATATGATCTGAAGGTAGTCTATGGCGTAGGCTGCTACGGCACCTTCTTCCGCTAAAAAATTGATGAAGGTAGGTGCGGTGAGGTAACCTATGGCACCTAAAACGATGGATAAGACTAAAAGTATGATGTAAAGCTGACCCGCATCTTCCTGGGCTTCTTTGAAACGCTTTGCTCCCGTGTGCTGGGAGATCAGTGCTACAGCTGCAATACCTAAACCTAGTTCTATGGATAGTAAAAGGAAAACGAATGGCCATGCTAAACTCATGGCACCTACGGATAGGGTGTTTTCAGGAACGGGTAAACGTCCCAACCAAAGAGTGTCCGCTAGATTGTAAGCGGTCTGTAATAGGTTGGCTATCATCAACGGCCAACCGAGTTTGAAGAGTAATGGGATTATATCTCCGTTGAGTATCTCTTCTTTTGATGGACGTCCCATCCTCTGTTTTAGGTAAGTGAGTAGATCACTCATTCTTTCATCACATCCCTGCAGTTATATTTACAATTTATGCATCTGTATGCAAGTGTACCAACAAAGATTTAATATCATAGAGAACATTTATTATTTGTGATGGATAAGACGAAGGTTTTATTGGTGGTACTGGTCGTTCTCGTTTCTGTGAGTTTTGTTGCTGTCTTATCAAGTGGGGACAGGGATGTTCCTATCAGGGTGGAAGGGAACGAGGAGTTCGCTTCGTTGGCCGATAGCGAGGGATGGGACGGTGACGGTAGTGCTGACGACCCGTGGGTCATCGAAGATTACGAGATCGACGGGAGTGATCACGGGTACGGTATCTATATCGGGAACGTTACCGACCATTTTATCATACGTGGATGTCATGTATACAACAGCAGTGGTGGGGTCGGTGAATACTACGATAATTCCGAGATCTACATATACAATTCCAGGAACGGATTGATCGAGGATAACACGTTGACCAATAGGATCGGTCACACAATCAACATCGTAGATTCCGAGAACATCGACTTGGTAGACAACGAAGTCATCGGTGAGACCGTTATCGACTATGAAGGCTTCGGTATCAATATCGCTGATTCTCGAGGCATCAACGTTACGGGAAATCACGTGGAAGGTCATTGGGAAGTGCCAACCGTGGAACACGGAGTATTTATAGAGGGATCAAGAGGTGTGATCATCCAAGACAATCACATCGAGGGAAACGATCACTATGGTATAGGTCTTTTAAGGTCTGATAAGAACGTTGTGAAAGGTAACACCCTCAAAAACAATAGTTGGGGGATCTACTTGGAGATATCCGACAGCAACGAGTTGGTAGAGAACATCCTATTCGACAACGGATACGGTGTTTTTTTAGAAAAGTCCGAAGAAGACATCTACTCTAAAAACAACAGCATCTACCACAACGACTTCGTCCGCAACGGTGATGCTGCCTGGGACAGTTACGGTACCGTAGAAGACGATCATAACAGATGGGACAACGGTACCCTCGGTAATTACTGGTCAGATTACAAAAGGGATTATCCGGACGCTGAAGAAGAAAACGAGATATGGGATACTCCCTACGAGATCAAAGGAAGAGAAGAAGAACACAGAAGTAAGGACAGGTTTCCGGCTGTTGAGCCCATGTGGTACGAAGGTGAGGATCCTGATGAACCTGCCGGGACGCATCCGGTGTGGTGGGTGGTGTTCGGGGTGATAGCGCTGTTGATAGTGCTGCGGGCGGCGTTCTGGGTGCGGGCGAGGTTGGGGGTTAAGGTGGAGAAGTGAATGATCTTTTTATATGGTGTATATGAAGTTAAGCCTTTCTGCAAAGTTCCAAAGTTCTTTTGGAATCTTTTTACTCATCAAGATGATCGTATGTAGATGATTTTATATAAATTTGAACCGATATACTAACGGGTGACATAAGATGGGAAAAAATAGGGTCAAAAAATTTGCAGGAGATCT
>JAWOBZ010000068.1:0-9150 GCA_046484045.1 Thermoplasmata archaeon | reverse complement strand
AGGAGATGCTGAACGGAGTGACCACTGGTGCCAGCGAACATCCCTATCCGTTCAATAAAAATTTACTTGCAGAGTACAGGCAGGGATACTGCCTTTACAGTACGATTGAAGTCAAGGTTTATAAAACACAACATTAATCGAAATATTTATTTTACTTGTGTTTATAATCATATAGATAGGACTGAAATTATGCCTTCGAGAAGGAGCCTGTGGTGCCTCATAAAAAAAACACCCGATCTTGTGAAGGAAGAGATAAACAAACACCGTAAATCCACACCCTTTTTGATATCCGTTTCATTTTTGATATCACTCGTGATCGCAAGGATATGGGTAACCTTACTGGATGCTTACGACTCAACAGCGGGTGATGTATCTTATTCAGTGGGAAAAAACCTCGTTATGAGCGGTTATCACATCCATCATATCGCCTACGGAATAATTCTTATATCCATAGCGGCCTGGCTCTCTATAAACTACTGGAGTAAAGCGATCAGTAGGATCAGTTCTGTACTTTTTGGAGCTGGACTGGGACTTATCGTTGACGAAGTGGGTTTCATCATCGGGGGGATAGAACCTTACGAGGCAGATACAGAGGTATTCTATATCGCCGTGATGATAATCGCCTTTCTCGTGAGCTTGCTGTATTTCCCATCTTTTTATGAAACCATTAAAGAGGATATAAAGAAGTGGGAAAAAGAGGTTTTTAAGTAACCCTTAAGCACATCTCTTTCAAGACACATCCTCCGCATTCCGGCCTCGTTTTGCAGTAATTCTTGGCGAGTTCTACCAACAGAGCATGATATTCCTGGAATATTTTAACCCTTTCCTCCCCGTCGTCGATCTCGCTATGGAATAACTCCTGGACCTCGCCGTAAGTCCCTTGAAATCCGAACACCCGTTTTAATATCCTCTTGGTATAGGCATCTACAACGAAAACCGGTCTTTCAGCGGCGTACAGTACTATGCTGTCAGCGGTTTCCGGTCCGATCCCTTTTATGTCCAGTAGAGCGTTTCTTAGATCATCTTGCCGTAGATACCGCCGAGTCCCACCTTCTTCTAGTATCCTTCTAGAGACCCTCTTGACCCTTCTGCACTTCTGGTTGTAGAAACCGGTACATCGGATCATTTCTTTCAATTCATCTTCATCCGTATCTACGATCTTTTCAGGGTCCATCAGCCCGTTTTCCTTCAGCGCTTCGACAGCCTTCTCTACGTTGTTCCAATTGGTGTTCTGGGTAAGCACCGCCCCGACGATCACCTCGAATTCCGATTCCGCAGGCCACCAGTCCTGAGGACCGAAACGTCTGTACAACCGCTCATAGAGTGCCTCTAGATCCATATGTGAACGTGAAGATATGGTTATAGATAAAACATCTTTCTATAAATGAAGGGGAGAGGCAGGGGGAGGATGGATAGGGCCCTCCTCAACCCGTGAAATCCATTAGCTCCCGCTACCTTTATCGTGATAAATATATTGAATTGATTATATTATGGGCCGACTAGGCAACACTGATCTTAACTTAGACGACATTGAACCTCCTCAAATTTTTACAACCAATTCCCTCAATTCTCGTAGATTATTTAAACTTTATTGGTTATTTCCAATGAACTTTCACCTCCCCCTCCCCACCACCTTTATTAACCGATCGATCGATATAATTTTGATGATATCCACCGGTACCGCAGATCTACCTCTTCACCACGGCAGGGCACCACGCTGGCTGTTCAAACGGATGGTCCGTTTGAGCGGAGCTATAACTGAAGTTATCATCGACGAGTACGGAAGAGATGAATTTTTGAGAAGGATAACCGATCCGCACTGGTTCCAGGCCCTCGCCTGTACCATCGGTTTCGACTGGCACTCCAGCGGGACGACGACAACTACCTGCGGAGCTCTCAAAGTAGCCCTGGATCCCCAAGAGCACGGGATCGCCGTCTTGGGAGGAAAAGGCGGTGCCAGCAGGAAGACTCCCGATGAGATATCCACCTTAGATGAACGCCTATCGATATCTCATTCCAAGATAGAAGAACTAATATACGATTCCAAGATGACCGCTAAAGTAGATAATTCTCTCATCCAGGATGAATTTCAACTGTATCACCACTCGTTCTTCGTTATCGAGGACGGGGATTGGGGAGTCGTCCAGCAGGGGATGTTCGATAAGGAGGGTTATGCAAGGAGATACCATTGGCTTTCGGAAGGGGTGGAAGACCTGGTGGAGGAGCCGCACACGGGCATCTGCTGTGACCATCAGTTTAATCGTGTTCTCGACATGACTTCTAGGAAAAGCGGTGAAACCAGACAGACAAGTCTAGACCTGATAAACGATAATCCAGATCATCTGAGAAGATATTTCGGCTCGAAAAAGCAGACCACGCTGATAGATTACGAGAACAATCTCGAAATGCCGAAACATCACCCCGTTTTGGATATGGATATTAGTGAAAGAGGGTGGCGGATACTCAAAGGAGCATATGAATTCCAGCCTTCCGATTACGAAGAGCTGGTCAGTTTAAAGGGCATGGGACCCAAGAAGATACGTGCTCTCGCTCTCGTGTCAGATCTGATCCACGGAACTAGAGCGAGCTGGGAGGACCCGGTCAAGTACAGTTTTGCACACGGAGGTAAGGACGGTACTCCTTTCCCAGTTGATAGGGATGTTTACGATCACACGATCGATACGCTGAAAGATGCTATACATAGATCGGAAGTAGGTGACAAAGACAAGAAGTACGCACTGAGAAGGTTGAACGAATATCTACCCAAAGATGCAGCATCTGGAATTCAACCGCAATGTTTATAAAACTCCTGAAACATCAAAATATATAGTAACGGTGGTCTTTTGGACAAGGAAGAAGTTTCCGAAACATCAAAGGGGTTGACGAGCCGGATAGAAGAACTTCAAAGACAAAATGAAGAGCTTATATCAGAGGTTGAATTCGGTGCAGAGTTCGAGAGGGATTACCTTCTCAACGAGATGAACCGATTGAAAAGGGATCTTAGAGAAGTCAAAAAGGAACTTGCCCGCTTAAAAAAACCGCCGTTGATAGTGGGATCGATCAAAGAAAAACTACCCAACGGAAAGGCGATCATAGAAAGTTCAACGGGACCCAATTTCATAGTCTCCGTAGCCGATTACATACCGGATATGGACCTGAAGCCAGGAACAAGGGTGGCCATGAACAAACAGACCCTGTCTATCGTGCGAATTCTTCCGCCTTCCGTGGACCCCCACGTCATGGGTGCCGAGATAATAGACAAACCACTGGTGACCTACCAAGATATAGGTGGATTGGAAGACCAGATAATCGAGGTTAGGGAGACCGTCGAGGACCCGCTTCTTCATCCCTATAAGTACAAGAGGATGGGCATCGAACCTCCCAGAGGAGTGCTGTTGGTGGGCCCACCGGGTACTGGAAAAACTCTGATAGCCAAAGCGGCAGCCAATAGAACTCAGGCTACATTCATCAAATTCGTCGGCTCTGAACTCGTGCAGAAGTACATCGGAGAAGGTGCACGTCTTGTTAGAGAACTTTTCTCCATGGCGAAAGAGAAGTCCCCCTCGATCATCTTCATAGACGAGCTCGACTCGGTGGCGGCGAAAAGACTGGACCAATCAACGTCGGGTGATAGGGAAGTCCAAAGGACCATGATGCAGCTTCTGTCCGAGCTGGACGGATTCGAATCCGTTGGTGAGGTGAAGGTGATGGCAGCTACGAATCGACCGGAGCTGCTGGACAAAGCACTTCTCAGACCCGGTAGGTTCGACAGGATAATAGACGTGCCCATGCCTGACGAAGAAGCTAGAAAAAAGATTTTCGAGATACACACTAGGAACATGCCTATGTCCGAGGATATAAACATTGATGTATTAGCTAAAAGATCTGAGGAAGCGAGTGGTGCAGATATAAAAGCCATATGCACCGAGGCAGGTATGCTATCACTTAGAAAAGAAAAAGAGGTAATAGAACTCGAAGACTTTTTAGAGGCTATAGAGAAAGTTCTTGATGCAAACCCGGATCAAAATTTTGAAGGTCAAGTGATGTTCGCTTAATTTCCGCGCTCATCTTCTTCCATTTTTTCTAGTTTTTCCAACTCTTCTTCGTAGACTTCCAGTATCAGAGAGCCTACATAATCACAATCCTCACAGTGGTACTTGTAGCCGGTGACGAAACCCGCTTCAGGTATTATATTCGTACTCCCGCATTTGGGGCATTTCAATATCTTCTTTGACATGACATTCACTTTTTGAGGGTTAGCTGTCCCCCGGCCGTAACAGTGGGGTTCACAGTAAGGTACATCCAACTCCCCTTCCTGACTCTGACCAGGGGTATTACCGGAGAAGTTCTCCGGTGGTTGTGCAGTCTTGGGGTTGGTCCCTGTTCACAAATGGACGTCGCGTCCTAATCCCAGGGGGACCCATCAAGACCATGCCCGATATTCGCATCACGGATCATAACCCTGGGTAGTTCACCGTGACCTTCGTAACCGGGCAGATCAATAACATCCATGGTGATATATTAATTCATCGCTCAAAATAGTTCTTTCAGATCCTCCCGCACACCCTTGAGTTTTTCAAGGTCGCCGTCCCAATTTTCCAAGGTATCACCGTACTCAATTTCTATCTCTCTCAGCTTATCCCTCATCTTGCTCTCAACCGGGGTGGAAGTCCTTCCAGAATATAGTACCGCCATGAATACGTTTTTTCCACGCTCAACCAGGATCTTACGGTCCCCGAATTCCAATTTCTTTATGCCGTAGTTTTCGGCCTCTTGAAAAGAGTCCTTCACGAAGTCCTGTATAACAGAGAGCATGGAGCTGAATATATCCTCGTCCATCTGGTTCTCATCCGAACGAGATTCATGTGCTATCAATAATCCACTGCCGTAGATCAGGAACACCTGTTCGATCCTCGTCTTTCTATAGTAGGCGAACCCGATGAGCGGTATCAGGAATAAGAAGGGGACGATGGGCCACGGCCAGTATATCTTCTCTAATAGCGTGGGCTGTGCTACCTTTATTGACAATTCTCTAGAGCTTTCCGTCTTTCCGTCGCTGACGGTGACGATCACGTTATCGTTAGGTATGCCCTCGGGATACTCGAAGACCAGTTCGTGACCTGAAACGGTGACGTATTTGCTGTCTACGGAAAGGGTGAGATTCGAGAGGGGATCGTCAACATCGTAGAGATAGGATGATAGGTTCAAAGACCATCTTTCATCAGCTTTTCCCTTCTGAGTAGGCATCTCTTCTATTATCGGTGCGTCGTTAACCGGTAGAACCGTCACTATTATCGTATCTTCGACGAGAGCCCCTGTGATCTCAGATATCTTGACCTCAGTCGCCCTGAATGTGATGACCTCCACGCCGTACCAGTCTCGTGGCGGCTTGAATAGGACGGTGCCGTTTTCCAAGATAGTCACGTTCAAGTACTTTTCACCGGATGAATAATATAGTGCGTTCTTGTCCCTATCGAAGAAATACTCCGTGATATCGAACCCATAGTGATCGTCGTCTTCGTAGAAAGTCACATCTGGAAGGGTTTTTCTTATCTCAGGGGGAAAGTTATTCGTCACTAGGACATCGATGGACTGATAATCCGAGGTTATACCGTCCGTCACCCATATGGTAAGTTCAACCGTAGTCCCGTTCAAACTCTTCGGATAATTCAGTATCATGCCGAGGTGATAACTTTCATTCACTCTTACATGAACTGGATCGGAGAAATAGACGCTCAGTTCCGAACTCGTGTTGTCAGGATCACTCACATAGGAAGAGAGATTGAAAGAATAATCGTAATCGTAGTGCACGATCAGGTCGGGTACGCCTTCGATGGTGGGAGGAAGGTTATCGACTACGGTGTAAACGGTCGTGGTAACTTTATTTGAAATCAGCCCAGGTCTGAAATTTCCATTTGCAGTGGAGTAATCGAGGAGCGCTAAGTTGCTTATCAAAGAACCGTCCCTCGTGTCACTGGAAATGGTCACGTTGATACGGAAACTGTAGGTGCCCGGTTCTACGTTTTTGAAATGCCAGCAGTACGTTTTTTCCTCCCCATCCACGATTATCCTAGGAGCGACGCCACTGCTATCGTTGTTGTATTCTAGGTGTCTACTGAGTGTGTCGTTTACCCAAACGTCCCTCGCCATTCCCGTGCCGATATTGTTGAAGTAGACCACGTACTCGAGTTCATCGTTGGCCCTTGCCCTCTCTGCACTCACCGACTTACCTATCGTCATAACGGGGCTGGAGACTCTAGATTCTACCACGTTAGAAGAATTGCCGTACGAGTTACCGGCGTAATCTCGATATTCGATATCGAATGAATTTTGTATTACTGTTTCGTCTTCAGACCCAGTCTTGACCCGGCAGTTTATCTGGAAGTAGTGTTCACCGACGTCCACATCCGTGAGATGCCAAGAAAGGGTTTGTCTCGCCAGTATCGGAGATACTCCACTGTCATCCCCCATGTATTCCAGATTAGAGTCGAGGGTGTCGTTAATCCATACATTCGCTGCGGGCTCGCTACCCGTGTTGTTGTAATATATGGTGTACACGATCCCGTCCCCCGGATCGACGCTGTGCCGGTCTACGGTCTTTTTTGCTTCAAAGTGCGGTACGACTCCCATTGCATCGAAGAGAGCCCATCTCCCCGACCCCGTACCCTTTATAGACGCGTTCACCAGATTTTCGCCCTCCATAGAATCCAGTGTCAAAGTGACATTTGCACTGCCGTTTTCATCGGTTAGAACTGGACTGGATTTGCCGAGCTCAGCGTCACCGTTTAGCCCGGAGGTGGTTATGTTGAACCAGACCTCGATATCTGAACCTACAGGATCTCCGTTGCCGTCCAGTACCCTGACCACGAAAGGCTGGTTTAGAGTTGTACCGACGGTCTGCTCCTGCTCATCTCCGGAGACTACGACGATCTCTTCAGGTCGTGAAGTGTCCTCGGGTAGATCCACACTCTTGGTGCCCAGCATATTCCAGTTATCACTGGTATCGTTAGCGGTGATGTTGTAATAGAGTGTCGCCGCTCCCTCAGGGAGAGTCACATTTAGTTCATAGTGACCCCCTCCTGTGTTGACCATGCTGGTGTTTGACCATCCTGTCACGTTCGTATGATAGCATGCGAACACCTCATCTACGTCTAAATTGTCCGTCACGGTCACGTTGATGACGAAATATTCACTGGAAACAGCACTGGATGCACTGTTGTCCGTTATAGATGGAGGATCGTTATCAATAACCGTTTCCTTGATCTCTCCCGTTTGATTCCAGTTATCACTCGCATCGTTGGCGGATATATTGTAATAAATCACGGTTGCATCAGTGGGTACGAGAACCGAACGTTCATAGAAATCATTGGCTGTGTGGATCATAGATATGTTGTTCTGAGGACTCACGTCTGTTAGGTAGAAAAGACGGACCGTGTCAATTTCGTAGTTATCGATGATCGATGCATTGATAGTGAACATGTCTCCCGTGGTCGGTATATCGACGGTGTTATCCGCCACCATGGGTTTTTGGGTGTCGACTATCCTAAACGAATGCCCCGTAGAGTAATTCCAATTGTTGTCCGTATCATTCGCCCAGATGTCATATCTGTAAGTGCCTATTTCTCCGTAGGAACGGTTAAAATACGCTCTCTTCTTCGTCGATGAGTAATTCATGGAGAAATTCCCTAATTCAGATCCGTCTGGAAGTGTTATATTTACCCATGCTCCGTGAATACCCGTGTTGTCACTGACTTCGGCACTTATATTGACGAATCCGTAGACCTCTTGAGGCGACGGTGTCGCGCTGACTTTTTGTATCTTCGGCAGATCGGAATCGTATATCAAGAAGGTATGTCCACTGGAATTGTTCCAGTTGTTGCTCGTATCGTTCGCCCAGATGGTGTAATCGTAGGTTCCGATTGTTGTGTAAGTTCTATTGAAATAAGCTAAAGAAGTAATAGATGAATAATTCATCGAATAGTTACCTAGAGTCGTTCCCGAGGGAGCAGTGATATTGACCCACACTTCTGACACACCTATATCATCGGTAACGTTGCACGTGATATTCACAAAGCCTCCCGTTACCTGTGGATCCGGCTGAGCATCGACGTTAGTGATCTTCGGGATATTCGGACCTATAATTACAAACGTATGTCCAACGGATATATTCCTGTTGTCATTCGTATCATTGGCCCAAACAAAGAAACTGTAGGTGCCCAACTCGGAATAGGTACGTACAAAGAAAAATTTGTCCGTAGCGGTTTCGTTCATCGAGAAATTACCTAAATTAACGGTAGATGGTGAAGTGATATTCACAAATACCTGTGATACATTCAGATTGTCAGTTACATTACATGTGATATTCACCAGACCTCCAGCGAACTGTGGAGCCGGGGCTGCGCTGACGTCCATGATCATCGGAGGGATGGTATCCTGGATTGTGAAACTATACTGCGAAGAAGAATTCCAGTTGTTGGATAGATCACGAGCCCATATCTTATAATCGTATATTCCAGGAGTGTTATATGTTCTATTAAAATACGCATGATCCGTAATAGATGAATAATTCATGGAGAAATTCCCCAGCGTGGTACCGTTCGGTGAAGTGATATTTACAGTAACACTCCCTACCCCTACATCATCTGTAACATCCGCACTGATATTGACATTGAATCCACTCTCCTGTGGATCCGGTACGTCGGTTACATTCGTGATCTGAGGCGGTATGCTATCCGATGAGGTGACAGAGAAATTTGAATCCTGCTGAACATAGACACCGTTGCTCTCCCATCCCGTTACGGTTACATTGTAAACACCTAGTTGATCGAGTGATATCGCTGGAACGGTCAGATTGAATATCTTCCAAGCCGATGGTGATGAACTGTCTATAATCTCTAAATTCATGGACTTATTTTGGAATCCCGGTACGATACTGCCGTTTGGATATCTAACGGTAGCGTTGGCCCCGCTGTTGTTCCATGACCCTCCCGGGTATCTGATATCGTAGCTGCCTATCGGATCGGTCACGTTCGCTTTGATAGTCACATCTTCGCCTGCAGAAAATACAGGCGGATCTCTTAGTGAATCGGTGGTATCGTGGTAGCTGGTATCGCTGACGTTCACGTACGTAGTCGTGGGGATGGTGATCCT
>JAWOBZ010000053.1:0-6447 GCA_046484045.1 Thermoplasmata archaeon | reverse complement strand
CTGGCAGTGGGTTTAAGACTTCTAAGGAATTCGTCACCGACTTCATCCACCATCTCCGATGGGCAGTCGCAGAACAATTTCTTCGTATCCAGCTGTTGATGTATCTCGAGTCCGACCTTCAGACCAAGTTCGTCGTAGTCGTATCCCATGGTCTCACCTTACCCTCCTGTCTGTCAGCTCGCCTGCTGTGTTGGTGGTCATAATCTCTTCTACGTCGTCCATAGTCAGAGCCCACATAAGCTTGACCAAAGCGGTCTCTGGAAGCATGTCACCTCCGGGAATAACACCGATCTCGATCAGTTTTCTTCCGCTTGCATAAACGTAGTCATTTACAGTTCCGTATAGGCACTGGCTGGTCATGACCACGGGTTTACCTCCATTGATATATTCTTGAAGAGTACCGACCAACTTCGAATTGATGTGACCCAGCCCCGTTCCGGCAATAACTAAACCGTCCTTTTCATTCAGCCTTTCTATGTCTTCTGGGTTTAGGCCTGGATGTGCGTATATGATCCCCACGTTGGGGTTGATATCCCCTCTCCTTTTTACTTTATGATCCGTGTTTGATTCATCTATATCTAAGTTTATATCGCCGCTCTCTGGTTCCACCCACCCCACGGGTTCTTTGTTGATAGATTTGAATGCGTCCCTCCGACTGGTGTGCATCTTTCTTACTTTGGTGCCCAGGTGTATCGAGCACCTGTCGTCGTCCATGGATCCGTGCATCACGACGTAAACTCCGCCCTTACCGGATTTAGCTACCTCGATGGCACCCAGCAGATTGAGATGAGCATCCGATGAAGGTCTATCGCTTGACCTCTGTGATCCGACTAGAACTACCGGTTTGTCCAGATTCTCCAGCAGAACAGATAGTGCTGCAGACGTGTATCCCATCGTATCTGTTCCGTGAGCTATCACAACACCTTCCGCACCATCTTCGAATTTCTCGACAACTTTATCTGCTATATCTACCCAGTCTTCCGGTTCCAGGTCCTCGCTGAATTTACTCAGTATCACTTCCATGGTGGGATAGCACCTTTCAGCGATCTCAGGATTAGACAGAAGCATATCCTCTGCGCTCTGAGCAGGGTAAACCGCACCGGTTTTGTACTCAACGTAGCTGGCGATCGTTCCCCCGGTCCCCAAGATAGCGATCTTGGGTTTGCTTTCGTCCAGCGAAAAACTATCCGGGGACTGACGGCTTATCTTATCACCCTTTTCGATCACTTCAAGCTCATCACCTTCCTCAACCTTCAAACCGATATTATAACCGTTGTCAAGTTTGATTGTGACGATATCATCTCCGCTGAACCTGTGATGGGGCATCAATACACCCGTGTATGACTTACCCTCTTTAGTAACCCTTATCCGATCCCCTTCTTGTAGATTTTCAGTCGATTTTTCGCTCATGCTATCTACCCGTAAAGAGAAGAGGTATTAAAAAACTATTTTCGTATGTAGCAATTTGTTACGAGCAGGGTAATTTTATATACCTTTCAATCTTGGGAACCGATAATTTATAGGTGTATCATATGGACAGCAGGATCAAAGAGCATGCGAAGATATTAGTTGATTGGAGTACAAAGATAGAAAGGGGCGACCACGTGGTGATAAGTGCAGGTGAAGATGCGAAAGAACTCGTTATAGCTTTACAAACAGAGATAGCCAAAAAGGGAGCTTATCCGGTGACGCTGTATTCGTCAGGTGAGGCATCACGCGCTTATTTAAAGAATTTCGAAGGGGAATTTGAAACACCTGAACATGTATTGGCCATGATGGAAAAAACCGATGTGATCATCGGGATAAAGTCTGATAAAAATCTTAGAGCTATGAGCGATGTTTCCGGTAAGAAAATGGCTGAGTACTCAAAAGCCCGTCTACCGATAAGCAAAGAACAGCTCTCAAAAAGATGGTGCGGTACCCAGCATCCCACTGATGCTCAGGCACAGATGGCCGGGATGTCCCTAGAAAAGTACCAGGATTTTGTTTACAGTGCGATTTTAAGAGATTGGCAGGAAGTACACGACCTACAGGAACAGTTAAAAGAAAAATTAGATCAGGGTCGTGACGTGTCTATCCAAGGACCAGAAACGGAACTCACGATGAGTATAGACGGGATGATGGGAGTAAATTCTGACGGCGATCACAACATGCCCAGCGGTGAAGTTTTTACAGCTCCGGTTGTGGATAGTGTGGAGGGAGAAATCCTCTTCGACAAACCGTTGATACACGGAGGAAACGAGATCAACGGAGTAAAACTGACGTTTGAAAAGGGAAAAGTGGTCGATTACTCGGCTGAACAGGATGAGGGTGCGTTGAAAGACATATTGGATACCGATGAAGGTGCCAAACGCCTGGGTGAACTGGGAATAGGAACGAACCGTGGGATCGACGTTTTCACGAAAAACATGCTCTTCGATGAAAAGATGGGGGACACTATACATTTAGCCCTTGGTAGAGCTTATTCCCAATGTGTGGGAGAGGATAACGAGCAGAACGAAAGTGCTATCCACGTAGATATGATAAAGGATATGAGTGAAGGTGTACTAGAGATAGACGGCGAAACGATCATGAAGAATGGAAAATTCTTCTGGGAGATGTGAGTAAACTATCAGTACAGATTCTTTGGAGGGCCTCGTTTATGTATCTCTCTAGCTAGCTCCTCCATATCTCTGCTCTCTCTTGATTCTTTGATGATATCCAACAGATCCTCAGCTCCTTCTTCATCGAACTCTAGTTTGTTTACCAACCTTTTAACAGCTTTTTCCCTGGATATCTTACCGGATTGTATCTCCTCGAGCAGAGAACTGCCGATAGTGTACATATAATAATCCGACCACACGAATTCACCGCCTAGCATCTCGAATAGTTTTTCTTTCGTCAGTACGGAATCGAAGAATCTAAACGAAGCAGTGAGTAGGTTCATCAAGGCGTCGTTGAATTCCTCCTTATTGATCGATGTGAGGTCTAGGTCTGAACCGATCAATGGTTCCATAGCGACATCGTCTGAATCCATCGAATATTTGATCAACAACTCGTCGGCGTGGTACTTCAGCATCTTACGGTACAGGTACACTTTGAGATTCGGTTCCAGTATAGCGGTGTTAATGTTGGTGTAAAGTTTTAGTTTTATATAGCCATCTTCTGATTCGGACTTCTTGATGTGCTCGATATAGAGGACAAATGGAGTACGGTAGCATTTCGCCTTCAACGATCCGTCATCGACTTCCTCTACCTCCCATTCGTCGTCGATAACTTCGGTGGAATCGACATCTTCTTCCTTCATCCATCCTTTTAACTTCGGTTTGAACTTAGTCCATTTCATTTTATCCCGTCCTACTATCCGTATACACGTGGTCCGTCTCTTACATCTTCACCTTCTGAACTTTCTTTAACCGTATCAAGATAGTCCAGCATATTTTCGATGAATGTCTCGGCATCCTCTTCTTCATATCCTAACTTGATAGCTCTTTTCTTGGCTACCTCTGGAGTTATCTTCTTTTCTTTCAAGTCTTTGGCTATCGAATCGACAAAATCATAGAATTCATAGTCTTCCCAGCTTTCTTCTTCGATTATCTTACTTAGTGTTTCTGGCATAAGAACTTTGGAAAAGAAAAAATGGCCGGACTCGCTCAATCTGCGCAACCCGTGATTGAATTCTCCCTTGCTGAACGATGCTAAGTCGAATTCCGAACGTATGATCACCTTATCATCTATATCTTCCAAGCAGTACTTTATCAGCTGAGATTTTTCGTTCAATTTTAACATGGTACTGTAAAGGTATATCTTTTCGTAGTCTTTAAGGACCGCCGTGCCGACACCGGTATAGATCGTCAGAGTCAAAAATCTCTTATCCTTTTCATCGATGAATCTCAAGATAACGTGAAATGGACTGCACCACGACTTTGCACGGACAACGTCTTCATCGTAGTCTTCAGTTTCCCACGCACAGTCTATTATAAGTTTTGAATCTGATATCTCCGTTTCCAACCACTCGACTATTTTTTCCTTCCATTCTACTTTCCAGCCTTTCTCTTCGCTCAAAATATCACCTATATCGTAAATGAATTTATGATATATGTATTTTTAGTTTTGTTATCTTTTAATAGCTTGATTTTACTAGCTCGACTCCAAGAACGGGGTAAAGTTTATTAATAATCAATAAAATATTTTTAGTTGATAATGTGGCTTAGGATGGAGGAGAAGAATGGATAAAAAATTGGTTAGTTCGGTAATAGTAATATTATTACTCGTAGTTGTTGGTGTTTCTACTGCATTTTATGCGGATAAATCATTTCAAGTGTATGAAACTGTGGAATCTACTATCAATTCGAGTTCCGGAATAAATTGGTCCTCTCCGATCCCCATAGCCAACAGCACCAGCAGAGAAGTCAAACCGTCTATAACATATGACGGCACCTATCATCATGTCGTTTATGCTTATGAGTATTCTTCTACGGATTACGATATCATAGACCGCAGATCGGACGATTTATACGTCACCAGTTCGAAATACTACATTTCGACCTCTACTGAAAATGACACTGACCCCGCTGTAGTTTACAATCATGAGGGAAAAGAGGTATGGGCTTTCTGGTCAAACGAACAGAATGACATTTGGTATAAAGTCAGCTATGACTATGGTGTAACGTGGGACGGCCCTTGGGATTACAACATGTGGGACAACGACAGCGACGGAAAGATATACGCCTCTTCGAACAGCAACGTTCCTTCCAATGTATACACGACCTTCGTCATCCCTGCTGACCAAAGCTATACCTCTCAGACGAAGTACGTGGACTACCAGACCTACGATTCCGGCAACGGACAGGGATGGAACGACATATACAGTTACAACAGCGAGGGACAGGACCCCAGCAGGGTAACCGAGGTATCTTCGGTTGTTCGAAACGATGGAAACGTGGTGAGTTTCTGGGGGAGGGAAGACGATAAAGGCTCAAATTATGAATACTTCATACGTTTCAGAGAAGGGCAGATATCGTCGAGTATCAGCTGGGGGCCGGTAGAAGAGGTATTGAATTGGAACGACGTGCCTAGGAAAAGTTATTTCTGTACCGCATACGACGAAGAAATAGATAGAATATTTTTATTTTACACGAGTCCAAATTCAACTAATGTTGATATAAAATACATATTCAGCGACGACGGAGGTTACCATTGGTTGGATGAGAGAGATACGGACATATCATTTCAGCTAGGCAATCATTCCGAGATGGGTATGGACGCATATATCACTAAAGATGGGGGTGCCACAAATATATGCTTGGTATACCAGGATGGATCAGATGACATATATTTCGTGAAGGGTACAATAGAGAACACACCTCCATCGGTTTCAAATCCTTCACCGCTATCCGGGTCCGTAGGCGTTGAAACCAATGTCACACTAAGCGTAGATGTATCAGACTCCGATGGTGATTCTCTAAATGTAACATTTTATGATGCTTCCAACGACACCAT
Source organism: Thermoplasmata archaeon (assembly GCA_046484045.1). GTDB lineage: Archaea > Thermoplasmatota > Thermoplasmata > Halarchaeoplasmatales > Halarchaeoplasmataceae > CAZHUM01. Next base: position 966 of record JAWOBZ010000053.1, on the reverse strand, counting down.
GATCGGTGCAGATTATTTCGTACCTAGTGGGGGGACAGCATATGCGAATTGGACATATCTTTCTCATGGAGAAATTTACCGATGGTACGTTGAGGTCAACGATGGCATGAGTTCGATCACATCCCCCACATGGAATTTCACAACCTATCACATAACTCATATAGATCTATCAGATGCACTAGAGTCAGAGGGGTGGAATCTAGTGTCCTGTAAATTGATAGCGAAGTATGATAATCTATTAAGCATCTTAGAAGATGGACATTATGGGATAAAGGGCAATTATCAACGTGTGATGTATTATAGTGCTGCGTCCCATGAATGGAGGACATATGTTCCCAGCCGTTCCGAGCACTTCAACGATCTAACACGGGTGAACCGTTCTATTTCTATCTGGATCAAAGTAAATAACTCCTGCAGACTCTCTATAGAGGGAACTGAACCCATGAGCACAACGATCGGATTGCATCCAGGATGGAATATGGTTGGATATCCTTGCAGTACGAATCAAATCGCTTCCGACGTACTACCCCCCGAGGTTAGTAAGATAGCTGTTTTCAACAAATGGGCTCCTTATAATCTTGAATACATCGATGACCTTTCTACGGAAGTTCTGATACCAGGTAGAGGTTACTGGTTGTACAATGATGCGGATGTAGCTGTTAATTGGACTGTTGAATATTGATAATAGTGCCCGATCGGGGATTCTGGTCACAATCACTCACTCCGCTCGTGATTCTAACCGCTCATCTATTAAAATAGATTCGCGAACCCAAGGGCTCTCATCCCGTTCGGTCATCTCCTTCCTTTGGTCGTCGATGCCCGATCGGGGATTCGAACCCCGGTAAGAGGCTCCGCAAGCCTCCGTGATATCCAGACTACACTAATCGGGCTCTTTGTATTTGTTGATAATAATCAAAGTAATTTAATTTATCGTTGGAGATACCACCGTTCTACTTCCAACCTATC
>JAWOBZ010000107.1:0-55124 GCA_046484045.1 Thermoplasmata archaeon | reverse complement strand
GCAATAGCCGGTATAGCGGTTCTTTATAAGGAGATCCAGGCGGTTTTCACCGTAATCTTCTTTTCTTTTCAATTCTTCTGCGGCGTGTTCTTTCCGATATCGGTGCTCCCCGGTGCTGCACAGTACATCAGCAGGGCGATCCCGATTACATACGCTCTGCACGGCATACGTACCAGCATGACCCAGGGCTACATCCCAATGAAGGATATCCTGATAATGCCGATATCTGGGCTGGTGGGTATAGTTATCGGTCTGGTCACCCTGCACTTGTGTCTGAAAAAGGCATTGAAGGAAGGTAAATTGGAGAGGTACTGAGTTTACCAGCGTTAATGAGTATGTGGCTTGAGTAAAAAATTGCTTGTTAAACATATTTCTTTATATACTCTATATGATTTAGAACGAAAATCGTCTCCTAAACATACGGAAGGATTATAAACGCAAAAATGCCCGCTTTCTAAGTTTATAAGAAATGACCCCCGCATCCGAAAATTTAATAGACATCATGTAGGATTCCAAAAGCCATGTCATCCCCTGGAATAAACGATTTCACCGAGATGGAGAAGAAATGGGTCCGAAGATGGGAGGAGGAAGGAACCTACGAGTTCGACATGGATTCCGAAAAGCCCGTCTACTCCATCGATACCCCGCCGCCGACGATATCCGGTAAGATGCACATCGGCCATGCACTATCGTACGCCCAGATGGATATCGTGGCTAGATACAAGAGGATGAAGGGGTTCAACGTTTTCTATCCGTGGGGATGGGACGACAACGGTATCGCTACGGAACTTCTAACGAAGAACGAAACCGGTAAATCGCCGAAAGAGGTGGGTAGAGAGAAGTTCATCCAGTTGTGCCTTGAAACGAGTAAATCACTGGAGGATGAACTCCTAAGGAAGTGGAAGCGGATCGGTACTTCGGCTGATTTCAATATATTCTACAGAACGATCGATGAAAGAAGTCGAAAAACTTCGCAGAAATCCTTTATCGACTTGTACAAGATGGGAAGAGAGTACAAGAAAAAAGCGCCGACCCTTTGGTGCCCGAACTGTGCCACGGCCATTTCTCAGGTCGAAACTGAAGATTTAGATAAAGGAACGAAATTCAATAATATCTTTTTCGACCTGGTGGACGGGGGTAAAATCACTATAGCTACCACCAGACCCGAACTCTTACCGGCATGCGTGGCCATCTTCGTGCATCCGGATGATGAAGAAAATATAGGTCTAGTCGGTAAAGATGCCGTGGTTCCGCTCTTCGGACAAGAGGTGCCCATAATAGAAGATGAAAAAGTGGACATGGAAACGGGAAGCGGCATAGTCATGTGCTGTACCTTCGGTGACCAGGCGGATATAGATTGGTGGTACGCCCACGATCTACCCCTACGCATAGCGATCGACGAGACCGGCCATCTAACTGATATGGGTGGTAAATACGAGGGGCTGCACGTCGAAGAAGCCAGAAAGAAGATAATCGATGATCTAAAGGATGAAGGTAAACTGGGAAAGCAGTGGGATATCTCGCACACGGTGAACGTCCACGAAAGGTGCGGCACACCCATTGAGTTCTTGGTAACCGAACAGTGGTTCATCAAATACATGGACTTGAAAGATGAATTCCTACAGATCGGAGAGGATTTAGACTGGTATCCGAAGCACATGAAAGTCAGATACGATAACTGGATAAAGGGGCTGAAGTGGGACTGGTGTATATCGAGACAGAGGTTCCACGGTATCCCGTTCCCTGTGTGGTACTGTAAGGAGTGTGGAGGAGTGAAATTAGCGGAGGAAGAACAGCTTCCCGTGAACCCGCTGGTCGACGAACCCATAGGGGACTGTGAAAAATGCGGTGGCCATGATTTTGTTCCAGAGGAAGACGTGTTGGACACATGGGCGACTTCATCCCTCACGCCGTACATCGCAACCAGGTGGATCGATAACAGCGAGATGTTCGAAAAAGTGTTCCCGTTCAGCATGAGACCTCAGTCCCACGATATAATCTCGTTCTGGGCTTTCAACACGATAGTTAAAAGTCACTTTCACTCGAACAAAAGGCCGTGGGACGACATCATGATCCACGGATATTGGTGGCTGCCTGGAGGGAAGGCATTCTCCTCGTCTAAAGGCGTTATAATCGATCCCGACGAAGTGGCGGACGAGATGGGAGCGGATCCCGTTAGATATCTTGCCGGGATGTCAAAACCCGGTGAGGACGGTGTGTTCGAGAAGAAATGGCTCAAAAGAGGACAGAGGCTGAGGACGAAGTTGTGGAACATCCAGAAGTTCATTCAGAACGCAGTCGGTGAAGAAGCGACAACTGATATGCCTGAGTTGAGAACGGTAGATAGATGGATACTAAGTGAATACAGCCAACTGGTGAAGAAAGCTACGAAGAGCATGGACGAATACAGGTACGATAAAGCGCTGAAAGACACGGAATACTTCCTGTGGCATGTCCTCGCGGACCACTACCTGGAGATGATCAAGTACAGAACATACGGAGAGGAAGACTCGGCCGTTAAATATGTACTGTACAATATAGGCAAGGGGATCACCAAATTGATGGCTCCTTTCATGTGCTTCGTTACCGAAGAGATATATGATAACAACTACAAGGAGAAGGGTGAGCACGATAGCATCCATGTCTCGCAGTGGCCCGAACCGATAATGGTGGACAAAGAGGCATTGAGAACAGGAAAAATGATCAAGAACGTTATAGCGGAGGTAAGGAACTGGAAATCAGAAGAGGGCATACCGTTGAACCAGGAGATAGGCGAACTGCTGATGGTCACTGATCACGAGGACATATTGGAGGGAGAGGCGGATATCTTGGAAACCGTTAAAGGTGAGGAGATCAGGTTGATCCAAAGGGATGAAGTGGAGGAGAAAGCCGTTTCCGCATCACCCAATTATTCACGGATAGGACCGAAGTTCAAGGATAAGGCCAAAGAGATCTTCAAGAAGATAGAAGAAGCAGAGCCTTCAGAGTTGGAACAGGAAGTTAGAAAAGGTGGATACAAATTCAAACTGAAAGGCGGTGAGGAGGTCATCCTTACGGAAGATGATGTTGAATTCAGTTACTCCCAGGTTTACAAGGGTGAGCAGTACCACGCTATAGATGCGGAGGATGCCTTGGTCTTGGTGAACAGAGATCAGTGATACACGTTATCTTTGTCGAATTTTTCTTGTTGACTGTTTTTATCGCTAACCCCGCCTCGACAGGCATCACATACACCGTTCTTGATGTGTTTATCACACGTTAGAAGTCCGCAGATACTGCAAGTGTTCCTAGCTGGTCTCCCGCAGATGTGGCATTGACCGACCATCTCCATATTATCTATTACAGATAGTGATCTACATCATTATAAAGTTGGGGTCGGACTAACCGAAAGAAATAATATATCACTTTGTTTAGGGATATACGTTGGTAAATATGGTAAACTGCAAAAAGTTATTCTCGGAAAGGGCAAAGGAGATGAAAGCGTCTGAAATAAGGGAGTTGTTGAAACTGACCCAGCGACCGGGTATTATATCCTTCGCCGGTGGTCTTCCGAATCCCGATGCGTTCCCGGTGGATGCGACTCGAAAGATCATAAATGGACTGCTGGATACAGATGCGAAGAAGATACTGCAGTACGGCTCAACGGAAGGGATAATCCCGCTTCGAGAAACGCTTGCAGAGCATATGAGGGGCAGGGGGATGGACGTCGATAAAGATAACATACTGATCACACACGGTTCGCAGCAGGCGCTGGATCTACTAAGTAAAGTCTTGTTAGACCCCGGTGATACGATAATAGTCGGGTCGCCGACGTACTTGGGCGCTACCGGTTCTTTCAGAGCACTTCAGGCACATATGGAAACGGTAGAAGTGAAGGAAAACGGTATGGACATGGATGCATTGGATGCGAAAGTCAAAGAGCTCATCGAGTGCGATAGAAAGCCTAAATTCGTTTACCTCGTACCGACATTTCAGAATCCCTCTGGCGCGACCATACCGGCGGATAAAAGAAAACAGCTGATGGAGATCGCCGAGAAGTACGATCTCTTGATCGTTGAAGATTCGCCTTACTCCTACCTAAGATATGAGGGTGAACCCATGCCGCATCTGATGAAGTTAGACAAAAACAACCACGTTCTAAGGATGCAGACATTCTCCAAGATATTGGCACCTGGTTTCAGGATAGCTTGGTGTGTCGGTCCTCCGGAACTCATCGAGAAGATGGTGATAGCAAAACAGGCTACCGACCTGTGTACTAATCCATTCGGGCAGTATGTAGCATACAAATACGTTGCATCCGGAGAGTTAGATAAACACCTGAAGACCATCAAGGAACTGTACAACAAAAAGAGATTGGCCATGCTGGATGCCATGGACGAATTCTTCCCTGAAGAAGCTAGTTGGAACCGACCTGAAGGTGGTATGTTCGTGTGGGCAAAATTTCCGGAATATGTCAATACAAGAGAGATGTTCGAAAAAGCTCTAAAAGAGAACGTGGCTTACGTGGTCGGAGATGCTTTCTTCGTCGAAGACACGGGTTACAATACCATGAGGTTGAATTTCACACACTCTTCAGAAGAGGAGATATGGGAAGGAATAGAGAGATTGGCAAAGGTTATCAAAGAGGAGATAAAGGAGAAGAAGGAGAGGAAGGGTGTCGTAAAGGAAAGTATAATCACACCATAGGGTGGTATTCGAGGAGCATATCCGATAATTCCTTATCGAATAGTTCATAACTTATATCTTCCAAACCGTTTTCCGTAACAAGTTTTTCGCCCTTCCAGGAACTGAGTTCAAAATAATCGTTGTGTATCTTTATATCTAGACTTGTTTTCCACACTTCATCTTGATCATGCAATTCGCTATGAGATATGGGTAAACGCTCTGGTAGTACCTTGCTGGTATCACAGACAACGTACACCGGGATGCCGTTTTCCATGGCAGTTAATGTCAGAGGATACGAACCGATCTTGTTGACGAAGCCGTTGATAGAAAGGGAATCCGCCCCTAGGACGACTGCATCGGAGTTGGAGAGTGCTTTCGACATGCTGGCATCCGTCCATAGATGAACATCTACTCCTTTCCCTACAAGTTTTTCAGCCGTTTTTCTACCTTCCATGAGAGGTCTAGATTCTAATATATGGACTTTATCGATTTGAGAGAGTGAACGAATTACAGTTGAGCTGTAGCTAAGGGTGCATATTTTGTTATATCCTGAGTCTCTCAATATCGTTTTCATGTTCTTGGAAGCTTCCCTCGGTGCGTTTTCAAGCCAGCGGATCTCCGTGGTTATCCTTTGATCTAAGTTTTCATCTCTTTCCATACTCAAGAAAACACGGTTGGCTAGATTCAATAGAGGTGTCATTGTGTACCTTCCCTCGATCACCTTTTTCAGATAGTTTTCCGCCTCAGCTTCATCCAGTTCTAATAGACTGTAGGAAACGTCCAATGCCAGCTCTGCAGCCCCTTTTTCCGTGTCTTTGATTATCTCTTCTCCTTCACGGAATCTGTTGTTCATTATGTTTAGAAAGGCAGCTTCTTACTATTATATCTAATTGAAATATTATAGATTGTTATACCTTAAAATATATTTAATTCATTTTTTTAAAATCCGGAAAATCAATAAGCTTAATTATCCCGTATCTATTGGGGGTATATCGCTCTAACCATGGGTTCTATTCAATACCGCCATGGAGGGATAGGCATGCCGGAATTAAAGTATTCAGAAGACATCGGACGATATTTCGAAGAACTCGAAAACAAAGCCAAACAGTGTTACTCTATCGCAGAAAAGGCGAGGGGGAAGGGGTACGATCCGAAGACCGATGTCGAGATCCCGATGGCTGAAGATCTAGCAGTTAGATGTCAAGAGCTGACCGGCATTGAAAACACTGCCGATAAGATAAGAGAATTGACCGATGAACATGGGAATCGTGAAGAAGTCGCACTGCTGATCGCAAAGGAAGTCGCCAACAGGGACGGGGATAAAAGGAAGAGGCTGGAGGACGCCATCCGTATCGGTCTAGCCGTCCTCACGGAAGGGATATTGGTCGCACCGCTGGAGGGGATAGGCGATGTGAAGATAAGGGGCGATGGTACCGGTGAAGATTACGCGGAGATCTCTTTCGCCGGTCCCATAAGATCAGCTGGTGGAACCGGTCAGGCAATGAGCGTTCTCATAGCGGATGTAGTTAGAAGAGAACTCGGTATCGGTGCATACAAACCCACCCCGAGTGAGATACAAAGATACAAGGAAGAGATCCCACTTTACAAGAAATCTAAGAGTTTACAGTACACCCCTTCAGCGGAGGAGATCGAGATCATCGTAAAGGGATGCCCAGTCAGTATCAGCGGGGAGGGGACCGAAAAGGAGGAAGTCTCCGGCAACAGAAATCTACCTAGAGTGGACACAGATAGACTAAGAGGAGGGGCATGTTTAGTAATCGCTGAAGGGATGACCCTCAAGGCAAAGAAATTGAAGAAACACGTAGATAAACTGGGCATCGAAGGGTGGGAATTTCTAGATGAATACATAAACAAGTACTCTTCTGGTAAAAAGGATGATGACGAAGAAAGTTTCAAAGGAGTCAGGCCCAATTTCAAGTACATCAAAGAGACCATAGCCGGCAGGCCTGTTTTCGGACATCCCAGTGAGAAAGGGGGATTCAGGTTGAGGTACGGAAGGAGCAGGACAATCGGTCTGGCGGCCATCGCCGTCAATCCCGCAGCGATGTACTTGACAGATGAATTCATGGCCATCGGTACACAGGTTAAAACAGAACGTCCAGGGAAGGCTGGAGCCGTAACACCGTGCGATACCATCGAAGGTCCGACCGTTCTGCTCAAGAATGGTGATGTAGAAAGTGTCCACACAAAGGAAAGGGCTGTCAAACTGAGTAGCAAGGTGAAGGAAATCATAGATCTCGGTGAGATACTCATCCCCTTCGGCGAATTTTTAGAGAACAACCATAAACTGGTACCGGGAGCTTACTGCCACGAGTGGTGGGTTCAGGAAGTTGATGAAGAGTTCTATCCCGAGGAGATCGATGCTGACATGGCGGTGAAATTATCTAAAGAAAGGGGGTACCCCCTGCATCCAAAGTTCATCTACTTCTGGCATTACACAAACAGAGAATCGATCGATCAACTTAGAGGTTTTATTTCTCAGAAAGGGACAATCGAAGATGGAAAACTCGTCCTAGAAAACGATGAAGAGATAAAGGCCGTGATGGAAGATGCTGGGATACCACACAGAAAGAAAAATAAAAAATTATACGTCGGCCCGTACAAACCGCTTCTTTTAACACTCGGATTGAACATGGAAGATCTAAGTCTTGAAGGAGAAGGAACTTCATCGGATATATGGGAATACCTCAGCGAGATATCGGGCGTTAAGATTAGAAACAAAGGTCCTACATTCGTAGGGGCCAGGATGGCTAGACCCGAGAAAGCTAAGGAAAGGAAGATGGACCCGCCGGTTCACGGACTTTTTCCGGTGGGAGAGGCCGGCGGCTCTCAACGTTTGGTGAGTAAGGCAGTGGACAAAGGGATAATCGAGGTGACGGTCAGTGCTAGAAGGTGCACTTCCTGCGGTAAGAGCGGACCGTTGATAAGATGCTCGTGCGGCGGAAGGTGTGAGATAATCGAAGAACCTAATAAGATCAAGATACCGATGGCATCGATATACCAGCAGGCCCGGATGACACTGGGTGAAGGGGGGAACATCAAGAAGATCAAGGGGGTGAAGGGGATGATCAACAAAACTAAGACGCCAGAGGGGTTGGAGAAGGGGATCCTTCGAGCTAAACATAGTATATACGTGTTCAAGGACGGGACATCTAGGTACGATATGACAGACCTACCGATCACACATTTCAAGCCAATAGAGATCGGGCTGTCTATACAAAAGGCAAGAGAGCTGGGCTACGACCACGACATCCACGGCGAAGAACTCACCGAAGGAGATCAGATCGTTGAGATCAAACCACAAGATGTGATCGCATCGACGAACTCTGCGGAGTACCTGATCAGGATATCCAACTTCATAGATGACTTATTGGAAAAGTACTATGGGATGGACAGGTTCTATGAAGCAAAATTGGGTGAGGATCTTATCGGAGAACTAGTCGTCGGGTTGGCACCTCACACGTCGGGTGGTGTCCTCGGGCGCTTGATAGGTTTTCATAAAGGAAGGGCGGGGTACGCACATCCTTACTTCCACGCGGCAAAAAGGCGTAATTGTTTTTCTCCAGACACGAACATATGGGTAAATTCTCATAATGAATGGGAGCTAAAATCCATAGGCGAAATAGTGGAAGAAAATTTATATGAAGGAAAGTTAAATTCAGATGATTTTGGTTCAAAATATAAAGAAATCGATGGGATGTATGTACCGTCCATCTCTGAGGAGGGTAAAGAAGAATTGCGGAAGGTGACCCATGTTTCTAAACACCCTGCACCTGAACATAACATTAAATTCAAAACAAGAGCAGGTAGAACAATCATATTGACCCCACAACATAAAATGTTGAAATGGGATGATACTCTAAAATTTTGTCATGCCAGTGAAATAGAAAAGGGGGATTTGATTCCAGCACCTAAACAGATCGATATCGATGAAGATAATGAATGGATAATTCATCAGAACAATATCTTCTTAGATGAAGTAGTTGAAAAGAATATAGTAGAAAAATCTTCAGATTACGTTTATTCTTTAACCGTAGATGATAACCATACACTAGTAGCCAATGATTTGTATGTAGGCCAATGTGACGGTGACGAGGACTGCATTATGCTTCTTATGGACGGCCTTCTTAACTTTTCCGAGGATTTCCTACCAGAAAAGCGGGGCGGGAAGATGGATGCACCCCTAGTTCTGACCACCAGGATAAACCCCTCGGAGATAGACAAAGAAGCACACAACGTGGATACCATGTGGAAATATCCTCTGGAATTCTATGAAAGGACCATGGAGTATCCCAATCCGAAAGATCTTACGGATATCATGGAAACCGTCGATAATAGATTGGGGACAAACGAGCAGTACGAGGGTTTTGGGTATACACATGAAACCTCCGATATCTCGCAAGGGCCGGAAACGAGCAGATATACCAGATTAAAAAAGATGACGGACAAGATGGAGGCTCAGGTCAAAGTGGCACAGATGATCAGAGCAGTAGATGCTGACGATGTTGTTAGAAGAGTGATATCAGACCATTTTATTCCAGATATGATCGGTAACTTCAACAAGTTCTGTGTGCAGACGGTGAGATGCACCAGCTGCAACAAGAAATACAGGAGACCACCGTTAAGTGGTGGATGCACCTGCGGTGGTAACTTAACTTTGACCGTTCACAAGGGAGGGGTAAAAAAATACCTAGATCACTCGCTGGAGATGGTGAGGAGGTTCGATCTACCGGTTTACCTAGAACAGAGGGTGGAGCAGATCGCAAGTCAGATAGATTCTTTGTTCGAGAACGATAAAATTTCAAATCCGAGATTGGATGAATTCTGTTGATTTAATAATCTAAAATGAAAATAGGTCGGACTGCTTTTCCGCACCCCTCGCTTCGATGATCTTTTCAACTGCGGACCCGACCCGTGATTCCGAGAATCCTCTTTCATCGCACAGAAATTCTTTTATCCCTTCGAGATCTGGATCATTGAATTCGACGGTGTAGTCATCCGTCACTTTGGGTTCTAAGAACAGCTTTTGGATAACTTCATAGTTGTTCACATACACATCGCTTTCTTCAAAAACACCCTCGATCTCCCCGTACTTTTTGATCTTTTTCAAACCGCGTTTTGGACCGATGCCTTTGATGCCTTCGTTGTAATCGGTTCCCATGAGTATTGCCACATCGATGAGCTGTTCTCTTGTTATCCCTAGTTCCTGAAGTGTTTCTTCCAAGATTATCAATTCGGGCATGATTTCTTTATACTCGTTCCTTCCAGGTAGTTTTCTTCTGCCCGTTATCGTTAAATTTCTTACCAATCTATCGGCCCCGCACAGCAGAGAATCGAAATCTTGGCTGCCGACTGCCCAGGCATCTCCTTTGGTGACCATGTGAGCGGCTTGACTCTCGCCCTCCGCGGGAGCCTGTACGTACGGTATACCCATCAATTCTAAAAGTTTTTTTGCGCTCCCCTCTATCTCATCGCTCATCCTGGACGTCTGCTGTGCCTTGCTCCTAGCTCTTTCCAGGTCCCCCTCGTCTAGTGCCTTTTGGTATTGCTTTTCGGCCTCTTTCTTCCTTTCTTTTCTTTTTTCCAGGGTCCCTTCTTTCATTATGTCGGGCTTGCCATCGAAAACATAGATCAGTTTCAGACCGGACTGCAGTAGGTTGGAGTTTCTGTAAAGTAGGCCGGAAAGATGGGAGGTGATTCTACCTTGTGAATCCATCAAAGGTGTTCCATCCTTCTGCCTGATACTTGCGAGAAATTGATATATTATATTGTATGCATCTACCGCTATAATTTTTCCTTTTAGTTCATCGAAATCGATCTCCGTTGATACTACAATATCTCCAAGGGCGACCCCCATGGTATCAATCCCTAGAAAACTTCTCCCTCTGTTTCTACGATCAAGCCGTTATCGGTTATGCGGTATGGCTTCACTTTACGGGTGTGTTCGATCCTCCTCATTTTCTTCACCTGAATACTCATCTGGACATCTTGATTCTCCAGCTGGTTGTACCTGAGAAGGATGACGCCGTCTGCGGTGTACTCTACAAGACCGTCCCTAGAACTCTCGGGATTGTCACCTTTGACCTCGGCGGTCAGCAACGCAGTTGCCCCGGATTCCTTGATCTTTTGACAAAGATCGAAGAGTCTTTTCCTTTTATCCTGTATATCGCCTGAAAGCATGTTCAAAAGGGAGACCGAATCTATGGCGATCTTATCTGCTTTGAACTCTTTGATAAACCTTGGGAAATCGCTTTTCAGTTTGTTTATCGTAGCTTCGGCATCCGCGGGGCTCAGTTTCTCCATCATCATCTGACCGTTTTCTATGTACTCGTTGAAATCCCACCCATAGGATTTACCCGTAATGACCATAGCATCCCTATCCTCTTCTAGGGACAGAAAAATACACTTTTGACCGTCCTCCAGCCCTGACCATAGGTACTGAAGAGCAAAGGTTGTTTTCCCTGTACCGAAGGAGCCCATCACCGTAAAAACATGTCCCTTTGGAACCCCTCCGTTCAGCATCTCGTCCAAACCCTCTATTCCCGTCGTTACTCTCTCTACACACTCATCCATTCATATCACCTAATTTTTTCATAATTTACCACGGTATAACCATCAAGCGAGGACACCTCAGCAGTGAATCTGGCGATCTTCTCCCTCTTCAAATGGGGGAGGACACTCATGAACTTTTCGACGATCATGTATCTCTGCCTCTGTGAGGAGCGGTGTGTCTTGGACCATTCGAACTGGATGACGCCGTCGACGCTGTCGATGATGAGATACTCCAAACTCTTCTCTATGATGCCTTTTGTCAGAAGCAGATAGATCACACCACCCCATTTCTTGGAGGCTCTTCTCATGCCTTTCAGTATCGTAACAAGCTTATCCTTCTCGATCGTGTTATTGGTCAACAGGTCCGTCAGGGAATCGACGATCACAATGTTGTCCTCCGCTTTCTCCTCCAAGAAATCGACCAGCTCTTCCAGGAGATTGGAGTTCGTATCGTTAGAAAATATTGAAGATGGTGACCCGTCTGTGGTCCAGCTGTGGGGCACCATAGTCCTTTTAAAATACGCATTGGAAAAATCTTTGAACAATAGAGAGCTCTCTATAGCGTCGTAATAATCTTGGTTGAATGACATCTTCACTTCGTCCAATATGTCCTCCTTCGCCCGAGAAAATGTCAAGTAGTGGATCTCTTCCGGCAGTATCGACTTTTTACACTCGTCACCGAGTACGATGTGAATATTGTTCTTATCTGGGTTCTCTTTTACCCTCAGTATTTTTGCAGCGGAAGTGTACGTAAATTCCAACCCACCTGCACCAATCTCGGTTAAGAGTAGAACAACGGAACCTGCGGGAAGTCCACCCTTAATAATAGAATCTAAATCGCTTACTCCTGTAGGTATCTTTTTCATGTTAATCACGAAAACTTGCTTCCAACTAAAGTTCTGGATAGATGTCAGACTTTCCGTCTGACAAGTGGTGCGTTGGATATAATAGAAAAACCCCATTTTATACTTTACCTTGATATAACGATGATATGACAATGTGATCTTGATATATTTACACATCTCCCGATTAAAATTTTCCTTTCCATAATCCTTTTATATTAGATGCTTATTAGTTCGATTTCCCCTCACTCTTGAATATATATACAGAGGGGATAAAAATAGGTTTATATAGTTGCAAAAACGTATTTCAATATTGCACTATGTTACATGCACTCGGCGACATGAAAAAGGGTTGTCGGGGAAGGGTATAGGACCTTTTCTGAGGTCCGATGATTACCGATCATACGCAGACCTGGATGTGTACCAATCCAAGATTCATTGCTGCAGTCACTCCACCACTTGGAGGATGGCTCGGCTCGAGCGCCGAAGAAGGTCGTGCCAAGCGGCGATACGCGTGGGGTAGGCGCAAGGAACCTATGATCCCACGACTGCCGAATGGGACTTCCCGTTCCAATCCGTAAGGATGGGGAACCTCCTGAATTGAAACATCTTAGTAAGGAGAGGAAAAGAAATCAATAGAGATGCCGTTAGTAAAGTCGATCGAAAACGGTGCAGAGCAAACTGAATCCCTTCAGAAATGACAGGGAGATGTGGTGTTTGGACTCCGGTACATCTTAACCATCCAATCTGAAGTCTCCTGGAATCGAGCGCCCTAGAGGGTGACAGCCCCGTAAGAGATAGATGGAAAGATGATTCGGAGTCTCCTGAGTAGCGTGCGTTGGATATCGCTCGTGAATATAGGAGGCATAGAACTTCTAACTCTAAATACGTCTCGAGACCGATAGCAAACTAGTATCGTGAGTGAAAGCTGAAAAGTACCCTTGACGGGAGGTGAAAAGAACCTGAAACCAGGTGGTTACAGACTGATAAGGCATGCAAGGAGCGAAGCTTCTTAATCGAAGTGGACCGATGTCTTATCGTACGTTCCGAAAAACGGGCCAGAGAGTTTCGATCAATGGCGAGACTAAGCCTTTAAAGGGCGGAGTCGCAGGGAAACCAACATGTTCGCATTCTTCGGAAGAGGAACGAGGTGCGTTCGCCTGAAGTCATTGGTTGGATACCCGAAGCCGGTCGATCTATGCGTGAACAGGGTGAAGCCTCTCGAAAGGGAGGTGGAGGCCCGCACGGGTGGTGAGCTACAAATCCCTCCGATGATTTGCGCATAGGGGTGAAAGGCCAATCGAGACCGGAAATAGCTGGTTCCTTCCAAAACTACTCGCAGGTAGGCCTTGGCTGAGATGGATAATATGGTAGAGCACTGATTGGATACTTTGGGGGCGAGAGCCCTCGGTACCCTGTCAAACTCCGAATATATTATCGTCGTAGAAGCCAGGAGTGAGGGCATCGGGGTAAGCCTGATGTCCGAAAGGGAATGAACCCTGCCTAAGGTTAAGGTCCCTAAGTGCCGACTAAGTGTTATTCGAAGGGTGTCCGTAATCCAAAACAACTGGAAGGTGGGCTTAGAAGCAGCCACCCCTTAAAGAGTTCGTAACAGATCACCAGTCGAGATTGCGGGCCCCGAAAATGGACGGGGCTAAGTCGGCTACCGATACCTTAGAGTACCGAGAGGTAATCTAGTAGGAAGGCGTCGTGCATGGGCAGAAGCTTGGCCGTGAGGTCGAGTGGACCGTGTTCGAACGAGAATTCTGGCATGAGTAGCAGCATAGAACGGTGAGAATCCGTTCCACCGAAAGGGCTAGGGTTCCTCGACAATGTTTATCAGTCGAGGGTTAGTCGGTCCTAAGGCGGCTCTTAACCGAAGTCGTCGAAAGGGAAACAGGTTAATATTCCTGTACCTCTGATACCCCTGTCCAACGTGTGACACATCGGGATAGTTTGAACAGGGATTCCAATCTGTCGAAGCGTAGAAACACGAGGAGAACCGTAATGGTGAGAACCGTGTGAATGCGTGATAGGGCGGACGTAGTCCGCTTCAAGTGATTCCTGGTGTCAGTGAAAAACACGTTGGTTACAGTATCGGAGTCCGTACCGAGAACTGACACAGGTGCCCCTGCCTTAGCAAGGCTAGGTGTCCCGGAGCAATCCAGGCGAGGGAATTCGGCAAATTAGCCCCGTACCTTTGGTATAAGGGGTGCCAGTCATGAGGATGGCTGGTTGCAATAACAAGGGATCTCCGACTGTTTAATAAAAACACAGATGGCAGCTAGTCCGAAAGGATTTGTATTGCCGTTGAATTCTGCCCAGTGCCGGTATCTGAATCTCCATTACAACGGAAGGAAGGACCGGTAAACGGCGGGAGTAACTATGACTCTCTTAAGGTAGCGTAATACCTTGCCGCTTAATTGGCGGCTTGCATGAAGGATCAACGAGAGATCCACTGTCCCCGCTTGGAATCCGGTGAAAATGACTTATTGGCGCACAGTCCAATACATCCTTCTTGAAAGAGAAGACCCCGTGGAGCTTGACTGCAATCTGTCGTTGAGATACGATCTCAGATGTGCAGTGTAGGTAGGAGACGTTACACAGGTGCGCGCGCCAGCGTGTCGCCGAGTCAACAATGAAACACTACCCTTTTGAGAGCGTACCCCTAACCGCTTCGGTGGAACATCGATAGACGGGCAGTTTGGGTGGGGCGCCACACCCTCGAAACAATAACAAGGGCGTCCAATGGTCAGCTCAGGTGGGTCAGAACTCCACCGTAGAATACAATGGTAAAAGCTGGCTTGACTTGGTTTGACACAATAACAAACCAAGATACGAAAGTAAGGCATAGCGAACCCCTGAGGCCTATTTATGGGGCCCAGGGATAACAGAAAAGTTACCCCGGGGATAACTGAGTTGTCTCCTGCAAGAGTCCATATCGACCAGGAGGCTTGCTACTTCGATGTCGGCTCCCTCTATCCTGCCGGTGCAGCATCTGGCAAGGGTGGGGTTGTTCGCCCATTAAAAGGGGTCGTGAGCTGGGTTTAGACCGTCGTGAGCCAGGTTGGTTTCTTTTTAGAAGGGTCGTTTTGATGCCTGAGGGAAAGGAGCCCTTAGTACGAGAGGAACAGGGCTTCGCAGCCACTAGTTTACCAGTTGTCCGGAAGGGCACCGCTGGGTAGCCACGCTGTATAGGGATAAAGGCTGAAAGCATCTAAGCCTGAAGCTCTTCCTGAAACGAGGCATCTAAGAACTCCCGTAGAAGACGGGTTTGATAGAACCGGGGTGTAAGTGCGAAGCTTCGGCGACGTATTCAGCCCACGGTTACTAAACGTTCGGACTGCTGTTTATCTCTTGGATTGGTCATTTGACAGGTCTGCGTGTGGATGTTTTTTTATCCATTTGATTAAAACATCGAGCTTTAGCTATGTTAAACCGGCTGGGGTAAGGGAATCTAGAAGAAGGTGTGACATATATCCGAGAAGGAAAAAGTAAAGAGACCATATACCCAGGTTGAAGTCATCTATCAAGTAGATCAGGGTGATGATGAAGAAGACGAATAACAATAATAATATCATTTTACTGTGTGCGAATCCCCTGTGGTGGCGGGTGTATGTAGGATCAAGGATATCGGGGACTAACGCCCCTACTATGGAGAATAAGAACATCAAGAAATAGTCAGAAATATTATAAGATGTAAAAATCGATTCTAATAATTCAGTACCTGGTATTTTATTCTCGGCTACAATTTCGATCAAAAGCAGACCTAATACGGTCAGTATTAAAGAAAAAATGATGTGTGTCTTTCTGTTCATAGTACAATGTTTATTAAATCATGTATATTTATAAGATTAAACAGGGGAGAAGGGCGAAAGTGGTTAGATTTTTATAACTCTAGGCAATCTAGTAGTTGGATAATATGCCAGATGAAAAGGATGATGAAGGTAGTCTTACTACACAGAAAGAAGATGATTACGTGATAACTCCATGGGAGGTAAAGGGTAATATCAACTATGATCAATTAATAAAGAAATTCGGAACCGATTCTATAGATGATGAGCTTCTAACCCGTATCGAAAATATTGCGGGAGAGCTTCATTTCATGTTGAGAAGAGGAATCTTTTATTCTCATCGTGATTTCAAATGGATCCTAGATGAATACGAGAAAGGTAATAAATTCGCTATGTACACCGGTAGAGGACCTTCGGGACACACACACGTGGGACACCTGATGCCGTGGATATTCGCCAAGTGGATGCAGGATAAGTTCGATGTTGACCTCTACTTTCAATTGACGGATGACGAAAAATTCCTGTTCAAGTTCGATCTTGAACTGGAAGATTCACATAACTACGCCATCGAGAACGCTCTGGACATAATCGCATTGGGGTTCGATCCAGAGAAGACGCACATCTTTATCGACACCGATTTTATTCATAACCTTTACCCACTTGCATTGAGGGTTGCAAAAAGGGTGAATTTTTCAACAGCTAAGGCGGTCTTTGGGTTCGACAATTCGACCAACGTAGGTTCTATCTTTTACACATCCATACAGTCTGCACCGTGTTTTTTACCCTCCGAGCTCGAGGGACGAAAGGTCCCGGTTGTGATCCCATGCGGGATAGATCAGGACGCTCATTTCAGGGTGACCAGGGACATAGCGGAGACCTTGGATTATTACAAACCGGCCTTACTTCACAACAAATTGGCTCCTTCGCTGGACGGGTCCGGCAAGATGTCGGCTAGCATCCCGAAAACGACTATTTTCACAACGGATAAATCTGAACAGGTCGATTCCAAGATTAACGAAGCTTTCACCGGAGGAAAAATATCAGCCAAGGAGCAGAGAGAAGAAGGGGGGAATCCCGATATCTGCGCTGTCCAGAACTATCGTTACTTCATATTTGAAGAGGACGATGAGAAGGTAAAAAAGATAGATGAAAGGTGCAGGAGCGGGGACATACTCTGCGGAGAGTGCAAGCAGTTATTGAAAGAAAAAATAAAAGATTTTCTCGAAGAACATCAACAAAAGAGGGAAGATGCAAAAAGTAAGTTGGAAAAGTTTTTGATCGAAGATTGCAAAAATATATAGGGGCCAAACAGAAGTTTCTAATGAAAAATCTATATATAGGGGTGCCTGCATGAGAATGGCCGTAATTTATACCAGGTGAAATCTGATGAGGTTTAGCTTGCCTAATCTGCGGAAAAAAACAGAAACACGGAAGCACGTTGATGAGTCATTATTAGAGAAACACTGGGGTACGATAGTATCGCTTTTAGGGATATTTTTCCTAGCATTCTTTATACGTACCTACTTCGCCTTCGAATTAGCGACGAAATACGGAACGCCTTACCTATTGTCAGGAGGGTCTGACGCATATTATTACGGCAGAATCATAGATTATATTCAAACCAATCATCAGCACCTTACCTTCGATCCTTTGTTGAATTACCCCATGGGGTCAAGGAATCCACGTCCACCCATATTCGCCTGGTCTGTTGTACTCATCGGACATCTCTTCAGCCCGTTCGTCGGCAGTGTAAACGTGGGTATCAACTACGCTTTCATATTGTCGACCGGTTTCTGGGGTGCTCTTACCATATTCCCCGTATATCTCATCGGTAGAGACACATTTGGAAAGAAGGCGGGCATGACCGCTGCATTTTTACTTGCGATCAGTTCAGGCCATCTTCAAAGGAGTCCCATAACGAATGGAGATCACGATGCGATCTACCTTTTCTTCGTTGTTACTGCTTTCTACTTCTTCATGAAGGCACTTGAGGGCATACCCGATGACAAAAACTGGATATCGTCCTATAAAGACCCTGAAGCCATAAAAGATGGGGTAAAAAGCTTCATATTGGAGAATAAGAGATCATTACTTTATTCCGGATTGTCCGGCATGTCCATCGCTTCTGTAGCTCTTATATGGAAAGGATATGCCTATGTTGTCGTTATACTTCTGGCCTACTACTTCATACAGTTATTCATAGATAGGTTGAGGATGAGAGACTCACTCGGCATCACTGCATGCATAGCCATATCTGTTGGACTGGCTTTCTTGGTGTCATCTCCGTATTATCTGGTAGTTGGGATCGGCCCTAGGTATTTCGATATTCCACTGTTGATGTTCGTAGCCGGGTTCTCTGTAGGAATTTTCTTGACGGTCACGAGAGATTGGCCGTGGGTATTGACATTCTCGATAATTCTAGCTGGATTCATAACTTTCATCCTGCTCGGTCTCTACGTTTTCCCGAGTTTAATGACCGCTTTGACCAGCGGTGCGGGTTACTTCGTTCAGACCAAAGCCATATCGACTATTGCTGAAGCTCAAGCTCCTGCGTTCAGTAATCTGGTGATGTCGTTCGGTCTGATTTCTTTTTTCCTATCTATAGTGGGCATCGGTCTTGCGATTTGGCATTTTAAAGGAAGTTGGAAAACGAATTTTCTATTCATCTTGTTATGGACAGCCCTAGCCATATACATGGCTATGTCCGCAGCAAGATTCATCTTCAACTCGTCCCCTGCTTTCGCGTTGACCGCTGGATGGGTAATAGCGCTACTCGTGGACAAGACGAATTTTGCTAAAATTTCTAAAATATTCCGGAGCTTCAGAGGGGATGTCTTTTATGGACTGTGGAAGAGTATCAAGTTGAGACACGCAACGGTTGCCGTTTTCGTCGTGTTCATGATAATGGTACCCAACGCCATGTATGCCATGGATTCGGGCATACCCTACGGTGAGAAAGAAGGTTACAATAAACAGATACACTCCGCTATTCCCGGGCCTATGAGGCCCGAGGAGTACAACGTCTCGAGCGGTGACAACTGGTATCTAGGTGCATTCGGATACGCGTTGGATAAACCGAATGAATACTGGCCTGCATCATGGGATTGGCTGTCTAAACAAGATACTGATGTTGAACCCGCTGAACGGCCCGGTTTTTTGAGCTGGTGGGACTACGGTTTCGAGTGCGCAAGACAGGGAGAACATCCAACGGTTGCCGATAACTTCCTTAACGGACATGAGCTGGCAGGTAACATACTCATGGCACAGAACGAATCCGAGATACTTGCACTGTTCATCACGAGACAGCTGGAAGACACCTACAGTAGAGGAGATGGATTCGATGACGAGGTCGAAGATATCCTCGTGGACTACATCGGTGAAGAGAAAACCAGAGAATTAGAAAAAACGATGAAAGACCCAGAAAAATACACTGAAGAAGTCCTTTCCAATCCAGATAAATACCATCATAGAGATGATGAACTGAATAGAAATAACGTAAAGTATGCAAGGTGCATGGGCTTGCTGGCCGAGGAGGGGCTCGATATACTCGCTGAACTGTATCGTGATATCTCATTGAAGATAGATAAAAGAATAAAGTATATAGCGGTAGACACCAGGTTATTTCCATTTTCTGGGACCAACACGGGTATCTTTTATGCACCTGCAAAACTATCGGGGCACCGTATCTACGAAAAACACGGCATGCGTACTCCGATAGATTACTACAAGGTGCTTTTGGTAGATGAGCAGGGTAACGAATATGAGAATCCAGATAAAGTACCTCAGGACATACAGATTACAGATTATAAAATAGATTTTCAACCCGCATTCTTCAACTCCACTTTGTACAAAGTCTTCGCAGGATATTCTGCCCAGGAAGTAGATGAAGGAGAAGGGATCCCGGGATTGGATGACAACAACAAAATCCAGCCCATGCCTTCGTGGAATATGACGCATTTCAGACTTGCTTACAGAACGGCTTACTTCAATCCCTATCCTAGAGATGAAGTCGGGGATCACCCGGAAGCTTGGAAAGCGATATCATACGACGAGGCCGTAGAGCACTATCAAGATGAAAACGTGACTGTTGACCTTAGCGCCCAAAGTTATATGAGGCAAGGCGTAGTCTACCTCGAATACTTCGATGGAGCATTGATATCCGGAGAAGTGACTACTGAGGATGGAGAGCCGATCTCTAATGCGAGGATAACGGTCCTGGATAAGTCCGCTACTCCCCATGACATGAAGTTTACGGACGATGATGGGCGGTACGAAGTTAAAGTACCCTCCGGCAATGTATCGGTTATCGCCTCTGTGGGTGGATTAGAACAGGGGCAGAAGGTTCAAAAGGTAGAATCTGTGATGCTTGGTTCATTTTCCTTGAATATCAGTGAAGAACAGGCTATGAGGGAGAAAAGGGACAGAGATGGAGACGGAAAGTGGGATTATCTCATCGATAAAAATATAAGGGTAGACACGGGCAATCTAACGGTAAACGTCTTTGTGGATGAAGACGGAGATACGGAATTCTCATTTGCAAACGATACATTGGTGCCTGGACAGATAACCATCGAAAATCAAAGGAGCGGTGTGGAATATGTCTCTGAAGAGAACAACGGGAGCTATACATTTACGGATGTCATGCCGGGGATTTACAAAATATCCACTGATGTAAAAGGCGCCATGCCGAAAGAGGATGTTTCAATAAAGGGCGGATCAGAAAACAATCAGAGTCTCATGCTGACCACTGGAAAGGTGTCAGGAAACGTTAATGTTGATGCCGAAGGCGTGAACGCAACCTCCATCGAACTCATGGTTAAAAATGAAGACGGAGAAGATATCGTTACCAGTTCGATAGATGGGGACGGCAACTACTCTATTGAAAACCTCAGATTGGGCACATATTCACTTCATGTCAATACCGATGATTACGCGATCAGAGAGGGCGCTATTCGATTCACCATCGAAGAAGAAGTGAGTTTGACGAAAAATTTCAACATATCTAGAGCTAGAAAGATCAATTTAAGAACTAAATTGTCCAATACACTGCTCCCCTATCAAAAAATATCCTTCATAGACAAGGAAAACTATCGATACTCTCAGACCATAGAAACCGGTAAAGAGGGTAAGACGCAGATAAAACTACCATTGGGAAAATACTTGGTATATGGTAACATGCAGAGGGACAATAAGTTCTATGTCCATATGAACACGATAGATGTAACGGAGGGGATCAACTATACCGCCGAGCTAATAAGGGGATTCCGAGTTAAAGGAGAAGTTGATTCACCGGAAGTATCTTCCGGTATGAGAAGCAATATTTTGTTCAGTTTGGATGAGAACAAACAAGCCTTGGCATCTACGAATGAAGCAGATCGATACTCGATAATAGTGGAGCCTGGAGATTACAACATCTTTGGGTGGGGCTCTAGTGGGGTAAAGAGTTCATCATTCTGGAAGACGGGAACTATCGACAGTGAAACTATTATAGATTTCCAGACAACGGTGTCATATCGTGCTAAAGGAAAAGTTTACAGGGACCTAAACCTGAACGACCAATACGATAAAGGAGAAGGGATATCTGCGGGCATCAAAGTCACCGTGGCCGGCAACAATTATTTCTTCAATGCAGGACGGGATGGAAATTATACCTTAACCCTCCCCGATAAAGAATGTAAGATTACATTCTCCAAGGTCGGTTTTGTTCAAAAGAGCGTCGTATACGATCCGGATGAAGAATTTTCGCCCGATATCAACATGCGGGCTAAAAACTTGTCAGTAAGTGGGGACATAATCTGCAACGAGGGGTTCTCCTCACTACCCATCGAATTTGAACCGTTATCCAAAGGCGCGGTATTGAACGAGATATCCGTGAAGGACACCGAGTACTCAACAGAATTACAGCCCGGTGATTATAAGGTGACGATCTTCTCTAGTCCGTCTGAAGGAGAACGATACATTTACTCGATCGTTATAAGCCTTGAACCGGGTGAAGAAGAGATAGAGTTGGATCTTCCTGTTAAATACCAGGTGAGGATGACAGGTAAGATATTCGGACCTAAGGGAGAGAGTGCATACGCAGATATACGATTGTCCGGCCCGGAAGTACATACCTTCTCCGGTAATGGCACGTATTCGGGTTATTTCACACCGGGTAACTATACGTTATGGGCTGTGAATAAAGAAGAAGAACTCATCAACCAAACCGAAGTTTCACTGATATCGCCATTACAGTTGAATATCACCATGGAAGAGGCCTACATATTCTCCCCGTTCGTTACCTTCGATGAAGAGCCCAGGAACAACATACCCGTGATGTTCGAACAGATTGAAACGGGATTCGAATTCAACGAAACGACGGATTCAGACGGTACCATCAGTTTACCGCTGGTAAGTGGAACATATAAGGTAACGGTCTATCATGAAACTAGAGAACCCGTAGAAGGTGTGCTGAGAGATGTACGGTATCACTATTCCGATACCTTCGAGGTTGGCTCACACATGTCCCCTGAGATAGCTTTGAACAGGGACATAATAAACGCTACTTTGGAGGGAACACTAAAAGCAGACGGAGAGGGCGTCCAAGGGGCTACAATCGAATTCATCGCAAACGGGCCTGAATCCATGGATGCAGAGGTTACAACGGGATCCGATGGTACTTATCAGCTTGATATCTCACGTGGGTTATACACGATCTATTGTCATGTGTCCGGCAGTTCTGGATTATATGCACAATTCAACGAATTTATTATGCCTGATTCTAATGAAACTCTGAACATAAATCTATCAAAAGCCCATAAGATGACCGGCAGTGTAATAAAAGACTCCCAAGGAATCGAAGCGGATATCAAAGTTTCCTCTGCAAGAGGTGTTGGGGAGAAAGTATTCCACTCAGATGCAAACGGAGATTATGAGATCGTTCTACCATCTGGAGGATACATGATAACAGTGACTGATGAATCGGACGGAGAAAACGTCTACAAGGCATCCGACATGATAGAATTAGATTACAGCTTGAAAAAGAACTTTGATCTTAAGATGGTCAAAGAATACGGGATAGAAACCGAGGAACTGGTAGAAAAAAGAGCTGAGCAGGGAGACAACATCAGCTTCGAGGTGACGGTAAAGAACACGGGGAACACCAAGGACACCTACGAATTCTCAGCGCCAAAAGCTGTATGGGATCTTGAATTCACACCTAAGAAGGTAGAGGTAGAGAGTGGCAAAACCAAAACCTTTGCTGTAGACGTACACGTTTCGGAAGATGCATCTGCAAATCATCCGCCCATCTCGTTCAATATCGACTCTGTGAACTCCGACAAAACTGAAGAAGTCACTCTGCCTATAAAATTAAAACATATCTACGGTGTCGATGTAGTCCCCGTGGCCAAGAGTACGATTTACGACAACGGTAAACTTACTTACAGGGTGAAAGTAGAAAACACCGGGAATGGTGATGACAGCTATAAATTGACCCTGCTCAACAAAGAGTCCCTTGCATCACGAGGTTGGGAAGTTTCAGTCACCAACGAAACCGAAACGATCGCGGATGGCATGGATGAAGAGATCGAAATAGTCCTTTTAGCGAGAGCCAGTAAACCCAGTAGAAAAGTTAGTATAGAGTTGGAAGTCGTTTCCAACGGGGATTCTTCCGTTTATGAAGAAGAAGCACTCGATGTAGTTCTCCCGGAGATAAAATCCAGCAGAGATAATTTCTCACTCCAAGGAAAGAATCTTGCTACTGAAAAAGAAAAGTTTGAGATCACCACAAGACAATGGTCGGTGATAATCATACTGGCTTCGATCACCACTTTCTATGTGGCTAGGAAGAAGAGGTGGATATGATGAAGAGGCAGGTATTCATTATCTTTCTTATCTTATTCGTCTCTTTCAGCTTTGGATACCTCGGGGAAGGTGATGCAAAATTATCTCAAGCAGGTGTGGATGTCAATATTAACGGACCGACCCGTGTATTTAAGAACCACACAGTTCAGTATGAAATCGAGATCGGTGGAAGTTTCGGCCTATATGCCCAGAATTGGAGCATATCCGTAGAGGAATCCGAAGATTACCGCGTCGACCAACCCCAAAAACAATCCATAAAATCAAATACATTTCAATTGAACGTCACCACGATGAAAGAGGGTAAAGTGACCCTCGACATCAAAGGTTTTTGCTCTGATGGAGACGAAACCAGATACAGAGCGGCATCGTTGGAGATAAAGTCCGTTGAAGCGGTCAGTGTTTCCGTGGACATCAAGAATACTAAGGATATAACACTGAACGATTTAGAATTGGGGCTTTTCATCGATGGAAAACTCCAAAATACAAAGGGAGTCGGCACTTTAGAACCGGGAGAAACGAAAAACATACAGATCAATTGGTCCAAAGATGGGCTCGACAAGGGAGAGCATGATCTTGAAGTTTGGGTCGACTACGGATACAGCGAGGGGGATTCCTTCGTCAAAGACGATCTTTTAGTCGAAAGGACATTCTACATACAGGGAAAAAATACGCTGTACGAGTACGCGTGGTTGATGATCGTTGCCGGCATATTAGGGTTCCTCGGATTGTATTATTATCTCAATGTGAAGAGGAGAAGAAGACGACCCTGGTGAATAGAAAACTTAAGAGAAGGGTAAGATGAGAACTGCTGTCGTAGTAGGTACAAGACCGGAGATAATCAAGATGAGTCCGATAATCCGGGCTCTAGAAGAAAGGAATATGGAACACGACGTTATTCACACAGGTCAGCACTATGATCACAAGGTTTCCAACATATTTTTTCAAGAACTTGATCTAGAAAAGCCCGCGGTGAATCTAGACGTGGGCTCCGGCAAACAGGGTGAGCAAACGGGTCGGGCACTTATCGGTTTGGAAAGAACCTTCGATGAATTGAATACCGATGTTGTGTTGGTGCAGGGAGACACGAACACGGTCCTAGCCGGTGCCCTCGCTGGAGTCAAGATGGGGCTGACCGTAGGGCACGTCGAAGCGGGTCTGCGCTCTTACGATTACCGCATGCCCGAGGAGTACAACAGGAGGTTGGCGGATCACGCTTCGAAACTGCTTTTCGCACCTACGGAACACAGTGCGGATCTTTTAAAAGAGGAGAACGTTTGGGGTGATATTTATGTCACCGGGAATACGGTGATCGATGCATGCATGCAGAATATGGGAATCGCTTTGGAAAAAGCTGAATTTGATTTCGATGTCCCTGACGATTACGTGCTGATCACTGCCCATCGGGCGGAGAACGTAGACGACGAAAAAGTGCTTCAAAATTTTATCGATGTGTTCGAAGAAATCGATCATGAGATGGTGTATCCAATGCATCCGAGGGCGGAGAAGATGTTTGAGAACTTCGGGTTATTGAACAGATTGAATGAAGTGTCGGGTATGCATGTGGTTAAACCCCAAGGATACTTCGAGTTCTTGCTTCTTATGAAAGGCTGCAGATACATATTAACGGATTCTGGGGGGATACAGGAAGAAGCGACTGCACCCAACATCGGTAAAAAAGTTTTCGTGCTCAGGGAATCTACGGAGAGGCCTGAAGCAGTGGACGCAGGTTATGCAGAAGTTGTAGGAACCGATAGTGAAAATATTCTCTGCAGCATCGAAAATTTTGAAGAGAGAGATTGGAACCCAAAGGGATGTCCCTACGGTAAAGGGGGGACGGGGGAAAAGATAGTAGACATTATATCTAAAGTGTGTTAGAGTAGACTTTCATATATCCCGACAAGGACCTTTACTATCTTTTTTGGATCATGATACTTTTTGACGAATTTACGTGGATTTTTTACCTTGTCCGGATTCTCGAATCCGTAAAAAGATGTGTACTTTTCCGGGAAATCAGTGTACGTTTTCAGACCGCATGCCATTGCTTCTAAGCGTGCCAGGGACACAGGATCGACGAGAGCACCTATCATCCTCTCATACCTGTTGAAAAGTTTAGGAAGCTCGTCGTGGGGCGTAAAAGGAAGCATGTGGACGTTCTTTGGGAATTTGATATCGTCACCCCAGTTTATGCAGTCGTACTTTTTCTTGGGGTCGATGATGTCGAGGATCCCTCCGCCCTTTGTGAACCTTCCAAAGAGTAGTGTCTTGTCTTTCTTTTCTATATTCATCGGCTTGAAAATAGCTAAATCCACCGGATTTGGTAAGTATAAACCCTCGGACCACTCGGGGAGATCGGGTGTGCTCAATAGTGTCATATCTGCTTTTTTTCTTACACGGTTGCTGACAAGGGATAATTTTAAAGAAAGTTCTTCGGGCCCTTTTAACGTTATGCTGCGTACATCGCTGCCGTGGCAGTGTATGATGAATGGTATATTGTTTCTTTTTGCCAACCTATACGACTTAATAACCGGTTTAGTAAGTGCATAATGTCCGTGAACGATATCGTAATTTTCTACATTACTGGGTTCGTACGTTAATTTTGAATTTACACCCGTCTTCTTAAATTGTTTTTCGTATGTCTTATAGATGTTTTTCATGGGAACGGCTTCTTCGGAACAGACATGCAGGACTTTCATGATCGTCTCTATTACATATTAAATAAGGTAATTATTCTTTTGGGGCTTAAAATGGATATAAAATGAAAAAATCATGATTTCTTAAAGGGATATTCTTCTAAGAATTTCTGGATAAATTTTTTTCTTTTTTTAGAAATGTCCTTTTTTTCTTTGGGGTCTTTGATTAAATTGTAAAGTTCTATTTTCCCGTCCTCATCATCGTAAATAATTTTGTATTTTCCACTCACTATCCCATAGATATTGTACTTTAGTTTATCGGGATTACCGATCAAATTAATATCCCCTTTCATACAACTCCTATCGCCAGCATGTCTAGCCCTTAAAGGAATTATTTTATTTTCTATTTTGTTGTTTTTTATTTCCTCGTTATGCGAACTGATTTCATTATCAAGAATCTTGGGTACATCCCTCAACTCTGTAAACTTAATTTTTTTATTTTTCATTCCCTGGATTTTTACAACAAGTGGAACACGAACCAATTCTTCATATAATTGAGCTGGATGTCCCAGGAATCCATGTTCATAAAATCCTTCACCATGATCTGCAGTTACTAAGATATCTGTTTTTTCCCAAAGGTCATGTTCTTTCAACGTCATAAAAAAATTATTTAGAACTTGATCGGTCCAACGAACACAATCTGCATAGAGTTTTTTCAACTGTAATAATTTATTTTTATCATTTGATTTCTTCAATCGATGTATTTTCCGAAAATGATTGAGTTTGACTATGTCTAGTGGAGAAAACTCAGTCTCTTTTAGAGGTGGGGTATATGGATAGTGAGTATCCATCAAGTGCAGCCATAGAAAAAATGGTTCTTGACCGTTAATAGAATCAATAGAATCTTCTACCGCGGTTATACTTCCATTCGATGAAGTAATATCTGATTTAAAATACCATTTATAAATATTTTTAAAATCTCTGAATAGATTTGGTAGTTTTTGTATTATGTTAGATGTAGTGGACCTTTTATTAGTCCTCAACTCAGACATGTAATCTTCAAAATGTATGAAGCCCTTGTTATATCCTGACAAGTTGGATATATATGGGTTATTAGCTACAATACCTACGGTTTTGTACCCAATATTTCTATAATTTTCAACTATCGTGGGTGATCTTATCTTGGTTTCGTCATAAAACGGGTGGTAATTGATATTGAAGATGCTAGGAAAAGAAAAAGGTGTTGAAGGACCGTTAGAATACACTTGGAAAACACCTCCACCATTACCTAAAGTAAGTAGATTTGGCATATGTTGGACCGCATCAGCCCTGAGTGAATCTATCGTTATCAGGACGATATTTTGTGTTTCCATGGATTGTTAATCGATTATATATTTAAATACATATCCCAAATTAAAACTTTAATAATCCACCGTCCATCTGACAGTGTAGTCAGCGTCGTTGTAAACCCAATACCCTTTTCCAGATACAAACATCTCACTGCCTAGATTATATACATATTCAAGATTATAGGATGATGATCCGTTAAATATGGCTATCTTCGTAACCTCCGTAGGTAAAGTATCTGATGCATATCTGTTTGTATCTGATGGATATCCAACCATGTTCCAGCCTGGTTGGACTTCAATTGTTGTACGATATGGATGAGTGCCTTGGATTGTAAGGGTGTCATTCTTTGTCATGTGAATCCAAAGTCCCATCTTATGATTCCAGATATCTAGACTATTGTATTTCGTAGATCTGGTGGGAACATAAGATCGCCATTCATCTTTTTCTGCACTAAAAAATAACACCTTATCGTAGCTACCCCAGATACCATTTGTAGGGTGATTTAATATTGAATCTAAATCAGTATTATTGGGCACTAAATTTGATGATATAAAATTCCATCCGCCCGCAGAACCATTTGCGATGAGGTTCGACTTTACGGTTCTTTTTGTTAGATTGTTATGATACTTGTCCCATAGAAGGGTTCTGAGAGGATTATAATGCACATACAAGAAACCGAGGATATCCGGCTGTTCAATCATCCTATCTGTATCTATACTGAACCAGTTGTGAGTTCCATTATCGTTGAAAAAGATATTAGAAAAGAGGATGTTTTCTATTTTTGACACGTTCCTTCCCGTTGTATTATAAAACGATCGCCATGAGTTGTACGTGGTTATGACCCCGTTCCCCCCATTTTGTGTATCTATAGATGTCCTTAGCGTAAGATGTCCCTCTACATAATCGCTGTAGTTTGATAAAGCTCTAGATATATTGTCCCAATAAAGATAAGCATTCACTCTAGAGAGTTCCTTAGCGGTTAGTGCAGCGTATTTCATACTTCTCCTCCTCCATGGATCACCGGAATGGTTCTCGTCGTAATAACTGAAATAAGCCCACGTCCCTTTTGAACCCCCTGAGTCAATTTGGTCATTTAAAATATATTTAATACATGTGTTCATGTAAGGGAGCAAACTATCATCTTTGTAATAACTGCTGTTAAGATTTTCATCATAATAAGCCATGGTAAGTAATTTGGCCAGCTGGATATATCCATTCACAAAAAGGAATGAAAAATCTTTACTTGTTCCTTTGACACATCCAAGACCTCCGTTCGGGTCTGTTGATTCCCAGGGGACAGTATAATTGACCCCGTTATGGTATGTTACATTGACCATTGCCACCTTGTTCAAAATGAAATCTATAATATTGTCCGATGCATTGAGATATGTTTCATTATTCGTAAAGAGATATGCCTGCTGAAGGGCTATACCCGCTCTTACATTCCGGTGAGTGCTCCATTCATGATATGTATCTGGATATCTTCCAAGTACTTCGTTAACAGTGGATCTATTGTAGAGTCCCCATTGGTCTCTAAAACCAAGTGCATAATCAAATTGTTTTTCACCCCTTGTAAAGTAACTGTTGTTGTTG
Source organism: Thermoplasmata archaeon (assembly GCA_046484045.1). Classification (GTDB taxonomy): domain Archaea; phylum Thermoplasmatota; class Thermoplasmata; order Halarchaeoplasmatales; family Halarchaeoplasmataceae; genus CAZHUM01. The sequence goes on along the minus strand of JAWOBZ010000107.1, from coordinate 25,832 downwards.
GTGTAATCATAAGCTCCGTAGTAAGCTAAACCCATCTCCATCAAAATGTCAGGAAGCCAGTCCTGATATATTGTGTAATAACCATCAGCATCCTCTTTCTCCACACCCCACTCCATCATCTGCAAAGCCTTATACATTTTATTTTGATATGGGGTGATCGTTTCATTGTAGTATCCAGCAAAGAATATTTTTGACCATGCTTTTTGGTTGTCATTAGTTATTGTGTCCTCCGGGTCTAATTCTGCTCTGATCTTTGAATAGCCCTCTAAGTTCGGTATCCAAATTAATGTTATTTCCATTTCTGTGTTCGGAGGGACGTTTAAATTTGTATTACCTATCTCGATATCATCGAAGTAAAAGGTTACGTTACCATTGTATGATGATGTCATGTTATTCTTGATAATCGCTCTGAGAGTAATATTGTGTGGCTTCCAATCGTTATTTACTGGTACAAAAGATGTTGGAGCGGCAGAAATATTGTAAATTGCTAACCGTTGGCTTCTACTTGTGTTCATAGACAAGCGATTATAGTTGGATGGTGAAAAGTATATCTTTTTCCCCTGACATTCTATACTGTATCTGTACCTAAGCTTTTCACTCTGATTCTCTACTACCCATAGGAGAGGTAAGTCTTTGATATTTCCCTCCGCATCAGTCAGCATCTCACTTTTCCATCCACCTCCTACCCTGGTTATATTGACCGGTTCGTAAGTTAGTGGTCCGGAGATATTAAAAAATTCCATATTTTGAATATATCCAAAATTTAATCTTCCAGAATTAGTGATGCTGTAATCTTCAAGAGTGCAGTTTGATAGTGTTATGTTTCCAGAGCCGCCCATCAAGATGTCCTCTTCCCAATTATCTAAAAGGGTTGAGTTTTCAATTTTGACATGTTTTGAACCACTCGGAACGTTGATGCCGTTGGCATCCATATTTTTTATTGTAATATTTTCTATTTTTCCAGTAATATCTCCAGCACCTACAAAAACCAAGCCTCCATAACCCTTGGAAATAGTTGTATTTAGTAGTGTGAAATCATTACCAATTATCTCCATACCTCTTTCCTCCGTGTTCTTGGACCACCCAGTATCAAAAATTTTACTATTTTCTATGAAAACTGTTCCAGAGAGCTCAAGTATAAGGGAATAGCGGTCTTCGCCTTCCCACCAGTAATTATTTTCATCTAAAGCCTCTATTCTAGAATTAGTTATGTTTAACGTTCCAGTCGAATTGATTCGTATCTTTTTTTCCCTGCTGATAAAAAGGGTTTCAAACGATATGTCAAGCCATCCTTCGATGGTCATATTTACATGACAGTAAGCAGTTGAATTCACCTTATCGTAAGAAAATAGACTCTCATTACCGATATCAATAGAAATATTTTCTAGGTTGTTGCCGCCGCCAGATACATAAATAGTGTCTTTTGAAGAAGAATATGAGGACGAAGAGAGGGGGTCCTGTGCGAGTGGTCTAGGATTGACCGCTGGCATGGTCAAAGAAAAAAATATGATTATAGACATGAACAGGACTAAACTGCGATGGGCGCTCATTAATTTAAATAGTTCATGCATTCATTAAATCCTTTTCGGTAACTTTTACTGGGAGTTTACAACTTAAAAGATATCATCTCTTTGATAAAACGAATATCCTTTTTATTCATCCCCTGAATAAGGAGAAGAATTAAGAAATAGAGTAAAACGGCTAGTGGTAAAAACAGTAGGACATTGAAATCTAGATATATCTTTGTTAAATAGAGTGAAATCGCCATGACTACACTAGAGATATATGGCTTCCAAAGTAGTGATACTGGAACAGGTTTTAGGTGCAGAGTTACGACACGATAATTCAATAAAAAGTGGATAATCTCTGCTACAACTGCTGACATAGCGGCCCCTGCAGCACCATACTGTGGTATGAGGAAAACACCCATCGCAACGAGGGCTATAGAAGCGATAATTAAATTCTTTGAAGACTCGACGGTTCTATCACTGCTCCAGATCACCATTTTCAAGGAACCGTTCATGAACAAAAAGGGGATTATCCAGATCATTATCTTGAAAACCTCCACGGTAGCGATATATTCATTACGATAAATGAGGGAAACAACATCTCCACCGATAACATAAAGACCGATCGCTAAAGGAAGGGAAAGAATGAGTAGATAACGGAGTGAATGGAAATAGAATCTTTCGAGGGATTTCCTCTCAGTTGCATACAATTTGGAAAAAACGGGGTAAAGGGCTCTTCCAAAAGAATACGGAACAACTCCGAAAAAAACGATTATCTTCCAACTAGCACCGTAAACACCTGTGAAAAAATCACCTTTTAAGACAGACAAAAGGAGGACTAAAACGTGTCCATAGAACATACTGACGAATATGAACAATGTAAATGGTGATGTAGTCTTCATCAAGGATAGCCAAGAAGAAGGTTGGGGAATTGAAATACTTCCATTTAGATAACGGAAATAGAAAAAACAAGATATCATTAGGTTTACAATGTAAGGGATGAAAAGCAGTAAGAGTATCTTGTACAGCGGATAATCAAGGTATATTGCCAAAATACCGAGGGCTAAAAATACAGACCGCCATATGAGTATTGCTACCGCCTGCAACTCCATTCTTTCGTTGGCCTGAAAGATCGCTGTGAAGGAACCTGATATTTTTTCAAACACCAGCATAAACCCGATGATAAATAGAACTTTGAAGGATAGATCTGTGTTTATATGGCTGAGGAATAATTTAAACATTATGAACATTGCAAAAAGTGTGAATGCAGAAAGAATTAACCTTAATGATATTATATTACCCAGTATCTCTGGACCCTTTTCTAAGTCTCTTGATACTTCTCTCACCGTGTACTCGTCAAAGCCCCAGTCCGCTATGACGGTTAGAAGGTACGCCATTGAAAAGGCAAAGTTATAAACACCAAACGACTCCGGCAGCAGATGATTCGCCAGGAGAATGATAAAAAGCGCTGTTAGCACTCTGGAAGCTATTTTTGCTGTCACGAGCCATGTAGTGTTCTTGGCCACCTTTAAAAATCGTTTCAAATTATCACTGACCTCCATTATACTCTCGATAAAGCCTTTTTGTTAGATCGATCATCCATGGAGTTACGTCGATCTTTTCATTTATTAACTTTTTAGATGCTTTTCTGTATTCACCTGCATCAATCTGCAACAATCTTTTTGATTCCTTTATAGTGGCTTCCTTGGACGAAACGGTATTTCCAAGTCCGTATCGGTTGCTCTGGTCTTCGAGATAACAACGGGTTTTCTTTGAGACAAATATCCATGGGACTCCTAAAATACCTGCTTCTGATGCCGCAGTCGCCCCTTCCCCCACATATATTGATGAGAAAGCTAGAACGTGATGATAAAGATGATCAGGGATTTTCAGCCGATATTTTTCTATCTCTAGAGGTAGATCAGCTTCGGTGTCTACTAATACACGTTTATGCTTTGCTAGTTCTTTTGTTAGTTCTATCTTATCCTGCCATGTCATCGCAGCTTCACCCTCCTGATGACTTGCATCCCATGATGAGAATCTTAATACGATATAATCACCTGGATCCACATCTATTAGTTTCAGGACTTTTTTATCTGGCGTAAAATAATCTGGATGAAGGTAGGCGAGTTCATGGTATCCTTTGTAAGGTAGATGTTTATTTCTAGGAACCGAAGCATTGTAGCAATCCGGTGTGGCTATAACCGTGGCGAAAGGAAAAGTTAGCCTATTTGTCAAGTGTGCACCCTCGGTGTCCATGAAATCGATAGAAGGTACACCTAGACAGGCACCTGCGTGAACGGAGTATAATCCACCGATGGAGGCGGTTATATCAGGATTAAAACGTTTGGACTGCCTTATCAAGTTGATGTCATTTCTTATGACCCCCCAGGCTTTTGAAGGACGGTTGGGATAAGTTCGACCAAATATCTTATAGGGTATACCATAAAGGTCAAGCAGTTTGGTGGTGTTCTCCCTTTCTTTGACCATTACAGAGATTCGGTGCCCTTTTTCTTTCATCAACTCGAAATAGTTACGAAAGAAATGAACATGTGCTGGGTGGGCTATAACGAGCATTATTTTCAATTAGACACCACCATGATTATCGGGGGCAGAGATATAAAAGTAACCCGGAAGTCATGGACAAAATACTTTTTAATGTACCGTAGATACCGATTAGATGAGTTTCGCCGTTGCCCTGATCGAGGTGCTAAAAAGTGCAGCAAGCAATCCAGTATATTATTCCATCTTATTCTTCACCTACGCTGTTTTAGCCGCCGTCATACTGCCCATACCCGTGGAAGTAGGGCTTTTCAACTTCCTGATACACCCCGCCATATTGATCACCGTGTTAGCACTGGGCAAGGGTGTCGGATCACTCATAGTTTTCGAGATAAGTACTAAAGTTAGAAACCGTGTTAAAAAGATGTCTGTGAAAAATAGATTCATCAAGAAGATCGTTGATTTTTCCGAGTGGTTCGTTCAGAAATATGGTTCTATAGGCCTATTCCTGATCTTAAGTACCCCTCTGATGATAGATTCTATAACTCTCTATCTATTCTCGTTGCTGAATCCGGAGGAGGATCACGGAAGGGCTCTGTCCAGGGAATGGTTCGTTTTCATCAACATAATGGGTGGAGCAGTAAGAGGCTTGATAACACTGATAGTGTACTATTACCTGAACATAAAACTAGCGTGAGAGCGTAAATAATATTATACCTCAATTACTTTCAACACCCATGGAATGGCATGTCGTTTTAGCATTATCATTTATCTTGGTCGCTCTGGCGGAGTTGGGGGACAAATCACAGGTGATGACAATTAGTTTGGCCTCCAAATATCATTACAGACCTGTTTTTTGGGGTATATTTATCGGGATGGGTGTAGTGACAGTCATCGGCGTAGCCATCGGTTCTGTGTTATACACGATCTTCCCGATGTTTTACATCAAGATCTTTGCGGGCCTTGTATTCATCGCATTCGGAGTGATCTCATTATATAAAGAAGAAAAATACCGTCATGAAGAGATACATCATAGAAAAATTTTCCAAAGATCCTTTTTCCTCTCTTTCATTGCAGAGCTTGGGGATAAAACACAGCTGGCAGTTATCGCCCTGACGGCCAGATACATGCAGCCGGCGGCAGTGCTTTCCGGTTCTTTGATCGGGCTCGCTTTGGTGATCGCAGCAGGTGTATTTTTAGGAAATAGGATAGCTCGGTTTGTAGAAAGGGAAAAAATCGAATTGATCGCTGCTTTGGCATTCATAATCCTTGGAATCATCTTTATCATAGAGCCTTTTCTGTTGTGAAAAAATAATATATGATAGAGTTTTGATTTAGTGCTATGAGTAGGTGGAAGAAAAAACGGTCCAGGACCATCGCTGAGTCCACATTTTTCACACTAAAAGAAGATGACGTGATGATGAAGAACGGAGAGGAGAAGGTATACACCATGCTGGACATACCGGATTTCGCAGGGGTTCTCCCGGTATACAAAGATAAATTCGTTCTCATAAGGAATTACAGATACCCCATCGATAAGATGGTGTTGGAGATCCCTGCAGGGCTCATCGAGGGGGGAGAAGAACCGATGGAGACCGCCAGGCGGGAGCTTGAAGAAGAAACCGGTTTCTTAATGGGCGATGCGGAGAAACTATGTGAATATCATCCGATAGCCAGTCTTAATATACAAACCGCTCATCTCTTTCTGGGAGGGGTTAAAAGAGGAGGTACTATGAACCATGATCATGGGGAGGACATGGAGGTGGAATTGATCCCTATCAGTGAAGTATACGGCATGCTGGATGATAAAAAGATAGACCATCCCCACACCATGATAGCACTTTTTTACGCCCGGGCTAGATTGGAAAAATTCTTAAAATGACCACAAATTTTAGTATTTATCCAAAAAAGTTTATAGCTATTAACTTATAATCCGTCACTATTCCATGGCAAAGAAGATACGTAGTGAAAGCGGTACTATATACTGTTCTTATTGTGGAACCGCTGTTTCAGAAGAAGACGAAAACTGTCCGAACTGCGGAGAAAAATTAGAAGAGGGGGTCATCGAGGGCAAGGTATGCCACGCCTGTGGAACGCCCGTTGGCAAGTTGGAAGACGTGTGTCCAAAATGTGGAACCAGTTTGATAGGGGAGGAAGATACGAAGAAAGAAGACGATGAATTTCTCACCAAACTGATTGGTTGGGGTGATGAGGCCGAGGAAAAATTACAGAGTAAGATAGAGGAAAAAAGAAAGGCCGCAGACGTTTTCAGAAAGGTAGCTGCGGGCATGGGTACTGAAGGGGAGGAAGCGGGAGGTAGGCTTCTCGATGAACTGGACGAACCGTTTCAGAAAGTTATAGAAGCCACCCAGAGCAGAATCGAAATCGTAGAAAACAATATCACGGAATTAGAAGAAAAAGTGGAAGAAGCCGAGGGCGAAGAATTAGAGATAACAGAAGATGAGTTGAGGATGCTTAGAGAGGAAAAACAGAACCTTCTAGATATGATCGACTGTTTGAACAATATGGGTGAAGCGGTGAACAACCTTTTAGACAAACAAAAATTCGAGATGGAAGAAAAGCAGGAGGAGCTCAAAGACCGTGTCCGTGAGTTTAAAAAGGTAGTGAAGCAACGGGAAGAGGAGAAAAAGAAAATCGAAGGTAGAAAGGATAAACTCGTCAGAAAAGAAAAAGAATTGAAACAGTGGGAGAAGCAGTTACGGGCTTGGGAAGATGACCTTACCGATAAGGAAGAAAAATTGGAGGAGAGGAAGAGAAAGTACGAAGAGGGGGGAGAAAAACTGGCCGAGATCGAAGAAGAGATGCCAGAAGAAGGGACCGTTACCCCAGACGAATGGCTGAAAGAACAAAAGAAGATCCAGGGCGAACTTTTCAAATTGAAAGATATGTGGGGCGAGGGAGAGATGGAAGAGATAGAGGATCTGTCGGAAGCGAACATTGCCCAGATCAAAAATATGATCAAAAAGAAAGAAGTAGAGTGGCAGGAAAAGGTAGAAGAATTAGAAAAGGAACTGGAAGAGTTAAAAGAAGAAAGAGATCGACTAAAAGAAGAAGGTGGAGAGCTCGGAATAAAGATTGATGAGATCGAATCTATACTTAAGATATTAGATGGTTTATTAGGAGAGCTGCCAGAAGATAAAATAAAAGAATTTGCTAAATCAGACGAATTCGAACTGTATGAAAAAGTCTTGGATGCTTTCGGGATATAGGTGTTTTTTAAATGGGTTTGAGAGAAAGAGCAAAGAAAGCACTTGAAGAAGAAGAGAAGGCCGAATCTAAAACCGAAGAGATCGAGGATGAGATAGGTGAAAAGGAGAAAAGATTAGATGAGCTTAAGAAAGAGATAGACGCCCTAGAAGATGAAAAAGAAACACTTACCAAATCGATCGATGAGTTAGAGAAGGAAAGGGAAGGTCTAGAAGGTAAGGAAGGAAAGGTAAAGGATCTTGAAAAAGAAATCGAATCACTAGAAGAAAAGAAAGAAACACTGTCCAAGTCAATCGATGAGTTACAGAAGGAAAAAGAGGGTGTAAAAGAGGAGAAAGAAGAGATATCTGAATTAGAAGACGAGATCGTCCAACTTGAAGATAAAAAGGAAGAACTCAGTTCGTCCATCTCTGAATTAGAGGAGGAAAAGGAGGCGCTGAAGGAGAAGGGAGAGAAGATTAGCGATATGGAAGAGAATTTGAACGAATTAGAAGAAAAAAGAGATGAGCTGAAGGAAGAAAAGGAAAAATTATCCGAGGAAGTAGAAATTCTAGAAAGGGAGAAAAAGAAATATGATGCGGCGAAAAAAGAACTGGACAGTGTTAAAACCGAGATAGAGGAACTCCGTAAGGAAAAAGAAGATATCGAAAAGAAGAGAGGGGAGTTAGACAAGAAAGAAGAGGAGATCGAGAAAGATAGAAAAACACTTGAAAAAGAAAGGGAGGAACTGGAAAAAGCAAAAGAAGAACTTGGAAACGTGGTTGAGAGGAAAAAGGAACTGGATACTAGGGCGGAAGAAATCCAGGAAAAGGAAGAGAAAATTAAAACAAAAAGAAACGAATTAGAGGAGAAGAAAGAAGAGTACGAGGATAAATTGGCTGAATTGGAGGAGAAGGAAGAAGAGGTGCAGAACACAAAGAGGAGTCTCGATGGAAGAAAGGGTGCTATGACCAGAAAGGAAAACGCCCTGGAAAAGAAAGAGGAAGAGCTGGAGGAATTGGAAAAAGAGTTGGGTGAAAAGAAAAAATTTATGGAGGAGAAAGAAGAGACCCTGAGGGAAGATATTAAAAAAGAACTATATGAAGAGAAAAAGGAAGAGCTAGAACGATTGGATGAAGATATAGAGGAGAAACAAAAAGAGGCTGAAAAACTTGAATCTAAACTCGAAGGTCTGAGAGAAGAACTAAAAGACTGGGAGGAGAAAAAGGCAGAGCTGGCTGAGAAGAGGAAGGAGTTAGAACAGAAGGAAGCAGCCTTGGAAGAAAAAGATGCTGAGATCGGAAAAAGGGAGGTTGATGTTGAGGAAAAAGAAGTGTTGATAGAGAGGGCAGAAGAGAAATTAGATGAGCTTTCATCAAAAGAAGATGAACTCAACGCTTTTCAGGGAGAGCTGGATCAAAAAGAAGAGTCATTGACAGAAAGGGAACAAGAAATAGAAGCAAAAGAAGATGAGCTAGGTAAGAGAGAGACCACACTTGATGACGAACGAGAAGAACTCGATGAGAAGGAAAACGAACTTCTGGAAAGGGAAAAGACGATCTCTGCAAAGGAAGAATCCATAGAGGATAAAGAAGATGAATTGCAGAGGTTAGAAAAAGAATTAGAAAATAGAGAAAAAGAACTGCAAGAGAGAGAAGCTGAACTCGATACTAAGGAAAACGAACTAGAGGAACGTAAAGGAGAATTGGACGGGAAACATGATGAGCTTAAATCATTTGAAAATACATTAGACGATAGAAAGAAAAATCTAGATGAAAGAGAGGGAGATATCTCTGAGAAAGAAAATAAACTACAGCAAAAAGAAACAAGACTTTCTGAGTGGGAAGCTGAAGTAGAAGAAAGGGAAGATGAACTCGATTCAAAAGATAAAGAATTGGATACACTTAGGGAGAGATTGGATAACAAAGAAAACGAACTTGATGAATTCGAAAAAGAACTGGATGCACGTTCAAATAGACTGGAAGATCTTGAAGGGAATCTGGACGAAGTTCAGACGGAACTGGTGGAGAGAGAAGAAAAGATCAAGGCGAGGGAAAACGAACTTGAGGAGAGAAAGGAATTTTTAGATAACAGAGAGAGCCAATTGGATGAGAAGGAAGAAGAATTAGAGAACCTGGAAGAAAAATTACAAAAGAAAGGCGAGCAGAACGAAGAGAAAGAAACGGAACTCAACGAATGGGAAGGGAAGCTCAATGATAGGGAAAAGAGTTTGGATGAAAGAGAAAAATCCATGGATGAATGGGAGAATAATTTAAACGAGAGAGAAAAAGAGCTAGAAGAAAAATCCGAAGAGATCGGTTCAAAAGAAAACGAACTGACAGACCTAGAGTCGAGATTGGATAAGAAGGAGAAGAATCTCAAGGAAAGAAAAGAAAAATTAGATAACAAAGAAGAAGAACTCAAGGGTCTTGAAAATAAGCTAGATAATAGAATGGATGAGCTCCACTCTAAAGAGTCTGACCTGACTAACAAAGAAAACGAATTGGACAACCGGGAGGAAGAACTGGGTGGATGGGAGAAAGATTTAGAAAACCGAGAAGGCAAGCTCAAAGAAGAGAGGGATGACCTCGAGGAAGAAAAGGAAGGTCTGTATGGGTTCAGGGAAGAATTGGAAGGTTGGGAGAGCGATTTAGAAAAGGAAGAAGAAAAATTAGAGAAACGAAAGAAAAGCTTTTCGGAGAAGGTCGAAGAAAAAGAAAAAGAACTCAGCCAGAGAAAAGCCACGCTTGATGAAAGGGAATCGTTACTCAAACAGAAAGAAAAAGAACTCACTGAGCTAGAAAAAGAGTTGAATAAAAGAGAGGGAGCCCTTTCAGAGAAGGAACAAAAAATCGATGAAAAATTAGATGACCTCAACGAGAGGGAAACTGAGATAGAACTCGAGGAGAGAGGAATCGAAGAATTAAAGGACGAACTAACGAGATGGAGGGACGAACTAGCAGGGAGAGAAGAAGATTTGAGGGGCATACAAAAGCAAGTTAAGAAAGATAAAGAACTGATCAACCAAAAAGAAGCAAAGGTAAAAGAGCGAGGATCGAGGCTGGAAGAAGAAGCGAAGAAAGTCGAAGACGAGAGGAAAGAAGTAATATCACTTTGGAAGGAAGTCGGTGAAAAGTTAGAGCGTCTTAAATCCGAGGAGGATAGATTAAAGGAGAAGAAATTCGAGCTTGACGAACGAGAAGACGAACTCTACGATGAAGAGATGGACCTCAGGAGAAGGAAACGGGAGATCGAAGAAAAAGAATCACAAATAGAAGAGAAGGAAGAGGAGATCGAGGAACAAGTCGAAGAGCTCACGGTAGAGATGGAGAAAGTAAAATCCTGGAGCGAAGCTGCTATAGAAAGGGAAAAGAACTTAGAGTCTTGGGAAGAAGATCTTGAAGAGTACGAGGACAAGCTGAACAACAGATTGAACAGCATAGAGCAAGAGAGGGCTGAACTAGAGGAACTGAAGAAAAACGTACCCCGAAGGATAGAAGAACTCGATATGAGGGAATCTGAGTTACGTGCTAAAGAAAAAGAGCTCCAAGAGAGAGAGAGGGATCTCGCTGTGAGAAAGGATCAGTTAGAGAGGGAAAAACGAGAGATCGATGAGGAAAAAGAACATCTTCAGGAAGTGAAGGAAAGTGCTATGAGTCTTATGAATTATGCAAAGTCCAAGAAAGCAAGGGAAGAAAAGAAAAGGCTAGAAGAGATCAAACACGAAAAGGAGAAACTGGAGAGAGAAAGGATCAAACTAGAGAAAGAACTCAAAGAAAGGGAGAAGGAATTGAACGAGAGGGAGAGCAGATTAGAAGCAAAGAAGGCATCTCTGATAGGTATGGCTGAGGAGTTGGGTGAAAGAGATAAGGAATTGGAAGATAAGCAGGACGAATTGAAGAGGGAGAGGGAAAAAGTATCCGAAACCTGGGCAAATCTAAAGGAAGAATCGGAGAAGGTAAAAGAGCTTGAAAGTAAAGAAAAAGAGCTCAAGAGATGGGAGGATGAATTGCAGGAAAAAGAGAAGAAACTGGAACGTAAAAAAGAACGTATAGACGAGATGAAAAAACATCTAGATGAGTTGTTATAGTCGTTCTTGACCTACGTTTCCCTTTTTATCATGAAATCGACTAATTCGACAAGTATCTCTTTGTAAATGGAATCAGGTAAGAACGCAATATCCTCTTTAGCTTTTCTTCCGTACATCTCAGCTTTGGAACGTGCATAATCTAAAGATCCTGCTTTTTTCATCAGATCCAGAGCTTCGGTGATTTCATCATCTGTGTTCTTTTCCTTATCCAATAACTCCTTCAGCCTTTCAGCATCAGCGCCATCAAGCTGGCTCAGAGTGTGTATCACTACTAGGGTGCGTTTCCCGCACCTTATATCACTTCCTACTTCTTTCCCTATCTCGTCCTGGTTCCCTATCAAGTCCAGGTAATCATCCTGGATCTGAAACGCGATACCCATATTCTTGGCATACTCACCCATCTTTTGTATCTCTTCTTTTTCCGCTCCTGCCACCATGGCCCCACACCGGGCACATGCCTGGAAGAGCCAGCTCGTCTTTTTATCTATCATGCTGATGAATGCTTCTTCAGATATATCGAAAGTGTTTTCAAACCTCATGTCCTCTTCCTGGCCTTCGGCTATCTTCACTACGCTGGTGGATATATCGTAAATTATTTTCCTTAGAGTTTCACCGTCTACATCAACACCGGACAACTCTCTGAAGGAAAGTGAGAAAAGTGCGTCTCCAGCATTGATAGCACTGGGTATGTTTTCTTTTCTATGCAGGGTCTTTCTACCCCTTCGGAGTTCGTCGCCGTCCATTATGTCATCGTGAACCAGTGTGAAGTTATGTATCAATTCCAAAGAGACGCCGACCGGCATGGCTCTATCCTCGTCTCCCCCTAAAGCACCGGCGGACACCATGGTAAGAAATGGTCTGAGTTTCTTTCCTCCTGCCAGAGGATACCATGACATCATGTCCCATATTATATGGTCGCTCTCTTCGAATAAATCAGATATATTTCTGTCTATTTTTTCTTTTCTCTTTTCCATTTCAGATATGAGATCTACCATGAACCATCACCTTTTTAGCACTCGATCCAGTCCCTTAAATCACCGTTGATTATGACCCGCGTATCTTTTAAATCATCCACATCTTCGCAGCCCAACAAGAACATGGCTATTTTCAATTCTTTTTTCAGGCGGTTTAAATAACCGATGGTCTCTTCTTCACCCTTGATCACATAGGGTAGTACTCCACCGGCAATCCCGGCTATATCGGCACCCAAAGCTAGGGCTTTGGCAATATGCAAGCCGTTCCGGACGCCTCCGGTGGATATGAGAGGGATATCTACATTTTTCCTGCACTCCAATATAGAAACTGGAGTCGGTATACCCCAATCCCATAGCTCTTCAGCAAATCTTTTCTCCTCTTCGTTACTCATCCTGAAATACTCAACTGCTGAAAATGACGTTCCGCCCATTCCGCCTACATCAAGTGCTTTGATCCCGGTTTTTTCGAGTCTTACTGCTGTTTCACCCGATATCCCGGCACCGGTTTCTTTTGCGATAACCGGCACCTCTGAAGATATTTTCTGCAATGCCTTAAGAACGCCTTCCCCTCTGAGGTCCCCCTCTGGTTGAACGACTTCTTGGAGAAAGTTGAAGTGTACGGCCAAAAAATCTCCGCCGATGATATCTAATGCCTTTCGACAATCATCCACCGTGAATGCTTTTTTGCCCTTCTGCGAAACCAACTGCGGCGCACCCACATTACCGAAAACAAGCGGGATGTCGTAATCTGCTATCACGCGATACGACTCCCTAAGGTCCTCGTTTTCAATGGCGGGCCTCTCACTTCCAACACCGAGAGGTATCCCCACCTTTTCGGTCGATCTTGCTAGAATTTTGTTTATATCCTCAGCACCCTTGTAACCTCCGGTGATAGCGGATATCATGAATGGCGCACTCAACTCGGCCCCCAGGAATTCGGTGGATATATCGATATCCTCGAAGTTTATCTCCGGAGCAGTTCTGTGAAAAAATTTTATCTGATCCCAATAATCCTCTTTGAGCTCTACATCTTCATTTAAACAAATATCTATATGATCTTCTTTTCTAGACTCTATCATCTTATTACCTCCGTGCATATGATATCCTCACCTTTCAATAACTTTTCCACCCTGCCAGGCACTTTTCCATTCACGATATAAGTCCTGCAGTTTCCAGCTATCTCGGCCATCTTCTCCACCTTGGCATTCATCCCCCCTGTAACATCTATAGAATCTTTTCCCGCAGGTATATCCCCGGGGGCTAAGGGGAGCATATCTTGTTTCATTGTTTTAAGGATTTTACCATTCTTGTAAACGCCGTCAACATCTGTTATGAAAACTGCCTTCTCCGCCATGGGTGAGAGAGCCGCCATCAGATCATCTCCCGAACATATCGTGACTCCGTATTCGGAATCCAGTGCCACATCACCGAAAGTTACCGGTGTCAGACCGAGATCAATGTGGCTACTGAAGATATCCTTGTCGATAGAAGCCAGTTCTCCACCTTTATATCTGCTTACAACACCGCCGGGCAGAGACACCGCCCAGATCCCGAGGGATATCAATACGTCCATTATCTTATCATTGAGCTTTCTCATGTCATTCTGAACTTCGGCCGTGCCTCTATCGATTTCGATTGGGGATGTTGTGTTCAATTTAAAATGCTCTGCACCTGGATGTCCATAACTACCTCCCCCATGAACAATAATTATATCTTCATTCACTGATTCTTTTATTTCATCAGCCAGACGTCTAGTAACATCTTCTTCGAAAGAATACTTGATTTCTTTATTTGTTATGACGCTTCCGCCCAGTTTGATCAAAATCAAGAGGATTACCCGCCCTTCTTTTTACTGCTGCATATGGCGAACTCATCGCCGTCAAAAAATACTTCCCGATCAGGGTGCTCTTTCTGGATCTCATCTATCAACTCCTGGATGTCAGTCAAGGTGATAGAATTATCGTTCCGGTCTATCTTTTTATGGATTATCTTATCCATTCAGATTCCTCTGCTGTTCCGATTAATAACCCCTTAACTACTTATATTTTTTTGGTGTATAAGGGGGAGGCACTAGATGTTTTATTCCGTGTAAACTACTATTTGTTGTCATACGATAAAATAATTTTTGTTGGACGATCTCCTGTTATCCTTGGAAACATTTAAATAATAAACAATTAATTAGATTATTGTCTGACATTAATATGACAAAAGTGGGATTGCATATGACAAATGATGGTGCGGTATGGGATAAAATCGACGAGTACAAATACGCAATAATGTACTATGTCTACTTTGTTAGTTGTCTGCTGGTAGCCTTGATACTGGCCAACCCCTCTCAGATCTTGGCATCGATTCTTTAAAATATGATTTTTTTATAAAAGCGATCTGACGGTCTTGGCTATAGACTTGCTGCTGTCGTATTCTGGAGTCCAACCTATGGATTTCATCTTTTCGATCGATAGTTTCATCACTTTTACGTCTCCCTTCCAACCTCTACCGCCGTCAACTCCACCAGTCCATTGATATTCCACATTATCTAGGTCTATCTCCCGGCAGACGATGTCGGCAATTGTCTTCACATCTATATAATCTTCAGAGCCCAGATTGAAATAATTGACTTTTTCGTCCGAATGCTTTGTCGCGTAGATCATGCCGTCTATACAATCCGTTATGTAGAAGTATGATTTCTTGGTCCCTGGTGGGCTGCCCAGTATCTCTAGTTGCTCAGGGTCCTCTTTTAACTTATTTACAAAATCGAAAGTTACGCCGTGTGTACTCCTGGGACCGACCACATTAGCGAATCTGAAGGAAACAGATTTCATATCGAATGTGTGACAGTATGCAGATATCAGGGATTCGCATCCGAGTTTAGAAGAACCATAGAGGGATATGGGTTCCAGCGGACCTAAATCCTCGGGTGTAGGGATGACGTCGGTCTCTCCATATATCGTTGAAGTGGATGTGAAGACTATCTCATCTACCTCGTTTTTTCTCATCTGGTCTAATACTTTGTATGTCGCTACTATATTCTGCTCCAAGTGGACGTAGGTATCCTCTGCACCCACCCTCACGTCTGGATTGGCGGCTAGGTGGAATACCATGTCGCATCTTTTCATCTGTTCAGATAGTTTTTCCTCGTCCAAAGCATCGCCTAGAACGAATTCGAAGTTTTCGTTAGATTCCAGGTGTGATATCAACTCTTTCTTACCTGATGATAGATTGTCGTACCCTATTACGTAATTCTCTTTCACCAATGCATCTGCAAGGTGGCTTCCGATGAAGCCCGCCACACCGGTTAACAGTATCTTTCTGTCTTTCAATCTCATATTTTAAGCCTCTTGTTGATTTTTGTTTTTAGATTCGCACTGTTCTTGAAGTAAAAGTACAAGAATATAAAGAATACGATTATGATCGCTAAAACGCCGATGCCTTGGAACAAACCGCTTTTGAATGCACTGAGCACGGCACCGCTTAAAAAGTAGGATACAAAGGAGATTAAAAAACATCCCGAGAATGCACCGATTATTATGGCAATCCAGGCATGGTACTTATCCATCCCAATTACCTTTCCTAAAATCGAGGCTCCCACACCACCACTTCCCTGGAATGGAAATACAACGAAAAGTGCCACACCGACGAAAGCGATATGGGATATCCACTCTTTTTCCTTCATCTTCTGAGCACCGAATTCTTCGAACCTCTTTATCCATTTGCCTATAAGAGGTATTTTTTCTGCGATGTAAAAATTCCAAAGGAGGAAGTAGGATGTCACGATATCGACGAAGGCGATGGTCGTAGCCACCATAGTGATCACGACAGTTGGGGTCAGACCATATTTTGACCTTAGTGCTCCAACCGTCAGTGGAATCACACTCTCTTTCCCCGCAGGTGGAAAGAAATAGCCGAACATCCCTCCTCCGACTATCCAGAACATGCTTTTATCCACCATCATTATATACAATGAGATCAGGAAAAATGATGCAATTATGAATGGAATGAAGAACAGGCATATCTTACCCGCCAAGGTTCCGAAAAACCCGTCCTCGTCTCCTTCGTTCTCTCTCATCGTCATGTATTAATCATACAAGGATAAAATACCTTTGGTTTTCATACATCCAAGTCGGACTTTTTCCCGAACACGATCTTTCTACCACAATGGGGGCAGTTCATCTCGTCAAGGGTGGGATCATCCAACTCGATCTCAGTTCCGCAGGTGGGACATGCCACTTTCATCTTTTCCATCATCTCAATTTCTAAACAGTACCATTCGGTGGTCCTTCTGCCACCTTGATATATCTACATCTTCTATAATTTTTAAACCTTCCTCCAATATACTCTCTCTCATATCCCTGAATATATCTTTAGTCGGTTTGGCAGCATCGATGCTTCTCGCTTTCACTGCGAAGAAAACATAGGATCCATCTTTCAAAAACATGAGATTTTTCATCAAAATTCTGAATTGATCTCGTTGAGAGATGTCCTGATAGACCATATCAACATCACGCACGATCTCTCTGTAGTTTTCAGGATCTCTAGCATCGGCTAAAATCGGAAATATATTTTTCCGCTTCTTCGACAAAGATAAAAGATTTTTATAGGGTTTTTTCGACGATTCTACTGCAAAAATTTTCCCGTAGGTCAGGATATCAGACAGATGGGAGACCGTCGTTCCATCTCCAGCACCCAGGTATAGGATGTCCATATCATACCTTATTGGTAACGCTCCCTTCAACTTTAAAAACGCAGCTAATTTGCTTCGATAAGGGTCCCATCTTCTGTATTCCATACCATCGTCTTCGACTAGTTCCTCTCCATAGACTGATTCACCCGGCACTAAATTCAAGGTGTAATAATCGGCGCCTTCTTTGTAAACTCCGTCACAAACTGCTTCGAATCTCATCTTAACTCATCTATTACTACTGGCAAGGCTTTCGAAAATCTCCTGACACCTTCTTCTGGCACGGTGAAGGAGATACGAACGAATTTGTCCCCGGCTTTCTTTGACAGGTAATTCCCACCTCTGACGAACACATGGTGCTCATATAGCAATTTTTCTTGGATCTTTTGTGGGTCTAAACCGGTTTCTTGAATATCCATAACGAACATGTTCGTACTAGAAGGATAAACCGGCAGATACACTCCATCGATCTTATCCACTGCATCCTTGATGAGTGCCTGATTTCTTCTAGACTGCTCTATCATGGCACCCATCCATTCTTTTTTAGTCTCCAACGCCTTTTTTGCACCGACCTGGGCGATCACATTAGCAGAAAGTACGTTAGTTCTGTATTTATGTAGGATGTCCGAGTATTCATCCGGCATTATCAGCGAGCCCAGTCTCATCCCGGCAAAGCCTATGCTTTTAGAGAAAGAGTAAACGAATATCGTCTTTTCGGGATAGAAGTTAGAGGCAAGGGCGTGTTCGTAAGCGAAGTCTCTATACGTTATATCGTGGATCAGGAATAGATCATTATCTTCTGCGATCTGGCTTATACCTTTTACCTCATCAGTTGTGTAACCCGTTCCCAGAGGGTTGAGTGGGTCGATAAGGAGTATCATCTTCGTGTTTCCATCGACTGCCTCCTCCACCTCTTCTACTTTCATCTTGTAAGGATCTTTGTAGACGAATATCTCTTTCGGGATGGCACCCGAGAGTTCAATTTGATGGTGTATCGGCATGAAGCTGGGGTCTGAAGCTATTACATTTTCACCTTCTTTTAGCATGGCTCGCATGAGGTTATAGGTTGCTTCCATGGCCCCATTTGTCACAATCGCATCGTAACCATCCGTTAGATCCAGATCCTCCAATATCGCCTGTTTTAAACCCAGGACCCCCTGTTTGTAAGGATAAAGATTGTATTTATGGGTCTCCAGGGCCTCTTTCATAGCTTCCAGTATCTTTGGAGAGGTCTCCAACTGGTTTGTATTTTGACTCATCCAGACGATTTCATCTTCTTTTTCGTGAGCGTAAACGAAGGGATCCATTTCCACTTGAAACACCGAATGGTGGAATAAATATGACAGTATAAGCTTTTTGGAGGGAGAAAATTATTTATTAGGGCTGCTGTTTAATGCGGTTACTGCACCCAGACGCCTGTATGTCTGGATAGGTAAACATTTGTGGCTTTCATTTGAATACGAAATATTCCCACTAGGTCGCAAATTACGAAGTAATTTGTCCTCTTAGGGAACCAAGTTCCCTACGGTCGCAGAAATTCCTGAGGAATTTCTGTCCTCAAGCGGAATAAAATTCCGCTAGGTCGCAAAATGTAAAGCATTTTGCGTCCTAACGTGGAATCGGAGATTCCACTAAGTCGCAAAAATTCACTGCGTTCATTTTTGCTCCCGTGGTGTAGTCCGGCCAATCATCTCGGCCTTTCGAGGCCGTTATCCGGCTAAAGACAGCCGATCACTCGGGTTCGAATCCCGACGGGAGCATACTCACTGGGGTTCAAATTCCCCCAGTTTTTCACCCTTTTTTGACCTTATTTTTCCGAGCTGTTTTGAAGATCTAGTCGAATATCGAAGTCGTTCTCTAAAAATTTTTTCTTTTTTCCTTTGAGTAAATATTATATCAAATGACTTGCGAATACGGAACGGGACCCTTTTCAATTTTTTACCGGACTACCCCCATTTCAATTTTTTACCTATTACCCCTCGCATTTTCCTTTACGAGTGGATACACGGGGGCGGGGGTGTAAGGGAGAAGAAGGTCAACCCTTCTTCAATTCCCTGACCTTTAAAGCTATCTTTTCAGGGTCTTCAGCCCCGTCGTAACTGTATCCGCATACTTTCCCGTCCCTTGTATCGATCACCTGTCTTCCTTCATCGGAATCTCTGACCCATATTCCGAGCTTTGTACCTTTCTCGAATCCCTGTTCCTGAAGATATTTTTTGTGTTCAGGGACCTTTCTCGCTAACGGGAGTCCGTCTGGAGCGATATCATCGAATCCGATACTCATCTAGATCCACTCTCCGTTCTCATCAAGTCCTCTCAAACGAGGAACTATCAATTCGTTTTCTTCACTACCCGGCTCTGTCTGCCCGCCGGGTTGGGCTTCTATGTTCTTAGAAGTCATTTTTCTCGACCTCACTTCACTCCCTGCCCCACGTGAGGGAGAGAAAACAAGCCAAAGGGCCAAGAGAGGGGGAGTGATATGATTGCCGAGTGAGTGTGGAGAAAGCGAAAATCAAAACCCTCGCAGGGATATCTTACTTTCTCATTTTCGAGGGGAAAGTTGAATATCCCTGAAACTCGCTGTTAACGAGTTTGGAGGGTCAAGAATGAAATAATCTATACCAGGATGGAAAATTAGTGGATTTTTACTCACATATATTCTTCTAAACTTGGTTCTTTCCGCCTTTTTTTCTCAAAAAAGGCTATTGAATTTTTCTCAGCTATCGTTTTGTAGTTATTTTCGATATACTCATTCTGCCATTTCCTTTCAATTCCTTTGATGATGGGTTCTTCATCGGTTTTCCCCCTAGTATATATCTTATAAGACCCTTCAGGTAAATCCTCTTGTGAAATAACCCCCATCTTTTCCGAGTCTTTTAAAACATCTTCAACTTTACGTACTAATGTCTTATAAATCTCAGAGTCTTTATCGATTTCACCACTACTAAAATATGTAGAGTTTAAAAACATAGTCAGAAACTCTTCTTTTGAAAATATTTTTGGGCTTTCCTTCCCCTCACTCATATTCTTTTGAAAAATATCCATAAGTACATTTTTAGCAATTATATAACTCGGCGAGCTAGGAGTATAGTAAACAGAATTTCCCACTTCAACTTGATATCCATCTGAAAAAGCTTCATCTAATTCAATATTGTGGGTAGTAGATCCGGAATGGAGTTTAACCATATCATCTTCGAATATCCACAAAGATATATTTTCGTCATGACAATCATCCGCTAATTGAGTTGCTCTAAAAAAATCATCAACTACAAGCACATACGAATTACTAAAATTTTCTACATCTTCTGCTAAAAATTCATTCAATCTTGATTTATATTCGTTAAAAGTTTTTTTGACCTTCTTTATTTTTCTGATTGGTTTATTAGCATCCCTGGTCTTTACTTCTATAGTAAATATTGATTTTTCTTTCTCTGATGCTATTAAAATATCAGGTATCTTATTTCCACCGTCGATACTGGCCACTTCAAAAAGAGGCTCATAAGTAATGAATTCATATCCTGTTTCTTCATTTAATTCTGAACCTGGAAAGAATGTGAGTGCTATTTTTCCAACTATAGCATCATGACGTTCATTCCTTTGCATTTTATTAATAAACTCGTTCTTAGCCTCCTCCCGAGCTTCTTCCTCTTTTTCCTCTTTGATACTCTCCAATATCTTTTTTTCTCTTTGGTTAAGTTTATTTTTAAACTCTTTAAAATTTTTAGCCAAAAAAATCCCTCAGCCGGCAACAATATTGTTATCGAGTAGTTCATGAATTGACTGTACAAACCTCATACCACCGGATAGAGATTTATGTTGATGGGGATAGATAGAGAAACTATGCCTTTTATCCGTATAATCCACTCTGAAAGAGGTATGGTTTATCTTATCAAAATACCTTGCTGAATAATTTTCAACTGTATTATCCTCATTAAAATTAAGGAAATTCCTCATAGGTGCAAATCCCCATTCTTTTGAAGATACATTTTTCTCAAAAAGCTTTATTTCGTTAGAAAACATATCTCTTTTTAATATTACATTCCATGGTCTTACACACTTTAATGAAATTGAATAATTGGTCAGCTTTCTTTGACGCGTTTTTATATCCGATTCAGTAAATGCATTAATCCAAGGGTTAATCTCTTCTAACGCTTTTTGGATCGTGTTCTGTAGCGGTTTTAAACTGCCCTTTCTAATTGTAATAATACCTCGATTGTCTATCCTATACTTTTTATTTGGTGATAAAGAAAATTCGATTATTTTTGGCATTATACCATATTTTTGTCTTAGCTCTAACAACATTTTTAATCCGTCTTCGCCTTTATACTGGAGTGATTTTTTAGTATCTGGACGTTTTATATTCTTCTCACTTTTGTAAGAGGGATTATAAATACTAGAGAACCAACTAATCTTGAAATTTGGTAACCTTTTCATAAGTTCGTCAACCATATGATTAAGTATGTACGGCTTAATCCATAATTGAGTTATATCTTTTGTTTTTTGAAGGGGTGATTCTAATCGATATTTCATCTCATCTGTTTTATTCCAATCAGTTACAAAAAATCCTAAGCCGTCTTCCTTTTGATATCCTATATATATAGATTCATTAGCTGATTTTTGTGCATGGATAAAAGAGAAACTATCCATCTCAACAACATTAAGAATGTTTTTTATACCCATCGATTCCAATTGATTTATCAAAAATCTATTTGACTTTTTAGGGCTGACGGTGAGTAGAATATTCTTTTTCTCAAGTATGTTCTTTGAAGATATAAAATCATCGAACGACATGTCCATATCTATGTGTTCTTGCATAGTTACACCTATACGCCTTCATTATAGTTATTATAGTGGGCTATTAAAAATTTTCCTATCTAATTCTGGTTTGTGTGGCCTTGAATATGATCAATTATTGTGTATGTTTGAAATAATAAAAACTTACCTGTTCGTCGGACAAATGATCTATAAAATTGCGATAATATTTTTCTCAATATTCGCCCTTTCAGATACGTTTACTATTATTCATGGATCTCTCTAAATTTCTCCAAGATGTTTTCCTTATCATCTTCCGGAGTATCGAGGGAATCTAGAACAGTTACTACTTCTTCCTCATCGAGCTCATATAGATCGAACACGATCGCATCGATGGTGTGATCCGTTTCCCTGATCTCTTCCTCTAATCGTTCTGCTTTCTCCTTCTGTTTCAGGTACTTTTCCAACCCATCCTTAACATCGCTCAACTTCGGTAGGGTCAACTTCTCCAACCGGTCCAAGATCGACATGGTTTTAGTGGCTTTTTCCCTGAAGTTAGCGAACCCTCCGGCTTTATCTACTGCTAATTTTGTGAATTCCCTTATCAACGCCAGTTCTTTCTCGCTTCCGGTGAACTTCATCGCGGGGATCAGCTCTGTTTCGGTGTACCCCCATCGATCGGTTTCATGTTCTTCTGGGTTTTCTGGTTTGTAGCGTGCTGAAACAAACAAAACAAGTTGATTGCCCCTATTTTTAAAGAAAACGCATCCAATTCTCAAGCTATTATTGTTTACAGCAGTATCCATAAGAATTTCATCAGAAAGGCCTTTCGCAGGAGTATAAAGTTCGCCCAAGGTTTTGCCGTCTGAGTAATTTCCAAGATAATCCTGTATATTTAGATTAATTCGATCTCGATCTGCAGTGAGATGTATCATTTTATCTGCTAATTTCGATAGAATATTGTGGGATAAAACTGGTTTTCCAGTTTGGATATCGGAAAAATCAACCTTTTTATCCAATTTTATACTTTCTTTTATCTCTCGGATTACTTTATCTATCTTCTCTTTATTATCTTTTGGAGAAGTCGTAAACTCAACTTGGTGAATAGGTAACTGGCTAAAATATTGTTTGGTGCAGGTAATATATCCTCCACGGAAGTAATTGCTTATCGACCTAAGATATAGAAATAGTAAAGATGAATTTATGATTGATAAGACATAGTGTGGAGAATATTCGAATTCATCACTTAAAGATATAGCAAATCCCCCACTAGCTAAAAGTGCGTAATTATCTTGTGGTTTGGGGAATGGTGCAAAAGAAGGTTTTTCTGCTAATAAAGGGATTATCATATCTGCTTCTTTGTGAACTTTAAGGTTTCTTGGAGCACTATATCCGTACCATACAGAAAAATCTGCGCGATTTTCTAGATCTCCTTTATGTCGTTTTAAATATTCCCAGGCATTAGGATAATGTTCTGCGAAGATTTTTTCTGAGATGAGATTACTGTTTTCATCATACGGCCAGATGAGTTTTTTATTGAGGTGGGGGGTGAATCTATATTTTCCGAAATTTGTAGAGTGTATTGGTGTCCTTAATAGCGCTGTTTCAATCAAAAAAGGATCCTCTTCAACCGAGGATGTGCATAAAGTTAAGCCTTCTCTTTTCTCTTCTTTATTCACAATAAATATATCATCATCACCCGTACTTGTCCCTCTTCCGATAGATTTTGTGATATCACCTAAAGGTATAGATTTACGTTCAACCTTACTAAATAAAGATTTGATTATGTCACTATGGAAGTTCCAAGGTTCTGCAGAGAGAGATGAATTATCAAAAGTTCCTTTTTTCCAGTTGTCTGATAATTGTTCTTTCCTAAAGAGACTTGCGGGATCACCACCATCTACAAGTTTCCAATAAGTAAATGAATGATCTCGTTCATCAGCTTGAAGAAATAGAATAGATGTATAGGTTGTTGCAGAATCTATGAAAACTTGGTTTGATCCAAAATCGATCACGCCTGCCACTTGTCGCCGTTCTGATAACAATCTTCGTATTTCTTGACCGTAATCAACGCGGAACATCTTATTCGGCAAGATAAACCCAAATCTACCACATTTGTTCAATGATTTCATCCCCAGTTCTACAAAGAGAACATAGATATCATAATTACCTATCGCAGTAGTATACCTGGAATTGTAGTATGATTTGTCATCTCTGCTTAATTGCTGTATACTGATATAAGGTGGATTCCCCATCACCACATTGAACCCAGCATTTACTTTCTTCTCCTCACCATCCTCATCATAAAACGTTTCTGGATAAGCAAGTTTCCAGTGGAAGAAATTCTTTTCCTCGGCCAATTCCTGCGCTTCCTTGAACCATCCTTCACCCTCAATCTTCTTCCATGAAGATTCGTCATCAATTCCTTTCGCCATCTTCTCGAAAGCACCTCTAGGAATGTCTAACCCGAACTCCCTGGCAGTGTGAACGTTAGCCATAGCTTCGAGCCTTTCTTTTATCGGTTCGTGCTCGAAATCGTGATATTTTTTCTCGATCTCTTTTATGTCCTTAAGTTCTTGATTCTCGATCTTGATGAAATCCTGATATATTTTCATCAAATCTTCCATGGTCCCCTTCTTGGTCATCCCGAAGTCTTCCAGCGATGCTAAATTTTCCTCTTTCTTTGAACTGCTAGAACTCAATTCTTCGATCTCTTCGATATCAGATCCTATCAGAGAATTCCCTGTCTTCAAGTGATGGTCCAGGAACGCCAAAGGTTGCTGTGATGCCAACGTCCTCAACCACAGCGAGACTTTAGCCAACTCTACAGCCATAGGATTAAGATCCACCCCATAAATGCATCTCTGGACTACCTGCCTTCGGGCCCAGTGTATGTCGTGGCTTTCATCCACCGTTTCAGCACCGAATTCTTCCGCTTGTTTCTCATGAGCGTTAACGATCTCTTTCGCCAAGTGATCAACAACGTTAGTCAAAAAATGGCCGCTGCCCATGGCAGGGTCCAATATCTTCAGTTCGAAAACTCTCTCGGCGAATTGATCTGCGAAATTCCCGCCGGCTTCCTTCAACAATTCTTCTTTTATATCTTTCAAGATCGGATCTAGAGTGTTCTCTACGATATACTGGACAACGTATTCCGGCGTATAATAAGATCCGGTTGCTTTCCTTTCACCTTTGTCAGTAGTTAGATACACGTCGCCTTCGTCCAGTTTCTCAACTATTTTCCCATCGTCCTCATCGTATTCTTTCTCAGTAACCCACGTCTGCTCTTTCCCGTCCTTAACTGCCACCATAGGCTCCGGAGCTACGTTCAGGTGATATTCCAACAAACCTTCGTAGATGCTCCCGAGATGCCTGATATCCAGAGAAGAATAATCCACGAATACTCTCCCTTTACCATTGTCGCTCTCGTGCCTTGTCAACAGATCTATAACTTCGGCCAGGTAAGAATCTCCAACCTTGTTTTCCTGCAGGAACACATTTTCTTCGTTAGCATCGTCGTCTACCTCCGTTCTGAAAAGACCTCCGTTGTAAGCAGGTATGTACAGGTCTTCCTCGGGAATACCCATGTTCCTGCTACCTTTATCGATCAATAAGAACAGCTCTTCCAGATCATCCCAAAGATCGTGCTGCCATTCCCTGTATTTAGGCTCACTTTTCTCCAATTCCTCACAGACTTCCTGTTTGAGAGTATTCAAGCTGTATTCCTGATTGTAGATCCTGTTCTTAGTATCAAGCAGGTCCCTACCTTCGCTCTCCGCGTAGAGAACGAATATCATCCTGTATAGGTAAACTAAAGAACTATCGTGGATCACGTCAATATCTTCGACTGGATCGAGTTCGTTCTGTGGGAATTTCAAGAAACCCTCGGCCATCAGTTTTATGGCCTCGTATATGTTCTCTTTTAGGTTCTCACCCAATTCCTGAGAGAATATGTGGCTCTTATCGTATATCTTGTCTAAGAACGAATTTCCACGTTTATCTTCTACAAAAGCTTCTTTCCTGAAGAACAGGTAGAAATATTTGAAGATCTCGAGTTTGTCTTCCCTATCAGATTCTATCAAAGTCGGGAGGTCGATCTCGTAATAAGAATCTAGTTTATG